>JBQTGW010000294.1:0-16054 GCA_052390495.1 Pseudonocardiales bacterium
GTCACGTCCGCCTGCCCGGAATGCTCGCGCAGGCCCTGCGTGATCCGTTCCTGTAGCCGGGTCAGGGGATAATCACCGAAACTTGGGACCGGCGATTCCGCACGCCGCTTACGGATAAGATCGCGAAATCTTATCACCTCTTGACGGCGAGCTTCGTTGTATTTGGCCAGCTCATTCATGGGTTGGCTATAGCCCGAGGTCGGCTTCGAAGGCGGCCTCGGTGAGGCGCTCCTTGATGGTGCCGAGGAACCGGGCGGCGTCGGCACCGTCCACCAGGCGATGGTCGTAGGACAGCGCCAGGTAGATGATCGAGCGGATCGCGATGGTGTCCCCGTCCGGGCCGGAGAGCACCGCGGCGCGCTTGACCACACTACCGGTGCCGAGGATGCCGACCTGGGGCTGCAGAATAATCGGGGTGTCGAACAGCGCCCCGCGGGAGCCGGTGTTGCTGATCGTGAAGGTGCCCCCGCTCATCTCGTCGGGGGTGATCTTGTTTGATCTGGTGCGGGCGGCGAGATCGGCGATCCGGCGGGCCAGGCCGGCGATGTTGAGGTCACCCGCCTCATGGATCACCGGCACCAGCAGCCCGCGCTCGGTGTCGACCGCGATGCCGAGGTGTTCCGCGCCATGGTAAGTGGCCTCGCCCTTCTCGGTGTCGATCGAGGCATTCACTCTCGGGTGCGCCTTGAGGGCTTCGACGGTGGCCTTGGCGAAGAATGGCAGGAATGACAGCTTGACGCCCTCTCGGGCCTCGAATGCCTGCTTCGCTCGGTCGCGCAACCCAGCAAGGCGGGTGATGTCGGCCTCAACCACCGTGGTGAGCTGCGCCGAGATCTGCAGTGACTCGACCATCCGTTTGGCGATAACGGTACGCATCCGGGACAGCTTTTCGGTCTTCCCGCGTAGTTCGGAAGTGACAACCGGTGGCTGGACCGAGGGTTGTGGCGCGGCGACCGTGGCGGTCTGTGGTTCCGGTTCGGCGGGTTCGGGCTCGGGTTCCGGCTCGGGTCGTTCGACCGCAGCCAGGACGTCCTGCTTGCGGATCCGGCCGCCGACGCCGGTGCCCAGCACTGCGGACAGATCGACGCCATGCTCCGCGGCGAGTTTGCGTACCAGGGGCGTCACATAGGGTGCACCGCCCGCCCCGTCGCTGTTGGCCGTCGGTTCAGGTTGAGGGGCGGGTTCAGCTTCAGCTTCGGGTTCGGGGGAGTCCTGCCGGACGACCGGAGCGCGATCGTCCGGAGGCTCGAATCCAGATGGCCTGCGCGTTCGCATGGGCTGAGCAGGTGGTTCCGGCGTGGATGGCGCTGGAGCACTATCGCCGACCATGGCCAGCCGGGTGCCGACGTCGACCGTCTGATCCTCCGGAACGAGGATCTCCAGCAAGGTGCCCGATGCCGGGGACGGGATCTCGGTGTCCACCTTGTCGGTCGACACCTCCAGGAGTGGCTCGTCCATCTCCACCGAGTCACCGACCTGCTTGAGCCACCGCGTCACGGTGCCCTCGCTGACACTCTCCCCGAGCGCGGGCATCCGTACCGGTGTCCCAGCGCCGACTGTCCCAGCGCCGATTGTCCCAGCGTCGGCGGATCCGTCGCCGGATGGCGGCCGCTCAGCGGCGGGCCGCGGCTCACTCTGCGTCCTGACAGCGTCGTTGGCCGGTTCGGGCAAGGGCTCGGGTGACGGCTCGGGCTGCTGGTGTTGCCGTGCGGCCACCGCCTCCGGCAGCTCCCAACCGGAGTCGGAATGGGAGCTGCCGTTGGAGTCACCGATCACCGCGAGCTGCGCGCCGACCTCGACGGTCTCGTCCTCGGACACGATGATCCGCTGCAACACTCCGGCAGCAGGTGAAGGGATCTCGGTGTCGACCTTGTCGGTCGACACCTCGACCAATGGTTCATCCACCTCGACGGTGTCGCCCTCGTGCTTGAGCCAGCGCGTCACCGTTCCCTCGGTGACGCTCTCGCCGAGCGCAGGCATCTCCACGGAGTGTGCCATCTGTTGCCTCGACTCCCTCGTCCTTCTCGCTAAATCCGTCGGTTAGCCGTGCGCGTGCAACGGCTTGCCTGCCAGGGCGAGGTGGGCCTCGCCGAGGGCCTCATTCTGCGTCGGGTGGGCGTGCACCAAGGCGGCGACGTCCTCTGGGTACGCCTCCCAGTTGAAGATCAGTTGCGCCTCACCGACCAGTTCGCCGACCCGGGCGCCGACCATATGCAACCCGACAACCGGGCCGTCCTTCGCGCGTACCAGCTTGATTGCGCCCTTCGTCTGCAGGATCTGGCTCTTGCCGTTGCCTGCCAGGTCATAGGTGATCGTCTCGATCTCCGGGTAGCGCCCTCTGGCCTGCGCCTCGGACAGACCCACCGAGGCGACCTCCGGCTCACAGTAGGTCACCCGCGGGATGCCGTCCTCGTCGATCGGGGTTGGGTTGCGCCCGGCGATGTCTTCGGCGAGGAAGATGCCCTGGGCGAACCCGCGGTGCGCCAGCTGCAGGCCGGGCACGATGTCGCCTAGTGCGTACACCCCGGCCAGGCTGGTGCGCAGCCGCTCGTCGGTGAGCACGAAACCGCGCTCCATGCGAACTCCAGCTTCCTGGTAGCCGACGTCGGCGGTATTCGGCCCGCGCCCTACCGCGACCAACAACAGGTCGGCGTCCAACTGCTCACCGGACTCCAGGCTCACCGTGACCCCGGCGTCGGACTGCCGTGCACCAGTGAACTTCACGCCGGTCTTGAACGCGATTCCGCGACGGCGAAAGGCCCGTTCCAGCTGCTTGGAGGAGAAGTCGTCCTCGGCCGGGACGAGCCGGGGCAGCGCTTCGACGATGGTCACCTGAGCGCCGAAGGAACGCCACACGCTCGCGAACTCGACGCCGATCACCCCGCCGCCGAGCACCACAACGCGCTCGGGTACATAGTCCAAATTCAGTGCCTGGTCACTGGTGATGATCCGGCCGCCGATCTCAAGGCCGGGTAGGGACCTGGCGTAGGAACCGGTCGCCAGCACAACGGCACGCCCGAGATAACGCTGGCCATCGACCTGGACGGCATTGGGTGCGACGAACCGGCCGTCGCCTTCGACATAGGTGATCCCCCGGGATGACACCAGCCCCTGCAGGCCCTTGTACATCCGCGCGACGACGCCGTCCTTGTACTTGTTCACCCCACCCATGTCGACGCCTTCGAGTGCGGTTTTCACGCCGAACTGGTGGCCGTCGCGAGCTGCGTCGGCCACCTCGGCGGCGTGCAGCAGCGCCTTCGTCGGGATGCAGCCCCGATGCAGACAGGTGCCACCGAGCTTGTCCTTCTCCACCAGGACGACGGAGAGCCCCAGCTGCGCGCCGCGCAGGGCGCAGGCGTAACCGCCCGACCCGCCGCCGAGAATTACGAGGTCAGCGGGGGTGGCGGTGGCTGAGGTGCCGGTCACTGAGAAACTCCTCAAGCTGATGTCGATACCGTGGTGCTCGGGTGGGGCGCTCGGTGGAGCTCACTGTCGCAGGTGAGCTCCACGGCCATCTTGTCACCACGGCTAGTGCCCTTGCGATGCGGGCGCGGTGGCCTCGGGCATCGGATCGGATACCGAGCAGAAACTGAAAATCACCCGAACGGGTGTGTTGAGCTGGCAGAATTGCCGGAAGGTCCGGCGGATACGAGGAGGTGTCGCCGGTGGGCTTGTTTGACCGGCTCCGGCGTCGAGAGCGGCCAGGTGTGCTGCGCGCGGCGTCCACCGCGGACATCGACCACCTCGAGCGATGGGCCGCCGAGCATCGCGGAGTCGAGGCATTCGTCGAGCCCCGCACCACAGTCACCGACACCACTGTGGTGCTGGTCGCCCACGATGGCGAGTGGACTCGACGCAGAGTGGACAATGGCGAAGCCGCCCAGCGGCTGGGAAAGCGCCTGAAGATCCCGGTCTACGACGTCGCCAAGATCGGTTATCCGCAGCGGATGCGCGACTACACCGCTCGCCAGCGCATCCTGCGTGCGCGCGAGCAGGATTCCGACAGCCAGTAGTACGTCCAGGTCAGCCACGTTCGGCGAGGTCGATGAGGACTGCCGCCAGGGTGCGCACCGGCACCCCGGTGCCGCCCTTGCCGGTGTAGCCCCACGGCGAGCCGGTGTTGTAGGCCGGGCCCGCGACGTCCAGGTGCGCCCACGGTGTGTCGTCGTCGATGAACTCGGAGAGGAACATCCCGGCCAGGAGCATCCCGGCCCAGCGGTGGCTGGCGACGTTGGCGATGTCAGCGAGCTTGGAGTCCAGATCCGGCCGCAGGTGCTCGGGCAGCGGCATGGCCCACCCGTTCTCGCCGACCTCCTGGGAGATCGCGGTGACCCGGTCCCGAAACTCCGGGGTACCCATGATCCCCGGCGTGCGGGAGCCCAGCGCGACGATCTGCGCGCCGGTCAGCGTGGCGATGTCGATGAGGTAGTCGGGGCTGTCCTGGGCGGCGCGGACCAGCGCGTCGGCGAGGACCAGCCGCCCCTCGGCGTCGGTGTTGAGCACTTCGACGGTCTTGCCGCCATACATCGTGAGGACATCCCCGGGCCGGTACGCCGTGCCCGAAGGCATGTTCTCGGCCATCGGCACGGTGGCGATGACCTCCACCGGCAGCTCCAGCCGGGCGGCGAGCACCGTGGTGACGATCGCGGCGGCCGCGCCTGCCATGTCCATGGTCATCTCTTCCATCTTCGCCGCCGGCTTGATCGAGATCCCGCCGGTGTCGAAGGTGATCCCCTTGCCGATCAGGGCCACCTTCACCCGCGGTGCGGCCGGGGCATAGTGCAGCCGGACCAGCCGTGGCGGGCGGGACGAGCCCCCGCCGACACCGAGGATCCCGCCGTAACCCTCCCGCCGCAGTGCCTTCTCGTCGAGCACCTCGGTGCGCAGCCCGGCCGCCGTGGCCAGCTCCACCGCGCGTTCGGCGAAGGATGCCGGATAGAGGTCGTTGGGCGGGGTGTTCACCAGATCCCGGGCGGTCAGTACCGCTTCGGCCACGGCGATGGCCCTGGCCAGCTCCCCTTTCGCCGTCTCGGCTTCGGCCGAAGGCACCCACAGGTCCATCTGCTCCAGCGGCGCGTCCCCATTCTGGGACCGGTAGGTCGTGAAGGCGTAGCCGCCCAACGCGGCGCCCTCCGCGGCGGCTGCCAGATTGATCCGGGACAGCGTGGTGAGCGCCCGAGAGGTCCCAGCCAAGGCGCGGACCGCCGCTCCCGCTGCCCGGCGGACCTGCTCGCCGGTGGGCTCGCCGTCGACCTCGCCTAGGCCGACGGCGACCAGCAACGGGGCGCCGACGGCACCCCGGGTCGGTATCTTGATCACCTCGTCGGCCTTGCCCCGAGCGCCCAGCACGGCCAGCAAGTCGGCCAGCCCGCCTTCGAACGCCGCGTCTATCTCCGCAGCACCCTCGGCGAGCTGGGCGGCCCCGGCATCCGGCACGGTACCTATCACGAGGGCGTCGACCGGCGCGGTGGTCACGGTGGCATCGGTCAGGCGCAGGGTCAGGCTGGTCACAGTGGTCTCCTTGCACATCAGGCCAGGTCGCCTGCGGCTGTGTCAGGATGCTAACGATGTGGGCGCCGGGCTTGGCCTGCGCCCCAGTCCAGTAGCGTGCACTATCCGTGAGCACACTCCTGCGTCGTGGACCTCTGCACGCTGCCCACGTCGAGCTCGGGGCCACCCTCGGACCGTTCGGCGGCTGGGAGATGCCGATCCAGTACGCCGGTGCGGGCGTCGTTGCGGAGCACACCGTGGTGCGGGAGGCCGTCGGCGTTTTCGACGTCACCCATCTGGGCAAGGTGACTGTCACCGGTCCGGGAGCCGCCGAGTTCGTCAACTCCTGTTTTACCGCTGACCTCGGCAAGATCGGGCCAGGTCGGGCCCAGTACACGCTGTGCTGCGGTGCAGACGGTGGGGTGGTGGACGATCTCATCGCCTACCTGGTGGGCAGCGACGACGTGTTCTGTGTGCCGAACGCTTCGAACACCGATGAGGTCAGCCGACTGCTGGCGGCCACGGCGCCTGCGGGCGTGACGGTGCAGGACCGGCACGCTGACTATGCGGTGTTCGCCGTGCAAGGACCCCGGTCGGCGCAGGTGCTGGACGCCGTCGGGCTGCCGACCCAGATGGACTACATGGCGTTCGCCGACACCCGCTACGACGGTGCGCCGCTGCGAGTGTGCCGCAGCGGCTACACCGGCGAACTCGGCTACGAGCTGTTGCCGCGCTGGGAGCAGGCGTCCGCGCTGTGGCACACGCTGCTCGCGGCCGCCGCGCCGCTCGGAGGGCGGGCCTGCGGGCTCGGCGCCCGGGACACCCTGCGCACCGAGATGGGATACCCGCTGCACGGCCAGGACCTCGGACCGGACATCACCCCGCTGCAGGCAGGCGCCTCCTGGATGATCGGCTGGGACAAACCGGCGTTCTGGGGCCGGGACGCACTGCTCGCTGAGCGCGAGCGCGGCCCGTCCCGGCGGCTGCGCGGGCTGCGCGCCACCGGGCGCGGTGTGCCCCGGCCCCAGATGGAGGTGCGGTCGCCGACGGGTGTACCGCTTGGGGAGACCACCTCGGGCACCTTCTCCCCCACGTTGCGCACCGGCATCGCGCTGGCGCTGCTGGATCCTGCGGTGGCACCGGGGGACACCGTCGAAATCGACGTCCGCGGCCGCGCGCTGCCAGCCGAGGTCGTCAAGCCCCCCTTCGTCCCCTCCCACGTGCGGCTGCGCCACTCACGGGTACATGTACAAGGTGGGCTCCGGGTAGTTGTGGCGGGCCGCCGCGATCCGCACGGCGTCAGCCACCGTGGTCTTGGCTGCCCGCTCTGTCAGGGCCAGCGCCGAGCCGCCGAAACCGCCGCCGGTCATCCGGGCGCCCAGCGCACCGGCTGCGCGAGCCGCGTCCACCACGCAGTCCAGTTCCGGGCTGGACACCTCGGCGTCGTCGCGTAGTGAGGTGTGCGAGGCATCCAGTAGCGGTCCGATGTCCCTGATCTGGCCTGCATCCAACAACTCCGCGACTTCGCGCACCCGGGCGATCTCGCTGACCACGTGCCGGGCTCGCTTGCGCAGCAGTGGGTCGGCCAGGCCGTCCAGCAGGTGGGCCTCCCGCAGGCTGGGCACGCCCAGGGCGGCCGCGGCCTGCTCAGCGCTGCGCTGCCGTGCGGCGTACTGCCCTTCGACCAGCCGGTGCGGGGCCCGGGTGTCGATCACCAGCAGGGTCAGTCCGGCAGCGGCCAGGTTCAGCGGCACCTGCCGCATGGTCGCGTCCCGGCAGTCCAGCAACAGAGCGTGCTCGGCGATGCAGAACAGTGACGCGATCTGGTCCAGCCCGCCTGTTGGCGCGCCGACGACCTCGTTCTCCGCGCGGCGGCACGCTGCGGCCAGCGTGGCCCGCCCGGCGTCGGACGTGCCCAGTCCGAGTCCGGCCAGCGTGTCCACGGCCAACGCGACGGCGCACTCCAGAGCCGCCGATGACCCCAGCCCAGCCCCGGGCGGTACCGACTCGCCGACCAGCAGGTCGAGCCCACCGGACGGGTGGCCCAGCGCCCACAGCACCCCAGCCGGGTAGCCGGCCCAACCCCGAGGGTGGCCAGGTCGCACCTCGTCGAGCGAGCCATTCCACGGCTGCGCCCCCGGATGCAGCGACCGCAGCCGCAGCAGGCCGTCGTCCCTGCGCGCCGCCGCCACCTCGGTGCGCTGCGGCAGCGCCAGCGGCAGGCACAGCCCCTCGGCGTAGTCGACGTGCTCGCCGATCAGGTTCACCCGGCCGGAGGCGGCCCACGTCCCTTCGGGTTCCCGGCCGAACGCGGCGTGGAATGCCGCTCTTAACGCCGCGTCGGTGCTCACCCCAGCTCCCGCAGGCGCCGGGCGATGCGTTCGGGCGTGGTGTCGTTGAGCCAGGCGCCCACCCCGGACTCCGACCCCGCCAGGTACTTGAGCTTCCCGGCGGCGCGGCGCAGGGAGAACAGCTGCAGGTGCAGTCGGGTGAGATCGCGCCCCTGGCCTACTGGGGCCTGGTGCCAGCCAGCGATGTACGGCACCGGTCCGGGGTCGCCCTGGTCCGCGAAAAACCCGTCCACCCGCCGCAGCAGCGCGGGGTAGAGGGTCGCCAACTCGGCGCGTTCGGGGCCGTCCAGGGCAGCAAAGTCGGGTACCGCACGGTGCGGCACGAGGTGCAACTCCACCGGCCACCGCGCCGCGGCAGGCACGTAGGCGGACCACGCCCGTCCCCGGTGCACCACCCGGGTCCCGGCCCGCAGCTCGGCGGCCAGCACGTCGCAAAGCAGGTCGGACCCGGTGCTCTCGCGGTGCGCGGCGGCCCGGGCCAGCAGCTGCTCGGTGCGCGGCGGCAGGAACGGGTAACCGTAGATCTGGCCGTGCGGGTGGTGCAGGGTCACCCCCGTCTCCGCGCCGCGGTTCTCGAAGCAAAACACCTGCCGGATACCGACCACTGCGGACAGTGCTCGGGTGCGGTCGGCCCACGCCTCGATCACCGTCGCGGCCCGACCCGGGGCGAGCCCGGCGAATGAGGAGTCGTGCTCGCTGGTGAAACACACGACCTCACACCGCCCGGCCGCTGGCAGCTGCGGCCACAGTGGATCGTCGTCCACCAGGGTGGGTACCGGTCCGGCGGCCGGCCCGAACGAGGGGAATCGATTGTCGAACACGACGACGTCGTAGTCCTGCGCCGGGATCTCGGTCAGCGCGCCGTTCCGGCTGGGGCACAGCGGGCACGCTTGCGTTGTGGGCAGGTGCGTGCGGTCCATCCGGTTTTCGGCGAGGGTGACCCATTCCCCGGTGAGCACATCGAGGCGCATCGTGGGTGTTGCGTTGCACGGGGGCAGGTCGCGGGTGTCGTGCAGGGTGCGGGTGGCCGCACCGGAGGCGTAGGGATCTCGGTCGTCGTAGTAGGCCAGGTGGCGTCCGTCGGCCAGCCTGGTCCGGGTGATCCGTACCGGGATGCGTTGCTCGGTCATTGGCGTCAGCATGGCGGAGGCGAGGAGATAGTGGGATGTCCTACCGTCTCGGGCTACGACGGGATACCGTCGAGGGTATGAGTGCCGTGTCACCTTTCATCCGCCTGCCGCACCCTTCGCCCGTGACGCCGCAGCGTCGGGCCGAGATCCTGGCCGCGCCAGGTTTCGGCAGGTATTTCACCGACCACATGGTGGAGATCTGTTGGACTGCGGGGCGTGGCTGGCACGATCCCCAGATCGGTCCGTACCGGCCGCTCGTCATGGATCCGGCCACCATGGTGCTGCACTACGGGCAGGCGATCTTCGAAGGTCTCAAGGCATACCGGCAACCGGATGGCACGGTGGCCTCTTTCCGGCCGCTGGCCAACGCCGCCCGGTTCCGTTCCTCGGCCCGCCGATTGGCGATGCCGGAGCTGCCTGACGAGCTGTTTCTGGGCTCGCTGCGCGAACTGGTGCGCACCGACGTCGAGTGGGTGCCTGCCGGTGCCGAGGAATCGTTGTACCTGCGGCCGTTCCTGCTGGCCACTGAAGTGGGTATCGGGGTGCGCCCGGCCGCGACCTACCGGTACCTGCTCATCGGCTCGCCCGCTGGTACCTACTTTCCTGGTGGGCTCAAGCCGGTGAACGTGTGGTTGTCCACCGAGTATGTCCGGGCCGCCCCAGGGGGCACTGGAGAGGCCAAGTGCGCCGGTAACTACGCGGCGTCGCTGGTCGCCCAGCAGCAGGCCGCAGCCAAGGGCTGCGACCAGGTCGTATGGCTGGACGCGGTGGAACGGCGCTGGGTAGAGGAGATGGGGGGAATGAACCTCTACTTCGTCTTCGGAGAGGGAGATCGGGCCCGGCTGGTGACCCCGGAGCTGACCGGCGCTCTGCTGCCGGGCATCACCCGCGACTCCCTGATCACGCTGGCCCGGGATCACGGCCTGGGTGTCGAAGAGCGGCGGATCTCCACCGAGGAGTGGGAGAAGGGCGCGGCGGCCGGGGACATCTCGGAAGTCTTCGCCTGCGGCACCGCCGCAGTGATCACCCCGATCGCCCGCGTCGTCCACGCAGGCGGCGAATTCACCATCGGCACCGGCGAGTCCGGCCCAGTCACCAGCCGGTTGCGGGCCGCCCTCACCGCCATCCAACGCGGCGCCGCCCCCGACACGCACAACTGGGTGGTCCCACTCACCTGATCGGCCCTGTATTCAGCAGGCTCACCCGATCGCGCATACCGCGAGAAGGACGGTGGTGGCTAGTTCGTTGGCGGCGCCTAGGACGTCGCCGGTTACGCCATTGAGGCGGCGGTGGGTGTGGGCTGAGAGGGTTACTACTGTTAGGGCGGCTAGGGTTACGGCTAGTGGGCCTTGCCAGGGGCGGTCGGGTACTGCCGCCAGGCTGGCGGTTAGTAGGGTCAGGGTCCAGATCAGGGGCACCGCCAGCGGCTGGCTGCCTGCTACCAGGGCGCCCAGACCTTCGGCGCGAGCTGGGGGTACTGCTTTGCGGGCACACCAGCCGAAGGTGACCCGCCCCGCGGTCACGGCCAGTACCACGGCGAGCAGCCTGCCGGATTCGGCCAGCGCCCCGAGCGCGGCCGCCTGCGCGGCCAGCACCAGCACCAGCGTGACCACCGCAAAGGGCCCAGCCGAGCCGTCCCGCATCACTGCCAGCGCCCGCGCTGGCCCGCCGTAGCAGCCCAGCCCGTCAGCGGTGTCCGCCAGCCCGTCCAGATGCATTCCCCTGGTCAGCGCGGCCAGCATCGCCACCACAGCCAACCCGGCGAGCAGCGGCGGGGTACCCACCACGTGCAGTGCGGCCAACCCAGCTGCGGCCAGCAGACCTAGCGCAGCACCGAGGACGGGGGCCCAGTACAGCGCCCGGCGAGCGAGGTCGCGGTCCACCTCGCCGGGCACCCGCATCGGCACGACGGTCAGCCAGGACACGGCCAGCGCCAGCCCACGGATCACCGCCTGGACGCAGGCTCGTCCACGGGTCCGGAGACGCCTGCGTCGGCGAAGGTGGCCATCTCGGCGAGGATTCGGATGGCCATCTGCAGCAGCGGCAACGCGGCCACTGCCCCGGAACCTTCGCCGAGACGCATCTCCAGGTCCAGCACGGGAGTCAGCTCCAAGTGCTCCAGTGCCTGGATGTGCGCGGGTTCCACGGAACGGTGGCCGGCGACCCACCAGGCCCGTGCTCCCGGGGCGAGTTCCTCGGCGAGTAGCGCTGCGGCCCCGGTGGCCAGGCCGTCGAGGATCACCGGGGTACGCCGGACGGCGGCCTGGGCCAGGAAGGCCGCCATCGCCGCAAAATCGGCACCGCCCGCGGTTCGCAGCAGCGCGACGGGGTCGCCGACGACCGGGCGTGCCCGGCGCAGCGCGTCGCGGATCGCGGCGGTCTTGCGCATCCAGCCCGCGTCGTCAATGCCGGTGCCGCGGCCCACCACGGCCACCGGTTCGGCCCCGGTCAGTGCGGCGATGAGGACAGCGGACGGGGTGGTGTTCCCGATGCCCATATCGCCGGCAATGAGCAGGTCGGCGCCGCGGTCGACCTCCTCGTCGGCGATCGCGACCCCGGCGGCCAGCGCCTGGCCCACCTCGTCGTCGGTCAGCGCGTCCTCCCGGTCGATCGCGCCGCTGCCACGGCGGACTTTGTGCCGGGTGACCAGCGGCGGCATCCTGGGATCGGCTGCCACGTCCACCGCCAGGTCCACCACCCGCACCGCCACGCCTGCGGCCGCGGCGAGCACGTTCACCGCTGCCCCGCCGGACAGGAAGTTGCCCAGCATCTGGCGGGTGACTTCGCTGGGGTAGGCGGAGACGCCGCGGGCGGCGACGCCGTGGTCCCCGGCGAACACCACAACCTGCGGCCTGGCGAACGGACGCGGTGGGCAACTGCCCTGGCACGCAGCGACCCAGACGCCCAGCTCTTCTAGCCGACCCAGGGAGCCGCTGGGCTTGGTCAGTTGGCCGTGCCGAAACACCGCCTCCCGGTGGACCTGCTGGTCGGGTGGTGTGACCGGGGGAAACTCCACGCGGCGCTCCTGGTGTTCGGGGTCTGCGGCTACTTGCTGGTGCTTATCCTGCCGGTACGGCTGCGACGTCTATCGCAGCCGTACCGGCAGCCCAGCCACCAGCAGCAGCACCTGGTCGCATACCGCGGCCAGTTGTGCGTTGAGAGCGCCCAGCTCGTCGCGGAACAGTCGCCCGGATCGGGTCGCGGGCACGATGCCGAGCCCTACCTCTGCGCTGACTAATACCAGCCGGGCTGGGCAGGCCGTCACCGCAGTCACCAGTGCGGCGCATCGAGCCCGGCAGGCCAGCACGGCATCGGGGCCACCTGCCCAGGCGTCCGCGTCGTCCAACTCACCGGTCAGCCAGGTCGCCACGTCGTCGACCAGTACCGGGACCGGGCCTGCAACGCGCAGCGCGGCGGGCAGGTCAGTCGGCTCGACGGTGCGCCAGCCGGGGGGTCTGCGGGCGATGTGCGCAGCGATCCGCGCCTCCCACTCGGGGTCCTCCGGCGCCCTCCGGCCGGTTGCCAGGTAGTCGACCCGCCCGTCGCTGAGCAAGCCTTCCGCGTACCCGGACTTACCCGAGCGCGCACCGCCGAGCACCAGCGTCCGCACCTGCCGGACGCTACCAATCGGCGCGCCAGCGCACTGTCGGGCGCGGCGGTGGTGAAAGCTAGGCTGGTCACCGTGAGGTTCCTGCGCGGCAAAACCGGTCCGGGAGCCGCCGATTCCGTGCCGGAGCCGGCGGCTGACGTGGCGTCCGACCCAGCCGATCCGCTACCCGGGTCCCGGACCCCTGGCAAAGGCCGGCCGACCCCCAGTCGACGGGAAGCCGAAGCCCGCAAGCGGGGGCCTGCACCACCTCCGCCGAAGAACCAGCGCGAGGCGCTGCGTCGGATGCGTGGGTCCAAGCTCGAGCGGCGACAGGCGGCGGCAGTGCGCCGTGAGCGGATGATGGCCGGGGACGAGAAGTACCTGTTGCCCCGCGATCGCGGTCCGGTGAAGGCATACGTCCGGGACTTGGTGGACTCCCGGCGCAACATCGCAGGCCTGTTCATGCCGCTGGCTTTGCTGGTGGTGCTGGTGATCCTGGTGCCGTCCCCGGTGGTGCAGCAGTACGTGTCGTTGCTGTCGATGGCGATGCTCATCACGATGATCACCGAGGGTGTGGTGCTCGGCCGGATCATCAACCGCCGGGTCCGCGAACGATTCCCGGACATCTCCGTGTCCAGGGTGGGCCTGGGGCTCTATGCGATGACCAGGGCTACCCAGCTGCGCAAATTACGAGTACCCAAACCCCGCGTCGGTCGCGGCGCCCCCATCCCCTGACGCTGCGGCCCGCAGGCTCATCGGGCCGTAGACCTCTTCCGTGCCGTCGAGCAGGGTGACCGCCTCGACGCCACTGTCGAGCAGACCCCGCCACTCGTGGCCAAGCCACTCCTCGGCGTCGGCCTGGTCCTCGAACGTGATGTCCGGACCGCGCGCCGGGGCGCCGCTGTGGTCCTCGTAGCGCCACCGCAGGGCCATCCCAGGCTCCTCCTCCGCGCACCGCCGCTGCGTCGAGCTCCACTCCGACGGTAGCGTCGTCCGCTGTGCGCGTGCTGATCGCCCCGGATTGTTTTGGTGGAACGCTGACCGCGGTGCAGGCGTCCGAGGCCGTAGCAAGGGGGTGGCGCCGGGCTGCCCCCGCCGACGAGCTAACGCTGCGTCCGCTGGCCGACGGGGGCCCGGGTTTCGTGGCGGTGTTGCACACCGCGCTGGGCGGGACGGTGCACACCAGCCGGGTCACCGGTCCCGCGGGCGAGCCAGTCACGGCTCGGTGGCTGGAACATGACGGGACCGGCTATGTGGAGAGCGCGCAGGCCTGCGGCTTGCACCTGGTGCCAGCCGACCGGCGGGATGCCGGAACCGCGACCAGCCGGGGAGTCGGGGAGCTGCTCGCCGAGGTCCGCGAAGCGGGCCTGCGCACCGCGGTAGTCGGCCTCGGCGGCTCCGCCAGCTCCGACGGAGGCGCAGGTGCGTTGGCCGCGCTCGGTGTCGTTGCCGTGGATACCGAGGGTCGGCCACTACCGCACGGCGGTGCCGCGCTGGCCCGGTGCGCGCGGCTGGAAGGGCGGGCCGAGCTCGACGGTCTTGCGCTGGTCACCGCCGCGGATGTCACCAACCCGTTGCTGGGCCGCCACGGTGCGGCCGAGGTCTTCGGCCCGCAGAAAGGCGCTGACCCGCGACAGGTCCGCGAGTTGGAAGCGGCGCTGACCCGGTGGGCGGATGTCCTGGAGGACGCATCCGGTCGGGCGATCCGGGAGTTGCCCGCCGCGGGGGCTGCGGGCGGGCTTGGCGCGGCGTTGCTCTGGCTGGGCGCCGAGCGGGTGTCCGGCGCCGGGCTGGTGGCCGCACGCATCGGCCTGGACGACGCGCTGGACACCGCTGAGCTGGTGGTCACCGGTGAGGGCAGCTTCGATTGGCAGTCGTTGCGCGGCAAGCTGGTCACCACGCTTGCCGAAGGTGCCGCCCGGCGCGGGGTGCCCTGCATCGTGCTGGCCGGGCAGGTGTCGGTGGGTCGACGGGAGGCAGCTGCGGCCGGAGTGTCGGCCGCCTACGCCGCTGCGGAGCTGGCCGGATCGGTCGCGGCCGCACTGGCTGATCCCAGCGGTACGCTTACAGCGATCGCCGAGCACGCCGCCCAGCAGTGGGGCGGCCGTTAGAGATTCCGTGTGACACCATGTACCTACGGGAATCACCCGTCGGTCGCGGGTGTTGCCCATGTGCAACGAGGACGTCCGTGCCGAGCGCCGATCCCAGGGAGAGTCATGACCGTCGAGAACATCGCCGACACCGACGTCGCAACGCACGGTGTCGAGCTGACCGAGGCCGCCGCCGACAAGGCGAAGGCGCTGCTCGACCAAGAAGGCCGGTCCGACATGCACCTGCGCATCGCGGTGCAGCCGGGTGGCTGTGCCGGGCTGCGCTACCAGCTGTTCTTCGACGAGCGCATGCTTGACGGTGACGCCAAACGGGACTTCGGCGGCCTCGCTGTGGTGGTGGACAAGATGAGCACCCCCTACCTACAGGGTGCTGTGATCGATTTCGTGGACACCATTGAGAAGCAGGGCTTCACCATCGACAACCCCAACGCCGGTGGTTCCTGCGCCTGCGGAGACTCCTTCAACTGAACTTGATCTTCGGATGATGTTGGGTTGTCGGGACGGCTGTCCAGCATGAAGGGTCGCCCGGTCCTTGGCGAGCACTTGTTCTGCTGAAATCACTTTTAGTGAAGTGTTCTACCAAGGTCACACGGGTTATTGTTGTCGATTCCTGATTTCAGTCTCCACCCCTGAGTATCTCATCAACCCCGACGTCGAAACCAAATGCCGCGCTCCCTGAAGCGATGAAAGCACGGGACTCTGTGGCTGTCTCGGCACTTTGGTCAGCGTTGGGGGCGGTTGACAACGCCGAGGCCGTCGATGCCGGGTGTGCCCCGCAACCGGGCACCGGGCACAAGGCTCACGGGGACCGTGAGTGGTCTTCGCGCCGCTGAGGTCGCACGGCGAAACTTCAGCGCTCGACACGGATGGTTGACATGGCCTCGCAGAGTGCGCCGGGATTGCCAGCGCTGACATTCCCGGCAGAGGCACTACTGGGGTTGTCGCGTATTCGCTGAGGGTCAGGTGCGCTGGCGGTGGATCTTGGCGAGGTGTTCTTGGAGTTCGGCGTGGCGGAACTGGTAGAGGGTGCCCGCCTGGCGCAGGACTTGGCGTTGGTAGGCGTCTTCCAGTAACTGGATGAAGTTGACTCGGCCAGTTCCGGTAATCATGAGGATGAGCTGAGTGAGCCTGACCATACGTGCCGAACCGACCGCGAGCAGGAATGCGGGCACGATTGCGAGCAGTACTGCGAACCCGCCCGCAGGCCAGAATAGGAGCCCGAACGCGAGCGGTCGGAATAGCTCCCGGGGGCGTGGCCAGGGCCACGTCATGATGACTCAGCGTTCATTGATGATGACTTAAAGTAGTTGCGTGGGGATGATCGTGCTGTCCGCTGTCTCCGGGGTCTTCCTGATGGTTCGGTTGCTCGGGTGAGGGTGATGG
>JBQTGW010000295.1:0-21922 GCA_052390495.1 Pseudonocardiales bacterium
GGGCACCCGGGGGCCGGGAACCGGGCCGCGGCGGGGGACGGCACCCTGCTGTGGCTACCGGCAGCACCAGCCGACGACCACGGAAAGTGAACCTTTGATTACACATCCCGGTTAACTTCGAAGAGCCAGCCAACATGGACCAGGTTGTGCAGGAAGTGTGCGGACGAGTCATCATTATTTCCCTTCTCACTGCGCCCCCTGGCGTTTGGCCGCGCTTCCCGGATGGCGTCGCTGCTCATCGGTAGCCGCAGCGTCACGATCTCGTCGTGTTCGGCCTTGTCCTGCTGGAGCAGGTCGCGCCCGAGCGCGGCATTAATGACGTGCGCGCACGTCAGCACATGCTCGGCACCGACCACGAAACCCACACCCACCGTGCCTCGCGACGGCGGCGGAGCGGGAAATCGGACCAGGAAGTCCGGAGCCGTGCCGGCCACGCCGCAGTCCCCTTGCCCTCGAATTCGGCGCGACGGTGACAGCGCCGATTCGGAATGCTATTGCTCGCAGCGGTTACAGGGTCAGCTCGGCCATATCGATGCTGATCTGCAGCGGGCCCGGGACCGAGGTGAGGACGTCGCCCATCCCCCAGTGGCTTCCTCTCAGCAGGGAATGACGGTTACCGATCTACCTGCGGCATTGAGCAGGCGTTGGATGTCCTGGGGGTCGCTGGTGAGGATGCGGTCACCGGTATGCGCGAGCAGCACCAGCGTGGCGTCGATCGGGTCCTGAGTACCCGCCTGGCCGATTAATACCCCGGCCGCACGCCCCGCCTCGTTATCGACCGGGCGGACATCGACGCTGCGGAGCAGCCGCGCCAGCTGGGCTTGACGACCCCGGGAATCACGCCACACCTGGGCCACGACGATCGCGTTGCTGCGCAGCTCAACACCGCGGCGCTGGGCCACCCGTAGCCGGGCGATCAGCGCCCGGTCATCGCGCTCCGCCGCCACGAACGCACCGGCGTCGAGAACGAGTGCGCTCACGCTGCCGGATCCGCCACTCGCAGCCCGAGTTCCCGCTCGGCACGCTCCAGTTCTGCCGCGGTCAAGGGGCCGTGCTCGCGTTCCCACTCGTCCAGATACTGCTCAAGGGCCTCGGCGCGGAGCTTGGTCGCCGCCGCCTCGGCCAGCCACGACGACAGCCCCTTGCCGGCCCGTCGCGCTGCGTCGCGCACGGCGTCCCCGAGATCAGCCTCCAGTGAGATGCTCATCTTGTCGACCTTCACAAGCCCAACATACCGCAGTGCGCCCATACCGTGGTGCGGCGGATCTTCAGCTGGGCGCGCGGGGTAGATCACTTATCAGGTGGATTGACAACGTGGACCAGGAAGAATACCGGCCGGGAGTTCGGCAAGAACTCACGTCCTTGGTTGTCGACCATCTTCCAATCGACCTTGCACGTCGTGGGACTGCTGGGCGCCGTGACCGTCACACTGATCAAAATACGCTCATTAGGCAAGGTGTCGCCAATCCGTACCCTATCGGGTGTCCGACACGTGTCCGGTGACACGGGCAGGTCCTGCCTTTGCAAGTAGCGGTCACGCCAGATCACTTTTCCAGCATTCTGGACCTCCCACACCTTGACGAAATTTTCACCAACCGGGACCTGTGTCTCGTCAGGGATCGTGACGTCGCGTATAAAGCGACTGTGATCTCCCTCGATAAGTGCGCCTTTGGGTGGGAGTGCAGGGTTCTCTGCAGAATCTTGCAAAAAAATCATAGCAAGCACGGCCACCAGTGTGCCGACCCCGAGCAACGTCACCACTCCGCCAACCAGTGGGATCCGGAGACGGCGTTTCCCCTGTTGGGTGACCGGGAGGTGAGAGTCCTCCCGGCTACCCGACAGTTTCTCCTCTGCACCTGATAATGGTGGGAGAAGTACTAGTACCGGTTCCTCCGGTGTTGTCGCTGACTTGGCCCTCTGCCATCGGCCATGCCAGTCGGCCTCGTCTCCCTGGCATGCCTTGACGAATTCTCGCGTGGTTTCCCAGGAAGGCAGACGGAGCCCTTTCTCCGCCTCGGCCAGCGTGGTGTGGGAGACGCAACCGGAGAAGCTCGCCATCTTGCGGAACGACGGCGTTCCTGTGCTGACACGCAGCTGGTGCAGCTCGCCGGCAAACGCACGGATAGTCCCCTGCCGCTCGTCCAGCTCCGCCATCGACTGTCCTCCTGTCAGAACTGTTGTCAGCTTCTGTCAGACACTAGCGAACAGCCGGTGAACAAGCGACGTTGGGGTTGGCACGACATACCAGCGCCCTTGAGCACGCAGTGCGTGCCCGAGAGAACCGAGCCAATCCAACAGCTAGAGGAGAGAGCAGATGCGTCGAAATGGAATGAGAACGGTCGCAGCGGGAGCCATGGTCGCGGCATCCTTGAGCCTTGTGAGTGTAGCTATCCCGGCGACCGCGAATGCGGCGGCGCCCGAGTTCCAGCTGCCGTTCCCGTGCGGCCAGACCTGGCGCGGCGACAACGACAACTCCAGCGCACACCGCAGCTACGAGATCGACTTCAACCGCGGCCCGGAAGCCGACTCTGATCTCGGAGACAAGGTCGTAGCAGCCGCGAAGGGAAAGGTGCGCAGCGCGTCGCACCAGGGATCCGCCAACGGTTTCGGCAACCTGGTCAAGATCGAGCACTCCGGTGGGTACTTCACCTACTACGCGCACCTGAAAACCATCTCCGTCACCGTCGGCCAGTCGGTCACCCGTGGACAGAAGATCGGTACGCTCGGCAATACCAGCAAGCCGGGTAACAACATCACCCCGCACCTGCACTACGAGGTGCGCCTCGGCAGCAGCGGCTACCCCGGCAACATCCAGAAGGCGACATTCAACGGCTCCCGATTCGACTATCCCGAAGCCACCATCACCTCACGCAACTGCTAGACCCCTTGGTGACCACTGGTGCCCTGACATCAAGCCCCCTACGACCCGGCAACGGCGTGCGATAAGTGCAACGCGGACACGGCGTCGCTGGTGATCACGATGGTTACCACGCCAACACGATCACCTCAGCGACTGCCGTGTCCGCCTGCCCAGCACCGCCGACCGTGGTGCCCCGGACACCTGCCCTGCCTGACGGCGGCAACAGAAGTCAGAAGGCGAGCACGGTGTGGAATGCGCATGTTCATGTCTGCGGGACGCCGGATTCGAAATATCGCTGTCACCTGGTCGTCGAACGTTTGTCAGGCCGCAGTGGCGGCAGCTAGACGGCTGCGGAGTTCGGCCACACCCGCGCTGGTCTGGAGTGGTTCCAGCACGGTATTCAGGGTGTCCAGTTTGTCGTGCAACCGGGGGGAGGAAAGACCGGTGACCGCGTCGATAGCCTGGTGGCCGATGGTGACGGCGGTGTCGGTGTCCCCGGCTAACGCATGCGCTCCTGTGAGATCAACCAGATGGTGCGCCCGAGGACGGGCATAGCCGGGGCCGAGGCGATCCACGGCCTGGCGCAGCAGTGGCACCGCCCGCCCGGCGGCGAGTGCGTCGCACTCCGCCGCAGCCAATGTGTAGTGGGCGCCACCCTGCAAAGCGACGAGGCCGGTGTCATCAAGGAACGTCCCCCACGGCGGGCGGGTCGCCGGGTCGATGCTGGTGAACTGATCGACGGCCGCACCCAACGCGCGCTCACAGGCCGCCGCGTCCCCCTGCGCGGCGTGCGCCTTTGCCTGGATGTACGCCAGGCAACTGGCGGTGGACGCCGAGACGAACTGAGGACCGGTGGCGGGGGTATGACCGGCCTGAACCAGGCGCAGCGCGTCGTCGGGGCGCCCCAGGTGCACTGCCTGGAAGGCCATGTCGTACAGCAGGAAGACCGTGAGGTCGTCCCCGAGGGGATGCTCGGCCTTGCGGGCGATGTTCAGCCCGATCGTCCAGATCCGCCGGGCGGCATTGTGCCGCGTGACGTCAAAGGATATCCAGCCAGCCTGGCACGCCAGACGCGCGGTGGCGACCATCAGCCGAGGCCGTAGCCCGGGACTGACCTGGGCATCCAGCAGCGGCAACGTCGCGTGCAGCTGCGCTACCGCGGCCTCTCGGATCAGCCCGCCGCCGTGCGCGTAATCCTGCCGGACAAAGGTGTCGGTGATCTGCTCGACGACCTCGACGTCAGCCACACCGAGCTGCCGTGACCCGGCGGGCTGAGGACCGAACAGCGCACGGAGCCGAGCCAGGTCCAGCCCCTCGACCATACTGAGGGTGAGCGCGGCAGCGGCACCAGAAAAATCACGTCGTAGCACGGGGTCCACCTCCGCGGTGTCGCTCCCCTCGGCCGACTCCACAGTAACCCCGTCCACACCGTGGATCGCCACCGTTTCGGCGTCGACCGGCACCAACACCAGACAGCCGTTCACCATGACCGGCACCAGCACACCGGGCACGAGCCCCCCTGATGATGGCGCGATCTTGTCGGACAACTCCTCAGCAGTGCTCAGCACGGCGGCGAATCGAGCTTGGGCCTCGTCGGACGCCTGCGTGAGGGCGGTGTCCAGCACTTGCTGCATATACGGCCGGAGGGTGATGTCCGCCTGCCGGGCTTCCCATTTGTTGACCGTTCGCATGCCCACCCCGAGGTATTCGGCGAAGGCGCGGATGCTCAGCCGCAGCGCCCCCCGGAGCAGCTTGGCTTCCCGGCCGGTCCAGCGATCAACGATTGTCATGGCGGCGCCCCTTCAGTCAGGAATGTCGCACGCAGCGTAGTACCGGGCAGCAGCCCGTGAGCATCAGATCGAGGAAAATTCGCCGTCGAGGAGCTCCGCGTCCACTGGTTAGAACGAGTGCGCTCACACCGCTGGATCACTTGCCCGCAGGCCGGGTTCCGTTCGGTTACGAACAGCTTGTGCCACCGGTATGGCCGAGCACTACAGCCACACTTTCACGCTGAGCGACCGCTGACAACGCGCAGCACACATACGGCGCGGCCAGCACAGCACCTCCCACGATCTAAAACAGCCAAAGTGCCCGGCAGCCATTAGGAGCCGAATCGCAGTTCCGGGAGCCCGAAAACAGCAATTCGGCTCCTAATGGCGGTTCAGGGGCAGCGCAACGAGGCACCCTTCTCAGATTGTGGGAGGATGGTGTGGTCTCGGGCGGTGGCTGACGTTTCGCGGGAAGTGGGGCGTGACGCCGACCTGTCATATCACTTTATGCAGTCGAAAGTCACCCAGTGTGAAAGTGCGGCTGTAGTACGAGCGGGAACACCCAGCGGAAGACACTCAGGACGGGTTTGTGGCACCAACAGCTCGGCGCGCACTCGCAGGTGAATGACTCGGGTAACGCTTGGGAATCAATCTCTATTGCGATGGAACGGTCAGAATCAGGTCAGTCTTCCTTGCGCCTAGTGGGAGCTCAGTGATCCCTGCCCCCGGATTTTCTTTAGAGTGGCCTTCTCCGTATTTACCGAAAGAATCAGCAGCTTTTTGATCGGCGATAACTAAAACGATACTGTAATTGGCGGCAGGATCGGAAAAATTGTAGATCTGCGTGCATGTCCAGTTATCATCTTCCAGCAAGCATTTTTTGGGCTGCGGGAAGAGGGCGCCGTCGCCGCGCTTGACAAGCAGCCAGAGCTGTTCGTCGTCAAGCAATTGATCATTCGGTTTCAGGGTCAGCTGGTCTTTGTCCATTCTGGTGACTACTACGTCAGGGAGATCCACCGCTGGCGGATCCGTTGTTGCGGGTGCCGACTCCGGCGGTGCGGGTGCCGGCGACGCTACTGCGGCCGGATCTGGAGTGAAGAAGCCGCCCGCGAAAAGTCCGACAACAAAAGACAACATTGATACCAATATCCAACCGGCGGTGACTCTGAGTCTATTGTATTTATCCGATAGCTCCACCGAGGCCGACCGCGCCGGGGTTGGCCACACCCGCCACACCCACCACACAGGCCGCGCGGGCGACTCCGGCGACACCGGCCGCTTCGACTCAGCTGGAGGTTCGTTGGTAACCGGGAAAGGAGTGGGATCCGACCGGCCCCCTTGGGCCTGATTCAGGGCGGTCAACCTCTGCTGCCCTGGCCCGTCTTGTACCGCCGAGGAGACGATCTGGTGTTCACGGTTGTTTTTTTCGACCACTTGTAACAGAGTGCGGATGAACTCATTCTTTGGGTACCGCTCGATCAGTCTTGTCACATACTCCCGCACCGCCGCATCCTTGAAATCGACCAACGTCGAACCGAAAGCAACGTCAATGATTCTTTTAAAGGCTGTCTCGCGATCGGTGTAGGAGGAGGCGAAGAGACGATCGATCAGCACGATGCCATAGTTATCACTGTCCAGTTGTGCCCTGATCTCTTGACGAGCGAGCCCAGTGCGGGCGTGGCGTTCTAGCGCGGACAGTTGTTCTTCGAAATCCTGCGGATACTCCGCAAGCATGAGCGAGCGCACCATCCAGGCCAGGTCGGGGGAACCCGCCGGGCCGGGGGTCGAGGAGGTAGACACCGCAGGTGTGGAAGCCGACTGCGGACCCGGCGGGGGTCCCTGCGCAGGGTCGGCAGGAGCAGACCAGTCCTGCTCGGCAGGAGCAGACCAGTCCTGCTCGGCAGGAGCAGACCGCTCCTGCTCGGCAGGAGCAGATCGGTCCTGCTCGGCAAGGGCAGACCGCTCCTGCTCAGCAACAACAGGCCCGCCATGCTCGCCATGGGCAGGCCCGTTACGGATGTACTGAGCGACGAGCGCACGTGCCTGGTTCGCGGCACGCGGGGGGATAGGTTCGCTGCGCGTCAGGTCCACACTCGTGCGGCGGGCCGCCGATGTGCCGAACGGCCGGGCCGGTAGGCAGACCGTCTCCGGCAGTTGCTTGATCGCATCGCCGTGCTCGGTCTCGTAAGTCGAGAACGTCCAGTCCCGGCGTAAGCCCCGGGGCGCCAAGTCTCGTTCGCCGATCTCCAGGAGACCCCAGAGCAGCGCGACCCGGTCTTCCTCCGGACAGCCGATGATGCTCAGCGGCCGGTCCGGTTTCTCAAGCAGCCAGCCGAGGACGCGCTCAAGATCACCGGGCCTGTCCCGCACCTGGGCGCGGAACTGCTCGGCCGGGTCGAACCCCCCATCCAGCTCACCGGGCTGCAGCCGGGGCATCAATCGGTCCTCAGGCGGATCAGCCTGCCAGCTCGGCCACAGTTCCAGGCCCAGCGCCACCCCAGCGGTCAACACCCGGGGCGAGCCGATCAGGACATGTGAGTTGTTTCGGCCCACCGAGTCGCCACGATTCACCCGGCGCAGTACGGCCGCTTCTTCTGGCGAGAACAGGAAGTAGGACAGTGCATGCGACGGGAGCCGAGTCTCCGGATGGTTCTGCAGACGGACGTGCTGTCTGAGCCGAGCCAACCACTTAAGCTCTTCGTCGTTACTGGATAGTGAGCTCGCGACGATGGTCAGTCCGCCTTGGAAAGCGAAGAAGGCTTGGTCGATGAGTTCTTTCCCGGTACCGTTTCCGATCATCAGTATCCCACCTTCTCCGCTTCCGGTCCAGTGATGACTCCAGCCATGGCCAGTATCGCGATCAACGGCTGCAGGACGCGCATCGGCCGGATACCGCGCTCGAACTTCTCGTTCTCAGGAGCATCGCCGGACGCATCACCGCCGCTGGCCGAAACGAAGTGCAGGGTGCACCGGGTGAAGGCGCTGAAAAGGGTCAGCGGTGTCAGGGTTTTCTGATGGTGCAGATACGCGAAGACATCGCGGCTCTCGGCGCGCATCAGGTCGGCGTCGAGCGCGCCATCCTGGGTAGAGCCGCGCAGCCAGCGGTCCGCTGGAGGAACGTAGCGCAGCCGATCTGCCTTCGTCACCACGATCGCCGCAGGCAGTTGGGTGAAGTCTGGGTTAGCCTCGGCCCGCGCCAAGGCAAGGGAGAACACTCGATACTCGCTGGACCGGGCGGTCTCCTCGTCCTCAAGTGCATGGACGAAGATCAGCGCACCGGCGCCGATGAGAAACCGGCCGCTCTTGCCCTGGTCATCGACGTTTTGCAGGTCCTCGCCCGCGATGTCGAAGAAGGTCACCGGACGAGTACCGGCCGGCCCGCTCAGCAGCATGGTATCAGCGTATTCAATGACTCCGTAGTCGGTTCCGAAAAGTTTCTTACCACCCTCGAACGGCTCGATATGCGATTTGCGGAACTGGTTGTGCCGACGGAAGTCCAGCGGCGCCACTCGCACTCCGTGGGTCGTCAGCCCACCCAGGTGCGCCGCGCGGATCATGGCGGTAAGCAGATGAGTCTTGCCTGATTTCGGTGCACCAACCAAGCCGATGACCAGCGGCTCCGGATAGGCGTTGTAGGTCGCCGGAAGGTAGTGCTCTGTCGTGTCCTGAGAGGGGTTCGGGCAACGTATGTAGCCGTGTCGCCGCAGGTCCTCTCTTTTCGCCGAATCGGTGATGCCAGAGAGGTCAAATTCCTGGTACTTACTTTCCGTCTCCTTGTACTGCCAGATGATACTGCCCCGAGGCCAGGTGAAAGAGTCCATGCAGATCGGGCAGCGCACGAAACGCGCCGCCGGGATGCCGGAAGTCATCGCACAACCCCCAGAATTATGGCTGCACCGACCACGAGCACTAGGACGACGCCCAACCCCACTCTCAGGAACATCTTCAGCGCCTCCTCGGATTTGACGAACTGCGCAGGTTCCGCCAAGGGTGGCAAAGGAGCCTCGGGTTGCCAGCCTCGTTTACGTGCGCTGGCCTCATCGAACGCCTGCCGTCCGGCTGACAGCACCGCATCTACGCCGGGGGTGATCTCGACGCTGGCATCGGCGCGCAGCCGCCCCAGCAGCGCGGCTGCGTCCGGCCGGGCGGCTGGCTGCTCGGCAAGCACATCGTGCAGCAGGTACCGCAGCGCCTCCGGGTCCTGCGACAGGTTGTAGCGCCCGCCGTTGGTGTGCCGACCCGTCGTCAGCTCGTGAATGACCGCACCTGCGGCCCAGATATCGTCCCCAGGGTCGGCCGCACCGGCAGGGGACCGGGCGGACGCAGTGCTGTGGCCCCGCTGGGTTTGGCCCACCTGGGCGGCTTGTTCGAAGTCGACCAACTGCAGGTGGTCGCCGTCCCACCGCAGTGTCGCCAGGCTCACCCCGCCGTGCACGATCCCGGCCGCGCCGGTGTGCAGCAGCGCGCGCAGCAGGCTGACCTGGAACCGGTGGCGCTCGTGCTGGGTCAGCCGGGTGGCATGCTGGGTTGCCGGCTGGCCGCGATACTCGTCCAGCAGGACAAACGGTTCCCGGCCGTCCACGTCGTAGCCGATCAACCGCGGCAACTCGACCGGGTAGTGGGAGCCTGCGAAGACCTGAGCCAGTCTCGTCCCGGCCCGGATCTCACTGTCCAGCAGCTCGAAATAGCCGGGATGGCCCTTGCCCATCTGGTGCGGAACCCATTTCTGCACCATCCGCGTGCCGGTGCGGTCCACCACGATGCGGGCAGGCAGCACGGCACCCGGCAACGCCAGATCCCCGACGATCGTGAACTCGCCCGTATCCCGCACCCCGAAGGCGTTGCGGTAATGCACCGGCTTCCGGCGCGGCGTGCCCAGATCAGTCATAACACGGCGCTCCCTTCATCGACTGATCCGGCTTCATCGACTGATCCGGCTTCATCGACTGATCCGGTCTCATGACCGAGGACGGACCGCACCGCGCCCGACCGCAGCGGCACCAGCCTCACCGCTCCGGCGAGATCACCCGCGGAGGTCCACACCACCTCCCGGGACGTCCCGTCCGAACGCGCGGCGCCGCCGAACTCCCGCACCTGTTGGAGCTGGTGCGGGGCGAACCGGAGCACGCAGGCTTCCCCGGTCGAGGCACTGAGGTGGTTGAGCTGCTTACCCCGACACAGCTGGGTCATCTCGTCGTCGGCCCGGGACTCCAGCGCGGCGAGCGCTTCGGTGGAGTCGGTCCAGACCCGGGCCGCGAGCACGTCGCGTGGCCCCGGGTCGGTCACAAAGGCAGGCGCGACCAGCAAACCGTTCAGAACGACGTGGTTGCGGTACTCGTCCACGAGCATCCGGACCCGCCGGGCATACAGGTCGGGCTCCGGCCGGACCTTCGACTCGATCGCCTGCCAGCAGGGTTCCAGGGCCGTGCGGGCCAGCTCGGCCAGGTCGGTGAGCACGACCTCGAGCACCTCCGGCTGCACCGGCCGGGAGATCTCGGCGGACAGCGCGAACGGGTCGAGCGGACGGCCACGCTCGGGTGCTGCGAACAACTCCGCAGTGGCGTCCGGCAGGGCGTGAGCGATCTCGTCCAGCCCGGACCCCACCTCGCGCAGGGCGTCGGCGACGACGCGACGCTGCTCGGACGGGCACCACTGCCCGGTGAGCGTTTCGGCCAGCAGCGTGCTCATCTGGTCGATCTGAGCGCGCAGCCCGGCCAGGTCGAGCGCGTCCTGCCACCGCTGGGCGGCACGCCGCCAGCTCAGCGAAACCACCCCGACCAGGACCAACACCGAGACGACGATCATGATCTGGCCGACGAGCTCGGGGACGGTGACGATCGCCGCCCCGACCAGACCGGCGAGCACGCCGAGAGCTCCGGCCACGCCGTAGAGCGCCGAGGGCAGCGCTGACGCGGCGAAACCTTGCTCGCCCTGCTCCTTGGGCCGTCTGGCCAGCATCACCCAGCCCGCGACGAACCAGGCCAGCGCCAACCCCACGCCCAGCGGCAGGCGCACCCAGGGCGCACCCGGCGCAAGCGCACCGACGGCGCAGGTCAGGAACACCAAAGGCAGCGCGGCCAGCGGCAGCGGCCAGCGCGCGAATGCGGGCAGTGGCCGCTGCAGGGTCCCCAGGCGGGTGAGGCGGTGCAGGGCGACTGCGCAACCCTGTGGATCCGTCGCGGCTGCCTCCTGCCGCAGCGCAGGCACGAGCTGGGCCAATGACCGGTCCCGGAGCAGCCGATCCCGCACCTCGCCGCGCAGCTCGGTCGCGACGTCCCGGCGCCGGACCGCCGCCGGCGCATCCACCCCTACCGCCATGACGGCATCGGTCGGGGGCTCGCCGCTGAGCAGGTTGCCGTCCATTCGGGAGAACAGCACTTCCAGCAGGCCGCGGTAGCGATCCGCGGACCAGCCGGCCCGCCCGAACCACTGGCCGACGGTCCGGCCCGGCGGCTCGGAGCCGACCAACCCGCGCCAGGTCCCCAGCGAACTCGACGTCCGTTCGGCCTCGGCGAGCTGCGTGATCGCCTCGGCCCGGCCGCGATCGAGCTCCGATCCCGGCACCGCGGCCGCCGTCGAGGTGCCGCGGTCGGCCCCCGCCAGGCGGGCCACCGGGCTGACGCCGCCTGCCGCTGGTGGCCGCACCGGCTCTTCGGTGAGCAACCTGATCGCCTCACGCCCCGCCCCGGTGAACTCGGCGGCGTCCACAACGCCGGTCGCCAGCCGAAACCCTGGACTCGCGGTGCTGTAACGGAACTCCCCGAGCAGCTCGACGACCCGGTCGAACACCTCAGCCACGCACAGCGCCCTGACCAGCTGGTTGAGGCTGAACGGCTGGTCGGCAGGCACCGGCCGGGCTCGGTCCTCGGCGGGACTCCAGCGCAACCCGCGGGTGTCCCCGGCCCACAGCAACACCCCGCCGCCGTGGGTCAGTACCGCGGGATGACGCAGCACGACGCCGTCGTCCGACTCATCCACCTGGCCGACCGCAAGGCAGATCAACCCGGAGACCTGCCGCTCCTCGACGAGCGTGAGGTAGAGCTCGCCATGCTCGACCAGCGCCGCAGCGTCGTCGATGACCAGGACCCGGCCGCCGACGTCACGGGCCCGCCGACCGGCATCGAGATTGCCCCGCAGGTCCAGGACGACCACGCCGAGGCCGGTGTCGTCCGAGCTTCTCATGGGAGCCGCCGTTCAGCTAGCTCGAACGAGTGCACTAGCTCTCGCAGGGTGTTCGCATCCGCGGGGGTCACTCCCATGAACGGCATGTCCAGTGCGTCGGGGAAAGTGGTGGACCAGAAATCCTGGAACATTTGTAGCCGCCGCCCACTGCCCCCCTTGGTGCGCTGGCAGGCCTGGTCGATACGTTTGCGTTCCTCAGGCTCGATCGCGACGATCGTCCAAAACAGTGCCGATGGCGGTGCCGGGTCCCGGTCCACCCCGATGGGGTTGGTATTCATCAAACCCTGCGCCAGACCACGGCGGGTGAGCTCGCCATCAACGAGGATCCACTCCTCATAGGCATGCAGCAGGCTGGCCCACGACGACAGCTCCCGGAACCCCGTCAGGTCAAGGTTCATGGTGACGGCTTCTCTGCCGCCGAGCTTGATTGCGACGGAATCTGGACTGCGTTCGTCACCACTGACGATGAGCTGATCATTCCAGATGGCACAGAGCATTCTGTGCAGGATCTGAACGCGGTCCTTCGGCGTCATCAACAGGTAGTCCGAGGCGTGCCCGAGCCGCTGCCGCCACGGAAGGTAGTCCTGCGGTTGCGGCTTCCGCAGCGAACCGGACCACAGCTTGATCGATTCTCGTACCTCGGTCACCTCGGTGATGTCCATCGAGGTCCGGAACAGTACGACGGCGATAGCGTCGGCGTCGATGGCCCGGAATTCCGGGGTGGTTCCCTGATCTTTGGGGAGCGCGACTTCCTGCGCCAGGAACGCCTTCAGTGCGGCGTCCTTCGCATCTCCGGGATACGAAAAAAGGATCTTCAAGGGTCCCTGACCTGCCGGTGCGTATCCGCCGGGGACAAGTCCGGCGAGCTTCTGCCGGAACTGCTGTACGTACACGTCGTCGGTGCTGACCCGGTCCGTCTTGTGGCCGACCGTGGTCGCCAGCAGGTCCCGCATTGTGGGCAGCAATGGTTGCTTCTCCGGGTCCCCGGGCCGGAACAGCTGCCCGACAACTTCCTTGATTTTCTGCCGAACGGTTGCTACGGCGTTCTCCGGACTTTTCCGGTCGGCCAGGTACGGCTTTTTCCACCCCTCGTCGGACAGCATCACCGAAACGATGTCGCTCTCCTCCGGGTTCGCCCGGAGTCGGTCGTAGAACTCGGCCCGGAAACGGTCCAGTACCGTTTGATAGAACCCTTCGAGACGGTTGCCGTGCGGGGGCAGGAGATAGGAGACGCCCACTCTCGACTGATACAGTTCATCTGACCGCTGGGTGAACCGCTGAGATTCCGACTCGGCATACTGAAGAAAGGCCAGGAGCAGGGCATCGAGTTCGTCCTTGAACCTGCGCCAGGTACGATCCCAGAGCCGGAAGTTCTCCCCCCATGCGGCGTGCCAGATCTGCTGATTTCTCCAGGCGTACCACTCGTCCTGGAGCTGGACCACACGCTTCACAGTGGGATCCGACCATTTCAACCGAGACAACTTTGGCTTGCGCACCCCTTGTAGTGAAGGCGGCGAGGGGGTGAAATCCCGCCGCGGGACCGGTGGCTCGTGTCGCCGGTTGTCCAGCACCTTGTCGAAACCGCCCTGATCCAGCTTTTCGGGCAGCGTGGCGTCACCGAATGCGACCCGCTTCAGTCGGAACAGATCGACTCTCTTGAGTAGTAGTTCGGCGGCCTTGAACGGGTCGAACTCCTGAGCGAGCTTGGCCATCGGCTTGCCGAGTTGCTGTTTCAGCGTCGCCAGGTTCTCTTCCATGTTCTTTGCTCTCGCGTTGAGCACCTTCATGATCGCGTCGTACCCGGTCGGGATCTCGAAATTGGCCAGCTTGGGTTGTTCGCGTTCCTGGAGTCGCTTTAATCCGCAGTCGACGAAGAAGTCGCCGATGAGCTCACCGTTACTCTCCAGCCGCCCGCCCGGCGGTACGCTCAGTTGCCGCACCGCCTCGGCCAGCAGCCGCGAGGCGATGATGTCGGTGAGCTCCTCCGCCGGAATCGTCATCGCGGCGACCGCGCTGGTCGACACCCCGCGCTTGCCGACCCCGGTCTTCGCGTCGGCGTGCCGCGAGATCATGTGGTTGATGAAATCGTCCGCGAACAGCTGGTGGGTGTGCTCGGAACGATCGTTTTCGTCTCTGGGGTCGGTCAGGCCCGCGCCGATCAACGACAACATGAAGGAGACCATCGAGCGGCTCAGGTCGTCCCGATCCACGCCCCCCACCGGCACCCCGAACAGAAACGCGGTCCGCACCGTAGTCGCGCCGAGAGTGATCTTCTGATCCGCCGGATACCGGATGGTCAGCGCCCCGTCGCCGCCGCGGGAGTTGACCTCACTATTCGTGCCCTGGGTGTTCTGGTCATCCACCAGCCGGAAAAGGTCGATCAGCGCCGACCCGGCATTGAGTACGGCGGGCCTGCCGCCGCCTAACCCCTCCTCGAACGCCGAGGGCATCATGACCAGCGGGTAGATACGGGGGATTTTCCCGCCCTGCCGTAATGTATCACCGACCAGGTGCAGATAATCGTAGAAGATGCCGCTGCCGGTCCCACCAGCCACCGAGAAGGTGACGAAGACGTCCACCCCCTCGCCCAGTGTCCCGCCGAGGGCCGTCAGCGCGTCGGCCGACTCGTTGATCTCCTTGATCGCCTCTTCCAAACCCCGCACCGCCGTGCTGGGGGCCCGCCGGATCGTCTCGAACAGCACCGCCCGCCCGACGGTCGGCAACTGCCCGGCCCCCTCCACCAGCGGCCCGATCCGCGGATCTCCCTCTTTCGGTGGCAGCCAGTCGATGGTGTTCTCACCGAGGTGCAGCCGGAGCTTCTGCGCGATCTGTGCTGAGTTCGAGAGTCCGGACGGCACCAGGTCAGTGATCAGATGCATGGTGCGGTGCGCCGCCACCTCGTGTTCCCGGCCAGGTACCACCCGGCGGCGAACCCGGGTCAGCTCAGATGAGCTGAGATCCGCATAGACGAATTGCAGACAGGAGGGCAGCTGGTACGGCAGGTAATTCGCCCCCGTCATTTTCTTGGCGAACCGGGTGCCGTCCGGACCACAAATCTCCTCACGGAGCCGACGCTCCAGTTCAGCACCGACCTTGCAGCCGGTTCCGCCGAGTCCGACGAACAGCATCGGCTGGTAGATCTTCATAGCGGTATCGTCCTCACGGGGTCTTGTCAGTACCAAGGGGGCAAATCGGAGTTCGCCGTGGGGACGACCTCCTCCGGCTGTGGAGCCGGCCCAGCCGAGCTTGTATCGAGAACGACGATGTCCAGCCCGCCACCGATGTCCCGGTGATCTCCCGACCGCAGCACCGTGCTCTCACCGGAGGGCATGGTGAGCCGAAAATCTCCGCGGCGCGATCGCTCAACCAGGAATGCGACGTCCTCGGCACGTTGCGGCGGCTCCAGCCGGGGGCCTCGGAACGAGTCGTCCACTATGACGAAACGGAACACTTTCGGGGCGCCGTCCGGGGCATCCAAGTAGCAAAGAAACTCCGGGCGTCGGTACAGCTCGACCCGCACCTGGTGCACCGCCTGCGCGCGACGCTGCTCGCGAATGCGGGCGACGAGCAACGCCAGCGCGGTAAGCACCGCGATCCCGAGCAGCAGCCACAGCCACAGCCATCGCTCCCAGAGCGGCGGCACGGGCACGACGTTCAAGGCGAACTGCTGCTGGGCCACGACCGTGCCCGCGTCGTCGATCAGCTGCAGAGTCGCCTGGTTGGGACCCACCGCGGTATCGGCCGCGAACACCAACTCGAAATCGAGCTCCGAGCTGCCTGCCGGGGCGAGGTCCAGCGCGGCCGGTTGCGGAGTCACCTGCGTGCCCGGCGCGGCATCGGCCACCGTGAGCCGCAGCCTCGCCGGCTGGCCACTGTCGTTGGTCACCACGACCTTGCCGGGCACCGACTCGCCGGGGGTCACCTTACTGTCGTCGAAAAGCAGTCGTAGCTGGCCATGGACCAGCGGCGGCGCGGCCGCGACCAGGGTGTTGTGAACCTGTTCGTCGCCATTCACGCCGATGCCGCTGACGCTGCCGGTGAACGTCAGCGCACCGCTGGCGCCGTCGGGCACCCTGAGCTGACCGCTGTACACCGCGTCGTCGTCACTATCGGCCAGCTCGACCCCGGCGGTCGGGAAACCGCTGCCGCTCAAGGTGACGAGGAAGGCCAAGTCGCGGAGCAGTTCAGGATCCGTGATCGGGGACCGGCGGGCACGTACATGGATGTCCACGTCGACCACCTGCCCGGCGGCCGGGGTCGGCGGGCTGACGCTCAGCACGGCGCGGATCGCTCCCTTGAAGATCACCGTCGCGGCCACGTCCTGCGCGGGCACCGAGGGCGCCGAATTCAGCACGACAGTCCACCGGCCCGGCATCGGGTCCACGATCCGCAGCGACTCGGCCTCGGTGTTCTCCCCGCTCACCTCAAACGTCGAGATACCAAGAGTGCCCTCCTTGGGCACCGTGGTCCCCTCCGGATCGAGGTAGGAGACCGTCACCTGGGGGTCGCGCTTGAACACCAGGATCGCGCCGTCGGTCGCGATCGCCGGAATGTCAACCGACAGCTCAGCGCTCCCACCGGAGGGCAGTGGGCCGCTCGGGATCTCACCCGGTCCGAGGCAGTGCGCCGTCGCGTAGGCGTCCCGGATGGCTCTCAGTAGATCCGCTGAACCGCCGATCACCGGCGTTGCCCGCGGCGTGGGTGTCTGCACACCGCAACTGCGCTGAGCCGCACCGGCGGCGAAACTCTCGAGCTGGGCGGCATCGACGTCGCCGTAGCCGAGCGGCCACACCTGGACCCCGGCCTGGCCCAGGTCGTCGAGGACACCGGGAATCTGCTGGCGGGCCACCTCGTTGCGCTCCTCAGCGCTGCGGCTCCTGCCGTATGCCGGGCTGTTGCTGACATCGAGCTGCCCGTCGGTCAGCAAAAAAACGATCTTCGGCTGATCGACTGAGGAATCATCGAGGTAGTCCAGTGCTTGGCGCAGGGCAGCCACGTGGTCGGTGCCGTTGCCTTCGTCCGCGCCACGCTCCCTGAGCTGGCCGATGCAGTCGGCGAAGAACTGCCGCTTCTGCGTGGAGTCCAGTTTGCTGGGCGGGCACACCGGATCGACCGGGCTCTGCCCCGGCCCGTCCGAACTGGCGAAACCGACCACCGCGATCGTCGACTCCGGCGACAGCTCCCCTTGCGCGATGAGCCGGGCCGCGTCCTTCTCGCGCGCGATGTCGTCCGTGCTCAGGCTGCCCGACTCGTCGACAAGCACCACGATCTGCACCGGATCCAACGCGGGCTGCTCGGTGTTGGATTGATCGGGCTGGCTGGTGCCAAGGGCCTGGTCGCCCGGCACCACGCTGCCCAGCAGCGCCACGTTGCCCGGCGGTGCCGTCGTCGGAGCCGCCTCGGGGGCGAGGGGTAGGGCCGCCCCCGACACAGCGAGCATCAGGCCGAGCGTGATCCCGTAGCACGATCGGCAGAACGTTCCATCGAGCCTGTGCAGTGTGGGATTTTCCCCCCACCATGCCATGCAGTCCTCCGCTGAGACCATGCCGGGATCACACGGGGGCAGACAGATCACGTGCAGTTCGCACCAGTTCGGTCATTACCCGACGTGTTCATCGATCATGTCGTGATCTCACCGCCACGCGTTACGGAGCTCTTCGCCGCGAAGCTGGAAGTGCGGGCCGTCGGGGGCGTTAGCCATGCGCCCACTCCGCAGGGTCGTCCAGGGCGAACCAGCGGACCTCGTTCGCTTCTCGGGGGTCCGCCTCGATCTGCATGTCCTGATCAGCGGCCAGCACGAACCAGAACGACACGTCCGTATGACTGTGCTCGCCGCGGGTCTTTCGTGACGGTCAGGAACAGTGGCTCGTCCCCGAATCGTGAGTGGAACTCGCCGTCGATACGCAACTCCTCGGCGGCCTCCCGGAGAACCGTCGTCGCTCTCACCTCGTGCCCGACGGCGTGGTGCAGCGCCCGGCTTTCAAGCAGAGCAAGGAGCGCAGCTCCGCGTTATCTGGGTCGATACCGCGCCGGATAGTCGGCAGCGCCCGGCCTTCAAGCCCGACCGCCTCCTGGTCGGTCAGCACCAAGGTGGTCTTGAGCGCCCCGTCGAACGTGAGCCACACCCGGCCCGCGTGGCCCAGGCCCTGGCGGGTGACGATGATCGTGGCCGGCTCGCCGTCGGTGGTGCGGCCCTGCAACGTCGCGCGGAACGTCTCCTCGGAGAGCGGCCGGGCGTTGGCGACGCTCACCAGGCACCGAGCCCATGATCACACCAGCAGCGCGCGGCTGCGGCGTCGAGGGTCGTGGCCCCGGCAAGCACCAGCGCCTGGCGTCGTGGCGAGCTGGCTGGCAGTGCGTCCATCACGGTCTCCCCTATCAGTTTGGTGGGCGGTGACCCGACCGGTGAAGGACACGGCCGGGCCACCGCCTGCTCAGGTGCCGGGAACAGCGCTCGACAAGCTGCCGGGCAGGCAGCAGAGCGTCATCCCGGGCGGTCTACAGTCACGTGGCGAAGCTGGACAGCTAGCTACGAGATTATCACGACGTGATAACTACAAGCTAGTGCGTCAGTGAAAATTGTTTCGGTGAACCGCGTTGACGACCGATGTCGCCACCAGTCACGCGGGCCCGCGGACGTCCAGGACAGGCGGTGACGGCATGGCCATCTCGAGTCCGACTGTGCTGCGCCGGTGGCTGGCCTTCGAACTCGCGCGACTGCGCAAGGACTCGGGTGTGTCGCAGAAGTTGGCCGCCGACCGACTCAGCCGGGCCCAGAGCCACATCTCCAACCTGGAACACGGTCCCGGCGCCAAGGACCGGCGCAACATCCCGGCACTGGCCGAGGTAGAGACGTTGCTGGACTACTACGGCCGCAAAGACCTCGTGCCCCAGTTCCGCCAGATCCTGGAGCAGTGCAAGCGAAAGCACTGGTGGGAGAGCCTGCCCAAGGGCGTCATTCCGCCGCTGTTCGACTTGTACCTGGGCCTGGAGGAGGGCGCGGTCTCGATCGAGTGCTACGACGCGCTGACTGTGACCGGGCTGCTCCAGTGCCGGCCCTATGCCGAGGTGTTGCTCCGCGGCCACGGCTCGGCGCTGGCCGACGATGAGATAGCCCGCCGCGTCGAACTGCGCCTCGGCCGCCAGGCCGTACTCGACCGGCCCGAGGACCCGCTGCGGCTGTGGGCGATCCTGGACGAGTCCGTCCTGCACCGCATGATCGGCGGCCCCGAGATCATGGCTAAGCAGTTGGAACACCTCCTCAAGCTCACCGAACGCCCGGAGATCCAGCTCCAGATCCTCCCCGCAGTGCTGCCCGCCACCAACGGCGTCCACCCGGCCCTGCACGGATCGTTCCGACGGTTGACCTTCCCCACGCCCGGGGATCCCGGCCTGGTCTACCTGGAAAGCCGACTCGGTGGCTCCTACCACGAGGAACAATGGGAGATCGACGAGTACACCGAGATCATGAACCACCTCCGGGTACTGGCGCTCACACCGGAACAATCCACGGAACTGATCCGCAACCGACGAAAGGACCTGCCGTGACCGAGGACCCACTGGCTGGCGCCACCTGGCGCAAGAGCAGCCGCAGCGCCACCCAGGGCGAGTGTGTCGAGATCGCCCAGACTCCTACCGTCACGGGGATACGCGACTCGAAGAACCCCACCGGGGGTCGTCTGACGCTCACCCCAGCGCAGTGGGCAAGCTTCCTCGACCAGGTCAGAAACGGCGAGCTCGACCTGCTGCCCTAAGTGCACCCAGTTACACCCGGTGACCGGGGCTGACGCTGGTCGGCCCCGGTCACCGACAGACAGCAGCAAACAGCGATGACCTCCGCCCGACATGAAAAAGTGCCCCAGAATGAGTTCGAGTCGGCGACCATCGTCGGGGTGGTCAGCCGCTCGCGACCGTATTCGGTCCCAGCGGATGCTCCAGCGCGGCGGTCACGATCTCTACCTCCCCGGATCGGCTTCACTATCCATTGTGGCATGCTCCCCGGTGCTCCCGGCAAGGTCAGCAGGGAATGACGGTTACGGCTCGGCCGACACGGCGTCGCTGGTGATCACGATGGTTCCCACGCCAACACGATCACCTCAGTGACTGCCGTGTCCGCGCGCCCATGACCGGCGACCGTCTCACCACACCCAGTCAACATCACAACGCCACGCCGAGCTGGGCGAAAAACAGCACACACCACATCATGATCAAACTAAGCTATGTGGCATTGAGCGAACTCCTCCCGACACGCCGCTGGAATTTCAAACGTTACAAGTTCCCGATCAAGTCACGAATGGCCCGGGTGACGTCGTTATGGCGTTCGGGATGCAGGTGGGCCACCAGTTCGACCAGACTACGACGGGCCACCCAGACCAATCGGTCGAGGTGGGCGGTGCCGGCGTCGGGGATCGGTTCTCGGTAGACGCCGGCATAGATCGCTTGGGAATCAACCTCTACCGCGATCACCCGCCGGTCGCCGAAAACCTCGTTGTAGGTGTCGGCAGACACAACCAGGTAGCGCATGGGGCCGATTGTTTCAGACCGGGATTCCCATACCTCACCAAAACGGATTGGTGAGGTCATTCCTCCCGACCTTGGAACGCGGCGAGAGCCTGCGCCTGGCGCGCGTCCATCAACGCGTCCTCCTGCTCGGGAGTGTGGAGCGGCCCCCGGGCGTCTTCCTCGGCTCTGGCTCGCCGCGCGGTGGCCACCGCCGCCTGGTAGCGGATGGCTTGCCGGATCCAGTCTGAGAGGTTGGTGCCGCTGTCGGTAGCCGCGGCTCGAGCGGATTCGGCTAGCTCATCGTCCAGACGCAGAGCTATCTGTGTGGTCATGCGCTAACGATATCCCTCCCGGCTCCACTAGCCGTCTCCAGGCTCTCCGAGGGAGGCGTCCGGCGCGTTCGACGTCATGCACCTGATACACCCTCGCCCGCCCCGACCACACTGCGGGGGTCGCACTGGGGTCTCACTTCACCGCCGGTGCTTCCCAAAGATCGGGTGCGGAGTCCAGGATCACGGCCACAGTCGGGAACTGGACGAATACGAGGAGTACGGGCGGCGATGAGCGGCCACGACGAGAACACCGCCCAGAAGAACACCACACTGCGGGTGCTGCTGGATGAGGCGGAGATGAGCAATGCTGGCCTGGGCCGCGCGGTGGTCATCGCCGGAGCCAGGGAAGGCATTCATCTGGGCACCAACACCACCTCAGTGCGGCGGATGCTGGAGGGCTGCCAGCCGCGCTGGCCCGCTCCCAGGCTGGTCGCCGCGGTGCTGTCCCGGCGGCTGCGCCGGGAGGTCACCGTCACCGACTGCGGATTCATCGACCGCTCCCCCGAGGAGGATCCCTATGACGGGCTCACCTGCTCGGGCACACTGGAGGGCACCATCCGCACAGTCGTCGAGCTATCAGGACGTGACATGCGCCGACGTAAGCTCCTGCTGGGGTCGGTGTTCAGCGCGGCAGTGTTCGCCGAACCGGCGCTGTTGGCCCTCACCGCGCCCCCCGCCGAGCGTGCCGCCCACGCTGCAGGCCGACGCATCGGCATGGCCGAGGTGGAGATCCTCACCGAGCAGATCACCCAGCTACGTCGGCTCGACTACCGCTACGGTGCCGGGCGGGTGCGGGAGCAGGCGGTGGCGCTGCTGCACCGGGAGGCCAACCAGCTGCTGCACGCCAGCTACACCGACAAGACCGGCAAGGCCCTGCTGACCGCTGTCGCCCAGGCCACCAACCTGGCTGGCTACATGGCGTGGGATGTGGGTCGGCTCTCGCTGGCGCAGCGCTATTACATCCAGGCCCTCGATCTGGCCATGCGGGCGGGCGACCGGCTCTATGCGGCCAACATACTGGGCAATATGAGCCGCCTGACACTCTGGATCGGGCAGAACACCCTCACCGACCACGACCGGCTCCGGCACGGACGGCAGGCTCTGGCACTGACCCGGTCCGGGCTGGCTGTTGCCCAAGGCACGGCCACCCCGGGGATGGCCGCCTTGCTACGCACCCTGGAAGGACAAGGTCTCGCCCTGCTCGGTGACGCACCGGCCGCTCGCCGCGCTGTACGGGAGGCCGAGCGGCAGTACGAGTCGATGCGTCCCGGCGACGA
>JBQTGW010000296.1:0-4045 GCA_052390495.1 Pseudonocardiales bacterium
GCTGCTCGCCCCTAACGTGCTCCGCCCACTGCTGGCCACCCGGCGCTTACGCACCGGTGTGTGGCGTTGGGGGTTATAGCGACGATTGCCACTACCGGGCGGCGAAGCCGCACCTCGTGTGTGGCAATCGTCGCTATAGCCACCATCGCCACTCACGGGTGCGTCAGCGCAGGGTGGCCAGCAGTGCGCGGAGCAGGTTCGGGGCGAGCTGCGGATCTTCCACCAACTCCTCTGGCTCCGGATTGCTGCCCGAACCGGCCCGTAGCCGCAGCACACAGGCCCCGACACCCTCCCGCAACACTGCGGCCACCAGCCTGCCTTCCCGCTGCTGTGGGTGCCCGGTAGCCACGCGGCGGGCCTCGATCGGATCGTCCGGTAGTTCACCGAGCCCAGCCGCGGCGCCCGGCGGGAGCACCACGATCTCCTGGGCCAGCGCGCAGCCTGCGACCGCGTCGGGCCATTCGATACCGGCCAGCGCGGTGTCGAGCTCTCCTTCGGGCAGGGCCTCCTGGGCTACCGGCGTCAGAGCTGCCTGGGTATCCAGCTGACCGACTAGATCCGGCTGGCTGGCCAGCAGCGTCGGCGTGGGTACCAGCGCGAACAGTTGAGGCTGCTGATCCCATCCGGCAGCTGCGACGAACTCCTCGACCTCGCGCGCGGTAGCCCTTAGTGCTCGAGAGAGCTCGGCGGGGTCAAGCTGATCAGCGCTCACCCAGCAATCCTTGCACTGCACGGTTGCACGTCACAGCGGCCACCGCGAGTAGCAGCGAGTAGCAGTGGTGGTGCCCACCTTATTCGGAACCTGGGGTGCCTCCGTAGAGTTGGACACACAGGACTCACATCGGCGTGGACACCACCGCCTGCGACGAGGAGTCCGCCCCCTGTCATCGCCGTAACTTCTGGGAGAGTGTCTTGTGGCCGGTAGGCCCTCCGTCGCAGCGCCTACGTTGTCCCCGCGTGGCCGGATACTGCTCGTCGCCGGGGCTGCGCTGCTGGTAGTACTGATCGTCGGTTCGCAGCTGATCGACACCTATGTGGACTGGCTGTGGTTCGGCGAGGTGGGCTTCCGCTCGGTGTTCACCACCGTGCTGGCTACCCGCGCCCTGCAGCTGGTGGTCATCGGACTGGTGATCGGCGGGTTGCTCGCCCTCAACCTGGTGATCGCCTATCGCGCTCGGCCGGTGTTCGTACCGGTGGTGGGCCCCGAAAGTCCGGTTGCCAGGTACCGCACGGCGATCATGGCGCGGTTGCGGTTGGTGGGGATCGGCGTGCCGGTGGGGGTCGGGCTGCTCGCCGGACTTTCCGCGCAGGCCGACTGGCAGACCGTCCAGATGTTCCTGCACAGTAGCAACTTCGGCATCCCCGACCCCGAGTTCGGCAAGGACATCTCCTTCTACGCCTTTGAGCTGCCCTTCTACAGCGCGTTGCTGTCCTGGGCGTTCGTTGCGGTGGTGCTCTCCTTCCTGGGGGCGCTGATCACTCACTATTTGTTCGGTGGTCTGCGGCTGGTCGGCCGTGGTGGACAGCTCTCCGGGCCGGCCCGGGTCCAGCTGGCGGTGCTGGCAGGTACGTTCGTCCTGCTCAAGGCAGTGGATTACTTCCTTGACCGCTACGATCTGCTGTTCTCCCATCGCAACTCGTTGTTCACCGGGGCGAGCTACACCGACCTCAATGCCGTGCTACCTGCGAAGATCATCCTGATGTGCATCGCGGTGATCTGTGCAGTCGCCTTCTTCGTCGGGGCGGTGCTGCGAAATCTGCAGCTGCCTGCCATTGCCACCGCGCTGTTGCTGCTGTCGAGCATCCTGGTGGGCGCGGCGTGGCCTGCCCTGCTGGAGCAGTTCTCGGTCCGGCCCAACGCCAACGAACGTGAGGCACCGTCGATCGATCGGAACATCGCCGCGACCCGGCAGGCCTATGGGATTACCGATCAGCAGGTCGAATACATGGATTACTCCGGGCAGGCTGAGGCATCGCCGGCTCAGGTTCGCCAGGACGTGGCGACGATCCAGAATGTGCGGCTGCTCGACCCGAACATCCTCGAGCAGACTTTCACCCAGCTCCGGCAGCTGGAGAACTTTTTCGGGTTCCCCGAAAAGCTGGACATCGACCGCTACCGGGTGAACGGTGAGCTGAATGAGTACGTGGTGGCGGTCCGGGAGCTGGAGACGGCCTCACTGGCGGAGAACCAGCGCACCTGGATCAACCAGCACCTCACCTACACCCACGGAAACGGGTTCGTTGCGGCTCCTGCCAACCAGGTCAACTCGGTCGTGCCGGGGGAGGGCGGCTATCCGGCATTCACTATAAGCAGCACCACCGAAAAGGGTGATATCCCGGTGGAGCAACCCCGGATCTACTACGGCGAGCTGATCGACACCTATGTGGTGGTGGGGGCTGAGGAGGGGGCGCCACCTCGGGAGTACGACAGCGACGGAGTTAACTATACCTACACTGGTGCCGGTGGGGTTCCGATCGGTGGTTGGCTACACCGGCTCGTCTTCGCCGCTCACCACAGCGAGCGCAACCTCCTGTTCAACCAGCAGATCGGGGCCAATTCAAAGATTATTTACAACCAGAACCCTCGGGAGAGGGTAGAGAAAGTCGCGCCCTGGTTGACCGCCGACGGCGACCCATACCCGGCGGTGGTCGGCGGGCGAATCAAGTGGATCGTCGACGGATATACTACCCTGCAGAACTATCCCTACGCGCAGAGCGCCGTGCTCGGCGAGGTCACCCAGGACACGTTGTCTGGGGTGCAACGGCTGCCTAATGATGAGATCAGCTACATTCGCAACTCGGTCAAGGCCACTGTGGACGCCTACGACGGTACCGTGACTCTTTATGAGGTCGACGAGACGGATCCGGTGCTGCAGATGTGGAAGAAGGTCTTCCCCGGCACCGTCGCGCCGGCCAGCGAGATCAGCGGCGAGCTCCGGGAGCACTTCCGGTACCCGGAGGACCTGTTCAAGGTGCAGCGCGAGATGCTCACCAGGTACCACGTGGAAGACCCGCGAGTCTTCTTCTCCACCAACGACTTCTGGGATGTGCCCAGCGATCCCACTGAGGGCACAACCGAAATCCACCAGCCGCCTTACTACATTCTGGCCGGACCTCCCGGAGCTTCGGGGCCGGCAGAGTTCCAGCTCACCAGCGCGATGGTCGGCCTGCGTCGGGAGTTCCTGGCGGCCTACGTCTCGGTGAGCTCCGATCCGGACAACTACGGCGAGATCCGGGTGCTCGAACTGCCTACCGATTCGCAGACCCTGGGACCCCAGCAGGTGCAGACCCGGTTCGACTCTTCCGCCGAGGTCAGTCAGGCGCTGAACCTGTTGCGGCAGAATCAGACCGATGTCCTGTTGGGTAACCTGCTCACCCTGCCCGTGGCGAACGGCGGGCTGCTCTACGTCGAGCCGGTCTACGTCGAACGGAACGCTGAGTCGTCATTCCCGCAATTGAACTATGTGCTCGTGTTCTACGGAAACCGGCTCGGATTCGGCAGAACCCTGAGTGAAGCACTCAACGCGGCCTTCGAGGAAGACTCAGGTGCCGCGGTCGTGACACCGCCGGGTCAGCAGGCCCCACCTGCGGCTGGCTCCACCGACTCCGGTTCGGACCTGCGCCAGGCCGTCGGTGACATTGCTGACTCGCTAGGCAGGCTGGAGCGGGCGCAGACCGCGGGTGACTTCGCCGCCTATGGTCAGGCGCTGGCCGACCTGAAGGCGGCAAGCCAGCGGTTTAACGCCGCCCAGGCGGCGGCCGGAAGCCAGCCCACCGAGAGTCCAGCTCCACCAGCTCCGCCCGCCCCCAGTCCGGCTCCCCCCGCCCCCGGTGGCTGAGGGTCACGCCGCTGACCTGCCGATTTGCGTCCTGTGGAGCCGTCCGCGTAAGGTTGTGTTCAGCGACGCGGGGTGGAGCAGCTCGGTAGCTCGCTGGGCTCATAACCCAGAGGTCGTAGGTTCGAATCCTACCCCCGCTACCACCGCGAGAGGCCCCTGACCCGCATGGGCAGGGGCCTCTCGCATGTCCAGGGGCTCACCGCAGC
>JBQTGW010000297.1:0-5434 GCA_052390495.1 Pseudonocardiales bacterium
TGATCGCGACTCGGCGTGATCGTTGTCGATGCCTCGGTGCTGGTCAACGTACTGGCCGACGACGAGGCAGACGGCGACCGCGCGCGGGCACGGCTGCTTGCCGATCCCGACCTGCACGCGCCGTCGCAGAAGCTGGTCGGCGCCCCGGGTCTGACCTGTCCCGTGGAGCAGCTCTGACGATCGTCCCCGTCGGCCCGGAGCTAGCTCACTGTGTGGGTTCGGGTGGTCGGTGCGGAGTCCCTGGTCTCGGCTTGGGCGCCGCACTGGCCGACGAGGCCAAGGACCCCCAGCACAATGACCAGTACGGCGGTGGTCGGGAGGGATGACATCGGCGAGCGGCGGCGCAGCGCGCGGGGAGCAGCGTGCCTAGACATGGGGGATCTCCAGGACAGTGAAGGGAAGACAGCCGCCGCTCTGGCCCTGCGATGCTTGCCGCGAGTGTCTGTCACCTAACTTCTCGCAACAAGCAAGCCCGCCGTTACGCCCCGCCGTTACGCCGCTGTGCAGTCAACCTTCGAGGAGGTAGCCGGTGCCGCGGACGGTGCGGATCCGGTCGGGGGAGTCCAGCTTGCGGCGCAGGTATCCGATGTAGACCTCCACCAGGTTGGAGCTCGTTGGCCGGCTCCAGACCGTGGTGGCCAGCTCACTCTGCGATACGGGCCGACCCGCCTTCTCGGCCAGCGCGACCAGCAGCCGGTACTCGGTGGGTGAGAGCCGGACCAGCTCACCGGCGATGCTGACCAGCCGCAGTGCGATATCGATGGTGATCACCCCCACCCGCAGCACGGTGCGGTTGCTCTGCTGCCGAACGTGGACTCGCAGCCGAAGCCGGCTCACCAGTTCCTCGACGGGGAACGGGGTGGTCAGGTAGTCGTCCATGCAGTTGCGCAACAGTGACACGGTGTGTTCTCGCTGTTCGCGCGAGGTCAGCGCGATCACCGGCAGTTGCGGCGCGATCCTGCGCAGCTCACTGAGCACAGCCGTCGGATCCGGCCCGGCCAGCGCGATGTCGAGCACTATCGCGGCCAGGTTCACGGAGCGGGCGGTGGCAAGTACTTCCGGGATGGTGTCCAGGATTCGGGTCTTGAATCCTGATTCCCGTACCGAATGGAGCATCCGGCTCGTTGTGTGGTGCAGGGGCACCGCGAGGAGTACGGGGTGCCGCAGGACCGTCGGTCGCTGATCTGGCTGCATCACCGGCCAAAGCTACGCGTCGTGCGGTTCTGGACGATCTGCGAACGGCAGAATTTCCTGGGCGATCGAATGGTACGGGAGACGCGCTGAGAGCGTTACCAAGCATGTGGAGTAATTCACTGCGCCATTAGCCCTATTGATGGGGCATTCGTCGCCCCGCGCGGCCAGATCGGCGACAACGGCCCGGTAACGCTCTCAGGTTGGCCCGGCTCGGTGCCCTCTACTCCATAGCGTGCGCCCCATGCGACGGCATGTGGCACGAACGCTCTGGGCGACGGCATTCGTCGCTGTCCTCTTGGCGCCGTTGCTGCTCGGCCTGGGCACTGACGACCGCTCGTCGCTGATGTCCCGGCTGTCCGTTGGCGTGGGTCTGCTGGCCACCTCCGTCCTGGTCTGCGCGGTGGTGTTGCCTTCGCGGCTGCGCTCACTGACGCGCACCTTCGGCATCGAGGGGGTGCTGGGCATGCACCGCTATGTCGGGCTGATGGCCGCGGTGCTCGTGCTCGCGCACATCGCCCTGGTGGTGGCGACGGATCCGGCCAACGTCGCGCTGCTCGACCTCGGCCAGGCACCGGGGCGCGCTCGGGCCGCTACCGGCGCCACCGTGGCGCTCGGCGCGCTGATCGGGCTGACGCTGCTGCGCAGGAAGCTGAAGCACCGCTACGAGGTGTGGCGTTGGGTGCACCTGGCCCTGGCGGGTTCGGTGCTCCTGCTCACCGCGTTGCACATCTGGCTGCTGGACCACCTGGTCCGGGATCCCGCGATGCGCGGCTGGCTCGTCGGCCTGGCGCTGTGTGTGCTGGGCGTGCTGGCGTACCGGTGGGTGTGGCGGCCGGTGTTCGGCCCGCGCAGCGAGTACGTGGTCCGTGAGGTCCGGCCGGAGACCGACACCGTGAGCACGCTGGTCCTCGAGCCTCGCCGGGACCGTCATCGGCAGGGCTGTCGGAGCCTGGAGTTCGCCGCGGGCCAGTTCGCCTGGCTGCGACTGGACTCCTCGCCGGGCGCGCAGGAGCACCCGTTCACCATTGCGTCCAGTGCCCACCTGGGGGTCTGGACCGAGTTCACCGTCCGGCACACCGGTGACTTCACCCATGAGCTGCGCAAGCTGCGGCCGGGTAGCCCGGTGTGGGTGGACGGTCCACACGGCGCCTTCACCGTCGACCTGGAGCACACCGCCGGCGTCGTGATGATCGCCGCGGGGGTCGGGATCACGCCCATGATGAGCATGCTCCGGACCTTGGCGCACCGGCTTGACAAGCGCAGGCACCGGCTGGTCGTGGTCGCCCGAACCCAGCAGGACCTGCTGTTTAGTGCTGAGCTCGGCCGCCTGCGGGATCTGTTGGACCTCACCGTCGTGGAACTGCTCCGCCAGCCCCCGCCGGGCTGGACCGGCGCGACCGGTTTCGTCGACGCGGAGTTACTCGCCGAGCTGCTGCCGGAGCGCTTCTGGCGAAACCAGCTCGACTACTTCATCTGCGGCCCACCGGGGCTGGTCACCGATGCGCTGCTGGCGCTCGACGTACTGGACATCCCCCACCCACGGATTCACACCGAGCAGTTCGACCTCGTCTGACCCTCGACGCAAGAAAGGTTGATCCCATGCGCCACCCGATACCCCGCTTCCTCCGCTGGACGGTCGTCGGTGCTGTGATCGCCGCCCTGACGGTCGCTTTGTTTCAGTACTGGGACACGACGCAATTCGGGTCCGACTCCGCGCAGGCCGAGTTCACCCAGACGGCATGGGGTCCGCTCGGACCCGCCGACCGCGACATTCTGATCAAGGTCCGGCAGGCCGGTCTGTGGGAGGGCCCTACTGGCCAGCAGGCCCAGCAGCTGGGCAGCAGCCCGCGGGTGCGGGAGGTGGGCGGACTCATCTCGGCCGAGCACGCCGACCTCGACAACCAGGTTCGTGCGGTCGCCGCCCAGCTCGGTGTGCCGCTGCCCAACCAGCCCAACGAGCAGCAGCAGGCCTGGATGGCCGAGATAGCAGGCCAGACCGGCCCGGACTTCGACCGCACGTTTGTCCAGCGGTTGCGGGCCGCGCACGGCAAGGTGCTGCCGATCGTGGCGGCCGCTCGTGCCGACACCAGCAACGACCTGATCCGGTCGTTCACCACCACCGCCGCCGAGTTCGTCACCCGCCACCATGAGTACCTGGAGAGCACCGGGCTGGTCGACTACGCCGCGCTGTCCGAGCCGTCGGCCCCCACCGCCTCGGCTCCTTCGGCGGCTGTCCCTCCGGTGGCGGCCGCCCCTGTCCCAGTGGCAGCCGGGGCTGTCCCGTCGGTCGGACATGGGCAGCACATCAGCCCGGTGGCCCAGTCCACAGCGTCCGGCGGGCAAGGTGTCTATCTCGCAGCCTTGGTCTATATCGCCTCGCTACTGGCGATCGTCGGGCTGCTCTACGTGCTGGGCAGTGCAGGTCTGCGATCGCGAAATCAGCGCCGAGCTCGGCAGGCGTCGCATACAACTCGTGATATCTCGGCTCGCCCACGCCATGCCGCTCAGCGCTGGTGAGCACCTCAGTATCAGTAATCCCATATCTGTCCCATCCATACCAGGAAAATGAGGCTGAAGATGGCACGTGGAAAACACAGGATCGCCACTCCGGTGCGGCTGGTCGCCGCGGCTGCCGTGGTATTGACCGTCGGCGGGATCGTGGTCGCCACCGGAACCGCCTCCGCGGACAATGCGAAATCAATCAGCCGCGCCACCGGACTGGGTGATCAGGTTACCTGCCGAGTCGGACAGGCGATCGCGCTGAGCGACCTGCTGACGAGGTTGCGGGCCGAACAGCCCACTGCGCCGCCCGCCGAGTTCGCCTCGGGGCACTCTGCTGATGATAATCGGGCTGATGATATTCGGGCTGATGATATTCGGGCTGATGATAATCAGCCTGGCCATCGGCTCGGCCAGGGTGCGGAATTCAGGGATGAGAAATTCAACCGTCTGCTGAGTTGTGCTGGCGATGAGGATGACGAAGGTAACGGCGGTGAAGGTAACAATGACGCCGACGGTGACGACGGTAAAAATGGCGACAATGGTAATGGCGGAGGCAATGACGGCGAAGGTAATGAGGGCGACGGTGAAGGCAACGACGGCGATGACGGTAACGAAGGCGACGACGGTGGCGATGGTAACGACGGCGACGGTAACGAAGGCGACGGCGAAGGTAACGACGGTGACGATAACGGCGGCGCGGCCGATGAGGAGTTTCCCGGTCGGGACCAGGCTGGTGGTCCCTTCGACGATGATTTCGTCGACATCCAGCAGGTATCGCCGAACGTCGTGGAGCCCGATCTCCAGGACGACGCCTCCACCGGCAGCTTCACCAGTGTCTGTGGCACGAACGAAGAGGGTCATCGTAACTCAGACAACTTCATGGTTGCACCCGGTAAGGTAAACGGCGCTCAGCACGTTCACGACTATGTCGGCAACCTGTCCACCGACGCATTCTCCGATGACGAAAGCCTCGCCGCTGCGGACACCACCTGCGCAATGGGTGACAAGTCGACCTACTTCTGGCCCGTGCTTCGGGATACCAACGGGCAGGGCGACGACGCAAATGCTGACGGTGGCGGCCTGGACGGCAACGTCGGTGAGATCCTCCAGCCAGCCTCGGTGGACCTCACATTCCAGGGCAGCCCGGAAGGCACAGTGACCGCAATGCCGGAGGGCCTCGCGGTCATCATGGGAGACGCCAAAGCAGTAACCAACGGAAACGCCAACGTGAAAGCCGCCTGGACCTGCACCGGTTTCGAAGACCGCACCACCGAGAAGTACCCGTTGTGCCCGCAAGGCAGCGACCTGATGCGCGTCCTGGATTTCCCCAGCTGCTGGGACGGAGAGAACCTGGACTCGGCGAACCACCGGGACCACATCGTCTTCCCCCAGGAGGACGGCTCCTGTGACGGCGACACCGTGGCGGTCCCGCAGCTGCGGATGACGCTGACCTACGACCGCCCGGACGGCGATGCTTTCGCCCTGGACACCTTCCCCGACCAGCAGCACAACCCGAGCACCGACCACGCCGACTTCATGAACATGATGCCCGAGGCTCTGATGAAAGCCGTGGTCGACTGCATCAACTTCGACCAAGACTGCTAAGCCTGGCTGCGCCCCGTGAGTGGCGGGGGGGGGGCGGGTGCCCGCCGGCCACCCCCCCGGGCCCCCGGCCCCCCGCCCCGGGGGGGGGGGGGGAGGGGGGGGGCGCCCGGGGGGCCCCGCGGGGGGCCCCCCC
>JBQTGW010000298.1:0-3162 GCA_052390495.1 Pseudonocardiales bacterium
GAGCCGGGCGCGGCTTGGCTGCCTGTCGGGTCGGGTGGATACCTCCGGTGCGGTCCTGGTGGTCGACCATCACGCCACCAGCGAGCGATTCGGGACCCACCACCTGGTCGATCCCGATGCTGAAGCCACAGTCGTGCTGGCCCTGCAACTGATCGATGCGCTCGATGCGCGGCTTGACCAGGCGATGGCCCGCTGCCTCTACGCCGGGCTGGTCACCGACACCAGCTGCTTTCGCCGCGCCAACGAAGGCACCCACGCGATCGCCGCCCGGCTGCTGGGCGCCGGTGTCGATCCCACCCTCACCACCCGCGAACTCATGGACACCCACCCCTTCGGCTGGCTGAGCATGCTCGCCACCGTGCTGGGCCGTGCCCGACTGAAGCCCACGGCCGCACAGGGGATGGGCCTGGTGCACACCACCGTGCTGCTCACCGACGCCACGGGCATGCGCAGCGAGGAGGTCGAGAGCGTGGTCGACCTCGTTCGCACCACCGCCGAAGCCGAGGTCGCCGCCGTCCTCAAGGAGATCAACACCGATCGCTGGTCGGTGTCACTGCGCGCCAAACAGCACATCGACGTCTCCGCCGCCGCCGCCGAGCTCGGGGGCGGCGGGCACCGCCTCGCCGCCGGATTCGTCACCAACGGCACCGCCGAGGAAGTCCTGGACGCCCTGTGCGCCGCTCTGCACAGAGCACCCCTGATGTGACCTGATCGGCCCTCCGCGCTGTCACTGGAATCGCCGAGCTCGCCGAACCGGACAGGGCCGACTGTCCGCGTGCTAAGGCAGGTCTACGATGCCGCCGTGGTGGCGGAAGGCTGAGCCCGGCGTTACGGCAAGATCGAAATTGTTAGGCCAATTGGGCGTATTACTGCAAGTGATCGATTTGAGTGCAATCTAGCGCAAACGGGCTACCTAAACCACCAATAGGGCGAGCTCCGGGCCATGATCATTCCAGAAAGTGAACGACGGGAGCTGTTATGCGTGATCAACGGTGCTGTTTCGGGTCCGTACGGGCGACCACAAGGGGTGGTGTGGTGGGTACTCTTGGGTCATCTTGACGTGCTCTACTCAGTAGTCTGCCGGGCGCCGCTCGGTTGGAGAAACATGATCGAACCCCCGGGGGTGCGATGAACACGATGACCCTGGTTGCCCAGACTGGGTTGGGCACGACCAACTTGCGGGAATGGATGCTGGACAACATCATCCCGTTACTGCTGCTGGGTGTGGCGGTGCTGCTGCTGTGGCTGGGTGGTGGCAAGGGTGACAACGCTGGAGTGATGCGACGTGTGGGAGGTGTGATCATCGCGTTAGGCGTCATCGGGATTGCGGTATCCGGAGCCGGGGTTCAGTTGGGGACCTGGATCGCTGGCCTGTTCAGCAGCTGATAAGGGGGGTGAGCTGACGTTGCGCATCCGTACTGATGACGAGGTTTACCGAGTCGACTCGGTCTGGCTAGGCCCGCCCAAGGCGACGTTGCCGTGGCGTACGCGGTATGTGTCGTGGGGGGTCGGAACGGTGGTGCTTCTTGTCGTACTCGGCATCGAGCGCCAGTTGGGCATCGGTTTTGGATTCTTCTCGACCGCGTGGGCGTTGTTCATCACTATTTTGCTCACCCGGCTGATTGGTTCTCGGATCAACCACGAACGTCCGCTCACCGCGGTGGCCGCGATGTGGACGCGGGAGCTCACCACGCCCAGACAGGCCAGAGCCGCATCGGGGGGTGCGGCGAGCGCGGCGAGTATCCGCCTGCAGGAGACCCGCCCCCGGCCCGGTCAGCGGTTGCCACGCCGGTTGGGTCGTACGACGAAGAAGGAGGACAGAGGTGTTCGGGCTCGGACGACGACCGGAACCGCATCGGGGGAGCGCGAGTAACGGTCACCGTTCCTCGGCTGCCACGGCCCCGGTCCGTGGTGGCTCGAACCGACGCGGCCACAAGCTGCCCGGTGAGGCCGTCACGCCTACCTACACTCCTTCCATTGCGTTGCGTTGTATCGATGGGCATCTGGTGCGTACCGCGCATGAGGTGTACGCCTGGTATCGGCTGGCGCCGCAGCGTTGGTCGTTCCGGTCGGATTCCCAGCGTCAGGATCTGATCCAGGCCATCGCGGGCCAGTACGCCGAGCTGCAGGGCCGGTGGATGCACCTGCGGGTGACCGCGCGCCCGTACCCGATCCGGATGTGGGCCGAGGCGCATGTGCGCAACGCGGTGAACCGGCTGCCCGATACCCCTGGTGCGTTGTCCTTCGATGACTACCTGGTGGGCGAGCAGCACCAGCTGCTGGGTCGTTCGATGGCCGAGAAGGAGGTCTATCTCGGCGTGCAGGTGCAGACCCGGACCATGGTCGACCGGGCTGTGGAGCGGGCCGCGCCGGTCCTGCGCCGGGTGTTTCCCGCCGCGGTGGACGCCGAGCTCGTCGCGTTGGACGCCGAGGTCGAGCATCTCGACGGGGTGATCGGCACGGCCGGGCTGGAGGGCCGCCCGGTCACCGCGGAGGAGATGTCCTGGCTGATGCACCGGTCGTGCTCGCTGGGCCTGCCCGCGCCGCGAAACCTGCCCACCGCACCCGGCGCCGCCTGGGAACCCGAGGACCTGGCCAGCTTCACCGACGCCGCGGATTTCCACGCCGAACCCTATTCACCTACCCTCACCGTCCGCGGCCGTACCGGCTCCAACGCCGGGACCACCCGCCATCTCGCCGTGCTCACCGTGGGTCAGATGCATGGGTTGGCGATCCCGGAGATCGACGACCCGTGGGTGCAGCGCGCGGACCGCCTGCCCGCGGGTGTGGAGTGGTCGGCTCGCATCTACGTGCGACGCCCCGAGGACGTCGCAGGTGAGCTGGCCCGGCAGATGAACAAGGTCCGCTCCCAGGTGCGCCACTACACCGATGAGCACCAGCTTGAGCCGCCGCAGAGCCTGGCCCGCCAAGCCAGTCGGGTGATGGAGATCGATGACGAGATGACCTCGGGCTTCACCGCGCTGGCCACCCGGGTGCGGTCCTGGTGGCGCCTGGCTGTCTCGGGGCCCACCGACCGCGATGCGCTGCGCTTGGCGCAGCAGTTGCTGGACCTGTACAAGCCCAAGGTCGCGATCGAGCACCCGGAGGCGCAGTACGCGCTGGCCCGGGAGTTCATCCCCGGCGAGCCGCTGTCGTCGGGGG
>JBQTGW010000299.1:0-3465 GCA_052390495.1 Pseudonocardiales bacterium
TACAGGTGAACGTTAAGCGAACATGACGTTGCCCTGGGTTTGGGGGTGAGCGCTGTGTGTGCCTGCGAGGGAGGACTGGGTGCCCTGGCTGCTCGGCCACACCTACCAAGCGCCTATGACCACAGACAGCAACAGCCGGAGACCACGAAAAGTGATCAATTGACTACAGATCCCGGTTAACCTCGAAGAGCCCTCTCGCGTGAGGTCTTCGACCTGTTGGAACGCATTCACCAGCACGCCTTGTCGTGGGCCGTGGCGGCCGTGCCCGTGGTGTTGAGCTGCGCGAGGCGTTGTCAATCGTCGTTCCACTCCACGAGGCCGAAGGTCGCGCCGGAGCGCATGAGGGTGATTCCGGCAGTTGTGTAGGGGACGGTGTTATCGGGGAGCGTGTCGGCGGGGAACCATTCGATCTTGGCGCACTTGTCGGGCTCGGCATTGACTGGCTCGCCGTGGCGGGCTGGGTCATGCTCGACAGTGAAGAACAGCCCAAGGCGGCGCTGGCCTTGTGGGTTGCGGCAGTGCACGGTGGCGACGTGTCGCAGCTCCCCGGTTGTCAAGGTCAGCCCGATCTCCTCGCGGGCTTCGCGGACGACGGCATCCAGGGCGGTTTCGCCGTCTTCGAGTTTTCCGCTGGGGACGTTGTACTGACCGTCGCAGTAGCCAGTGCCCTGGCGAAGGGCAAGCAGGATGTGGCCGTTGCCGTTCGTGAGGATCAGCAGCACATCAACGTGACTGGTGTAGGCCATCGTGCCCTCCAATGCCGTGTGGGTGGACGCGGTCGAGGACTTGCCTGGTGACGCTGTGCGGGTCGGCGCTGCCGGAGACGACCAGGTCGGCCGCGTCGCGAACGTTGTTCAGGTCCAGCTCGACGGGGTGTTGGTGCTCGTTCCAGGTGGGGCTGCCGATGCCGTCTCGTTCGTAGGAGCGCCCCAGCGCGGTGTTCGGGTTGATCGCCAGATAGCCGACGAGGACTGGCACTGGCCCGACTTCCCGGCGCAGGTGCTCGACGGCGGCGATGTGGCGGATGCCGTCGATGATGGCAGGTCGGCCGGGTTGCCAGCGGGCGTGTTGCAGCACTCGGCGGGTGAACTCGGGCCAGTCTGCGGCCAGCTCGGCACCGATGGCTTGCAGCGTCTGGCGGTCGGGTATCAGGTTGCGTGCGGTCGCTTCGATGCGCACCACGTCGCCGTATGAGGCGGCGGGCCAGCCCAGCTGCCGGGCGAGTGCTCGGGTCAGGGTGGTTTTGCCGGAGCCGATCTGTCCGGAGATCGCGATGACGTGCGGGGTCGGCTGGCTCATAGCAGCCTGGCCTGTGTGATCGCGGGCTGCACGACGACCCAGCCGCGCCGGTCCCGTTTGGGGAACTCGATCGGCTGCACGGTGCGCGAGTGGGTGACATCGATGAGGGTCGCGAAGCGGGTGTCGGCTCGGTCGGCCCAGAACTGCGGGTCGTGGGCGCACAGCGCGTCGGCGTACTCGGTTCGGATCTGTTCGACCAGGCTGGGGGTGAGCTGGTCGAAGTTGCGAACAGTGCCTGCACGGCAGGCGGCCACGACGGGGCCTCCGGTGCGCTTGAACGCGATCACGTCTCCGCTGGCGACGACGCCGGCCGGGGCGCAGCGCACGCGCGAGAACCTCGATTCGATCGTCTTGCTGCCATTGAGGACATAGCCGAGGTAGGGCTCGACCATGACCGCCAGGTGCACGCTGACCGTGTCGGCGAAGGCGTCGGCCCACGCCGGATCGTCGGCAAGCTGCCTGGCCAGCGCGGCGGTCAACGGGTTCGTCGTGGTGGTGCTGTTCGTGCTGGTCATCAGGTGGCCTCCATGACGGGTACGTACTGCTGGGGCACCGGCGTGCGCCAGTCTCGTGTCTCGACCGAGATCAAGTCCGTGATCTGCTGGGCGGCACGCCGAATGGCCTTCGCCTCCGGCGCGGTGAGCGCCTGGCCCAGGTGCCCAGCCGCGCCCGCGAGCGGATCTTCGCCGGAGGCGGCACCGCACAGGAGCCGCAGCAGCAGGCTGGGCGCGGTGCAGGCGAACACCCGGTTGGAGCCGGTCCACACGCGCACCGAGCCCCGCAGCGGGTCACGGCGGCTGACGCTGGACAGCACGTCCCCGGCCGTGATCGAGATCAAGCGCGGATCGGCGGGGTCGGCATCGGGCTCGTCGATCCGCACCCGCACCCTGACGCGGCCGATCATGACTTCGTCCCAGGTGGGCTCGGGCGGCACCGGCGGGCGCGGCCCGGCGGGCGCGTGGTTGCGTCGCAGCACGATCAGGTCTCCGCGCCGCCACCGCAGATCCACCCCGCCGAGGCCAGCGGCCCACAGAGCCGCACATGGCCGTCGTACCTGAAACATCTTGTTATGCGTCTGCGGTCGATCGAGCAGTAGTACGAGCTCGTACCGTGGCAGCCTCAGGAAATGGAGGCCGCGACCACGACTTGTGCGGCCACCGAATCCGAAGCGATCAGCGTGCTGTCGAATACCGGGTCTACGAGGTCCAGCGCGATGTCAATCTCGGTCCGCGCACGGCCGGTGCCGTCAGCGACGTAAAGGCCCACCGCATACGCAAAGCACAGGCCCGCCGCACCATCCCAGATCTTCTGCCGTTCCCGGTAGAACAGGCCGAACGGCTCCAGCGCTGGCTCGGTCAAGGGAGTCAGATCAACACAGGCTCTCACCATGTCAAGCGTCTGCGACGTGGTGCGAGTCTTTAACCGGTAGCCGCAGGCCATGAGCTCCCGCTCACACGCTCGCTCCGGCGTGCCGGAACTCCTCGTCATCGAAACCATGTGCGCCTTGTCAGTCTTCGCCAGGCTGGCGACCTGCTTGCCGTTGATCTCGATTGCCTCGCCCGGCCCGTTCAGACGCACGCACACGGGCGTGCGGTCGGGACCGATCTCGGGCGCGAGCACGAACGCGGCGACCGGCCGCTTGTCCTCGACGAGACAGACGACGCTGCAAAACTCCCGGCCCTCGCTGTTGACGAACTGGGCCGTCCCGTCGATCGGGTCTATGATCCAGGACCGGCCGCTCAAGCTACGTCCATGCAGCAGATCGGGACCGTGTGCACCTTCCTCTCCAAGGATCACTCCGTCCGGGTCCACTGCCCGCACACACCGGATGATCTGGGCTTGCACCGCCTCGTCCGCCTCTGACAAGAGCGTCGCGTCGGCCTTCTGCTGGACACGCAGAGACGGCCTGGACCGAAACCCTGCAAGCATGGGCGTCAGGACACGCTCCAGCTCTTGCCACAACGACGCGATCTCCACAGCCGGATTCTATGACGGTGCCACCAAGTGGCTGAGCCCAAGCGCTGACCCAGGCCACCGGGGAAGCCCGCGCCTACCGGCCATGAGCCGAGGGGGAGCCACACCCAAAACAGCGCCGGTCGGCCGGAAATCAGATGTTCTCCCATCAGACGGCGGATGTGCTGCACACCATCACCGTCTCGCCGATGA
>JBQTGW010000300.1:0-10304 GCA_052390495.1 Pseudonocardiales bacterium
GAACCGCCATTCGGAGCCGAATGGCTGTCCACGGTGCGCCAGAACCGCCATTCGGGGCCGAATGGCTGGGTGAGGTACCCCGTGGACCGTTGTTCGGAGCCGAATTGCGGTCCACGGGGCCGACGGGTCGGGCGATGATTATCTGCTGAGGGCAGGAGCATCCGTAAGGATGAGTCGTGGAGTGTCAGTGACCACTTAACGTCGCTACAGGTGACGCTGAGCGAACATGACGTTGCCCTGGGTCACACCACCCTCATGAACCCGTAACAACGCCAGCCAGTCGTTCACGGCACTCACCGCGATACCGCCGGATAGTGACAGGACCGGCAGGGCCGGCGGGTGTCCTCCAGGAGGCTGCCGGGCAACACCACCGCAACCTCGTAGGCAACAGCCAGTGCGACGATCAGCCTCAGGTGAGAGCTCATCTCGTACGCGCTCAGGCCCATGTCTGATCGGCCTCCGATGGTGCAGCCATGCGCCGCGTCGCCCGTGGCACAGACCCATCGGCGGGAACCTTGATCGGATTCACGGCGTGGTCTTCCTCACGGACAGCCCGAAGCTCGACGGGCCAAGTCGGTCAACTTGAATATGCAAGATGCGATCATAGACACCTGAACTTGAATATGCAAGCCTTGGATGTGGGACGTTCACCGAGGCAAGGAGAGTCAGGGCCATGAAGCTGGGAGGTGACGAGGCGCGCAGACGCTTCGCGAAGATCCCTGTCGTACGTCTCGCGACGGCCGACGACGTCGGTCGGCCCCACGTGGTGGCCACAACCTTTGTCGTTGCCAACGACTTGATCTTCAGTGCGGTCGACAGCAAGCCCAAGCAAAGCCGTAACTTGAAGAGGCTCCGCAACATCCAGATCAATCCCCGCGTCTCGGTCCTGGCTGACCACTACGAGGACGACTGGACTCAGCTGTGGTGGGCCCGGGCGGACGGCACCGCGACAGTGATCGAGGCCGAGGATGACATGGCGGAACCCATCCGCAGGCTCGGGGAAAAGTACTGGCAGTATCGACAGGACCGTCCCGAAGGCCCTGTGATCGCCATTGCCGTTGAACGCTGGACGGGCTGGGCGTATGTGGACTGAGATCAGGAGACGTCGATCACATAGCGAAAGACGTGCCGGTCGCACGGAACGACAGAGTCAAGGACTTCGATAGGCTCGAGGTGTTCGTCGAGTGCCGTTCGGAAAATTCGGGCTACTGGAACACCCGGAGGGATGCGCAGCAGCTCCACTTCATAGGGAGTCGGCATTCTTACCTCCAGGTCTTCGACGAATCTGGTAATCGTACGCCTGATCGGGCCTGCGGGATCGTCAAGTACTGCGTGAACTCCGCCGCGGATCTTGCGACCCTCCTCGATAGGCGTCCCCTGCACCAACACCTGTGGATAATAGCCGTCGCAAAGCTGAACCGGCTCGTCGTCCACCAAGAACAGTCGTCGCCGAACCACAACGAGGTTGTCGTCATCGGGGAGCTCCAACCTAGCGCCGATCTCGGACGGCGCCTCGATCGTGGTTACCTCAAGAAGCTGCTGCTCGGGACGCTGCCCGTGCGCGACTACCTCAGCATTGAAGTTAGACATACCCGAACCACGGCGAGTTCGATAGTTTGGCCCGGATACAAGCAAGCGAACGCGCGGGCGGGGCCGCACAAAGGTTGCGCGCCCCTGCTCACTGAACACGAGGCCATCTGACCTCAGCACGGCGATCGCCTTGCGCACCGTCGTACGCGTCACTCCATGCTCCTGGGCCAACTCATGCTCCGAGGGCAAGGGCTCTCCAGGGCGGAGCCGACCCTCCACGATCGCAGCCCTCAGCTGCTCCGCCACGCGACGATAAGGAGGAGTCGGTTTCGATGCGGTCATAGCCTCGCTTTCCATCATGGCTACCCAAGGGTAAGCCTGCAGGTATCCCGGACTTCATGCGACCACGAAGCTGGCAACTGTCCACCACCGGCATCTTTCTGGCCATGTTACGCAACCAGCAGCCGCAGCTGAGGTGGCTGACTCGACTCGCCGTCCCCTACGACAAGACCGTCGTGGAGGTGTCGGCTGCACTGCTGGACCACCCCGCCCTGGATGGCCTGGACTGTGCGGTGACCATACCGCCTATCGTCGGCGTCACGCCGAGCGGCAACTATATTACTCAAGGAACGGGTCACAGACGCTGAGGTGCTGAGTCAGAACCACGATCACAGCCGAGTCCTCGATCACCTCGCAGCCAAGGAAGCTGTCGGCATCATCGAAGTGCATGCTGACCAGCTTGCGCGAGTCGAATAGCAAAACCCCATAAGCGACAACCAGCGCAACGATCATCGTCAGATGAGAGCTTGTCTGGTAGATGCTCAGGCTCACGTGTGGTCGCCCTCCCATTCGCTCACGGTCATCGAGGGATTCCCTCTCTCTGACACAACGTCACGTATCGGGCATACCCGGCGTCGGTCATCGCCAGCCGACGCATATTCCCGGCCATCGGATCCGGATCACCCAGCGCCAGCACACCAGCCTGGACGAGGTCGTCGAGCACGTCGGGAAGAAAGCAGGACACCGGACGGCCATGATCGAGGTACCGGCCACCGAGTTCGGTGAGCCTGCGGTACTCCACCCGCCGCAGCGCCAGCCACGCGGACAGATCATCACCCGTGAGCGTCACCGGGTGACCACCGTGGGGGTATCGGCCATCGCTGTGTCCATGTGCGGTTCTCTCCTTATGGGTAGGACGCCAACCTCCGTATCTCGGGACGCGCCCCCGATGGCCACCCTCCGAGGTCGTGCCAGCTCCGGATGCTGGAGGGCGATGCTACGAACGGGCGAGGGTGACGAGTTGTACAGAATGTGTGACTTGGCGTTGGATACGCTGACCTTGACCAGATACTCGCGGCGACCGGGACGGGCAGGATATGGATGATCAGACACGGGCTATCGGTGGGCGTGTCCGTTACTGGCGTAAGCGGCGCAATCTGGACCGCCAGCAGTTCGCGGACATGGTGGGTCGCTCGATATCGTGGGTGGACAAGATCGAGAATGGTGAGCGCTCTCTGGTGCGGCTGCCGATGCTGGAGCGGGTGGCTGACGCTCTGGGCATCGACCCCACCGCGTTGACCGATAGTTCGGCCGCGCAGCGCGCGGAAGACTGTATTGATGCCGTAGAAGTGCAGGCCATCAAGGCGGCACTGGGCCGGTATCCGTCCATCGCCACACCCGGTACCGACCGGTGTTCAGTCACGCTGAATACCGTGGCCGGGCAGTTGGTCTACGTCGAGCATGCCTGGTCGTCGTCTCATTTCACGGTGGTGTCCCAGCATCTGCCCAAGCTGCTGGGCGACGCCGAGGCCGTCATCCTGACTGCCTCGGTCGCCGATCAGGTGGCAGCCCATCGGGCGCTGGTGGTGGCCTACCGCCTAGCCTCGTCCATGCTGCTGAAGTTCGACGCCCACGACATCGCGTGGCTGGCGGCGGACCGGGCGATGCACAGGGCACTGGCCATTGATGACACCGTGGCCCTGGCGCGGGCGACGCGCAGCGTGGCCCGCGCCATGAGCAGCGGTGGCCAGCGAAGGGATGCAATCACGGCCCTGATCAGTATGGCCGACCGGATACGGCCCCAGCTGACCGCACGCGATCAAGAGTTGCGCTCGCTCTACGGCATGCTGTTCTTGGCGGCCGCGATTGCGGCGGCCCGTCAGGACGATGCCGCGCTGGCCTTCGCGATGCATCAGGAGGCCGAGGCCGCAGCGCAGCGAATAGGCCCGCGCCACGACACACACCAGACTAGTTTCGGCCCAGCTAATGTTGCCGTGCACCGAGTGGCGGCACTGGTTCGCTTGCACGAGGGCGGCCGGGCACTGGAATACGCCCAGAGCATCGATCCGGCGCTCGTTGGCGCATTACCTCCGGAACGGAAGGCTAACTATCTGCTGGATCTAACCCAGGCACTCACCCAAGTAGGTCGCTACTCCGAGGCCGTACAGAGGTTGAGTGAGGCCGAACAGGTCGCTGCGGAAGAAGTCCGGTGCCGACCGCTGGCGCATGGCTTGTTAGAGTCGCTCCTGGAGACGACGAGCGGTGAATCCGGCCGTCTGGTGCGGAAGATGGCGATCCGGGCGGGTCTGACGGCATGACGGAGCGGGTGCTGTATCTCGTGATCTGCGCGGCCGGCCCGGCCGGCCGTATTGACGTCATGGTGAATCTGGCCAGGGCGGCGGGCTGGTCGGTGTACTGCCTGGCAACTCCAGCGGCGGTCGAGTACTTCCTGGATATACCCGCGCTGAGCGCGCTGACCGGCCACCCGGTACACACCACGTACCGCACCTCCGCAGATGAATCATTGCCTCGCGCCGACGCCATCGTGGTGGCCCCGGCGACCTACAACACGATCAACAAATGGGCTGCGGGCATCGCCGACAACTACGTACTCAACCAGCTCGCCGAGCTGACCGGGCTGGGGGCGCGCATCGTGGTGCTGCCGTTCGTCAACCAAGGACTGGCAGCCAACCAGGTATTCCTCCGCAGCATTGAAGAATTACGTCAGGCGGGCGTACATGTCCTGTTCGGACCAGGAGAATTCGAACCACACCCAACCCGCACGGGCGGCGCAGTGCTCGACAGTTACCCATGGGGTCAAGCACTTGAGGCCGCTCAATAGTAATCGTCGTGAAGATACCAGCGAATCAGTTATATTCTGAATATGCAAGTCTTCGTCGAGCCCGAACAACGACGGGTTCGGTAGCTTGGCTTAACCACGGCCATGCCGGGCGTTCTATTCGGTGGCAAAGTCGTCCCGTCGTACAGCCTTATGCCAGGCGGCGTCACGCCAGTAGTTGTGTTGCACGATCACAGCCGGGTCTTCGATCACCTCGCCGCCAAGGAAGCTGTCGGCATCATCGAAGTGCATGCTGACCAGCTTCCGCGAGTCGAATAGCCAGTAGTCGTGGTCGGGTAGCCCTTCAGCCTGTGCCTGATCACGAACAAAGTAACGGATATCCTCCCCCGCACCGTTGGTGAACTGCGCGCACCACACGCCGAAGCGACTGTAGTCGGTGAGCGGCATACTCACCACCCGGACGCGGGCGAAACGGCGCCCTTCAGCGGTTGCCTCACGAATCATGGTCAGCCAGTTCTGCATCCAGTGCAGATCATCTGGCTCGCTAGCGAGGAACTTCCGCAACGACTCATTTTCGTACGATGCGTCGTATCGATCGCGCACCTCCAAGCGGAAGGCTGTGTGCTCGAAGGTGTAAAAGAGCTGGCTGAACTCGGGTCCGGGTCGAATGAGCTTACTCAACAGTCCTCCTCCTACTCCTGGTTGCGTAAGTAGAACTTCAGCACATCCTCGGGGATCTCGCCCGCAGCCTCACCTTGGGGATCGGGCCGATGTCAGCGAGCGCCTGGGGGTCGGTCACGATGCAACCCTGCGTGATGTCGGTCTTGCAGTCCGCGCCAGCTGCGAAGATCACGTCCTCGACTTGCGCCATCGCGCGTCCGCCATGCTCGGTGGATGGCATGAGGCTCGATCGCACCGAAGAAGGTCGGGTCTGTGCCGAACACGTCCAGCAGGACGCGAGAAAACTGTAAGCCCGGCGGGGGCTGGTTGGTCCTACAGGCACCACTGAGTGCTGAGGAGGACCACACCATGCGTAACAACGACCCGACACCTACCCGCGCACGTCTGCGGCGCAAGCCCCTGCTGATGGCGGGAGCGCTCGCCATCGTCGCGGTTGTGGGCGTGGTCGGCGGCGTCAGCGACCTCTCCCACCCTGCCGAGAAGATCGGAACCTTGTTCAACGCCGCGGCGGGCTCGACCACCGGCGACACCACCACAACGCCCGCCAAACCGGACCCGACAGGGACCCGCGAGCAGCGCCCGGCATCGGGCCTGGTTGAGGATCGCGATCAGCCGACTGCGAAGCCCTCCACCACTGCGTCGGACACTGTCGCGAGCGAGCCGCGGCGGGAACTCCCGCCGAAGTTCGCGCGTCTGCTGGCCGGGCTGGACCGGATCGAACCGCTGGACGAGACCGGCGCGGCGATCCCGGAGGAGCCGACCCACCTCACGGTGACGAGCGGGCCCAGCACGGTGACGAATGAGCCCAGCGCCGCCGTTGGGCCGCAGCCCAACACCACCTTCAAGGCCAACACGACAGAGGTGTTCGACATCGACCTGTTCGAGCAGAACATCCGCGCCGCGCTCGACGGCGAGACCGTGGGTTACTCGTATTCCATCGGCAAGTCCGGCAACCTCTACAGCCAGGACGGTGTCGGCCTGGCCCGGACCGAGGCCGAGGCCGGTGGAGAGGTGCCGCAGTCGGCGACGAAGGACATGACCGTGGCCAGCGTCAGCAAGACGATCACCACGGTCGCGGCGCTGCGCGTGTTCGAGGAGAAGGGCATCTCGGTCGACGACCCGATCGGTCCCTGGCTGCCCGGCACCTGGGAGCCCGGTGACGGCGTAGCTGAGATCACGTTCCGCGAGCTCATGACGCACACCAGCGGTCTGCGGCAGAACTACGAGACAGCCACCGGCGAAAGCGGCAAGGTCACCAGCGCTTACGAGAACATCAAGACAGCCGTGGAGCAGGACCTCGGGAGCCAAACGAGCTCCTACGCGAACATGAACTTCGGGATCTTCCGGATCATGCTGCCCGCGATGCTGCTGGACACCGAGGTACCCGACTACGACTTCTCGGTGGGGCTGGCCGACGAGTGGGACGAGCTCACCAGCACGATCTTCAACGATCACATGCACGTGCTCTTCGCCTCGATCGGGGTGAACGGCAGTTGCGCACCGTCGGACCCGACGGCGACGGTGCTGTACCGCCTGCCCTACGACGGGGAGCCAGGGTGGGAGACACCGTCCTACGTTCTCGGCTGCGGCGGGTACGGGTACTACCTGTCCGCGAATGACCTCACGGCGTTCCTGTCATACCTGCGCTACACCGACGAGCTGCTCTCACCCGAGTCGCGCACGCTCATGCGTGATGGACTGCTGGGCCTGGGGACCAAGTCCGGTACCCACGGCACCGCCTACGGGCACGGCGGCTACTGGACCTCCGGCTCCGGCGCGATGACCAGCTGCGTGCTGTCCTTCCCCATCCACGTCGACGCGTCCCTGCTCATCAACTCCGAAGGCGGCGACTACGGCTCAGACTCGACCTGCTCAGTACTGGCCGACGCGTTCGACGACGCCTGGGTCCCCTCCAGCTAGCGACCAAGCGTCGCTAGAACTCCCGCTGGTGCGTGGTAGCGGGCGCCCTGACGCCCACTACCACGCACCAGCCCTGCTGACAATCCCCTCCGCCCTCGGGGGTGTGCTGGCAGGGGCTCGTCTTCAGAGCCGATGACGGGCATGATGACCCGTCATGACCGGTTCCCAGCTTTTGACCGTCGGCTACGAGGGCCGCAGCGCTGACGAGATCGTTGCCGAGCTCTGCGCCGCCAACGTAGCGGTATTGATTGATGTGCGGCTCACTCCGTTGTCGCGTAAGCCCGGGCTTTCAAAGCGGCGGTTGTCTCAGCAGCTGCACATGGCAGGCATCCGGTACGTGCACCTGCCTAGCTTGGGTAACCCCCGTGACAATAGAGATCGCTTCCGGGCCAGCGATCCGGCAGCGCTCGATAGGTTCCGAGAGATCTTGCGTGCGCCAGCGGGCGCTGCGGGGGTGGAGGAGGTGGCGGAACTCGCGGAAGATACGACAGTGGCACTGCTGTGCTTCGAGCGTGAGTCCCACCGCTGTCACCGGCAACTCATCGCAGATCGGTTACACGAGTTGTATCCACACCTCACCGTGCGACACGTCTGATACTTCAGAAAAGTACGGAGTCCGAAGATGTTGCACCAGTCATGGGGTAGTACACCCCGAGCACACTGAAAACGCCACGCTTAAGCGGATTCTCCTGATTTCCCACGAAAATGAGCGGCGAAGTGCCGCGTTCAAACATTTGCACATAGAACTTTTCCCTAATGATCGATTTCAAGGATTCATCCGACTCTCGGCGAAACCGATGCTGTAACGCCGTGAACTCCCAATCAAGTATTCCCTGTTGATGCCCACTGCACCCAGCATGCTGGCAGGTGTACTTGAGAGTGCCCTTGAAGCGCGGCGGATCAAGTAGCACCGGCGGCGTCTCCTGGAACAGATCACCTTGCTGAGCGTATCTATCGAACCTCGCGCGTTGCTCGGGAGACCACCCGGGGTGAACGGAAAGCGACAGACCCGAGACCTGACGAGGACGTATCGCGCCAAGTGAGGGAGAGTCCATGTCATTCGAGACCGCTTGATTCACTCTGGCCCATTGCCGCTATACGATATGCCGATGCGCCACTCGATGATCGTACGCGGGAGCGATTGCTGGGGTAGCCGAGCTTGTGATCGAGCGGCCCTCGTCCGTGAGTGATCTTCCTGGATGCGGCCGTGGTTGAGCCACAGTCGCAGCCTCTCTCGCATCTGGCGTGCTGAGGGACCAAGCTGGAACCCGGCCTGCCCGGGGTCTTCGTGGTCGGCGCCCGGAGCACCCGAAGACCGATGACCTCGCCGAGATCCAGGCCAGGATCGCGACGATGCGGGCGGAATCGGCGGCCCGTGCCTGACGGAAACACGCCCCTGGACACTGAAGAACTTCGTCGAAAGTGACAAGGAGCGATCGGCGTGGCGTTTAGCACGGTTCGATCCTGACGATCCTGATCTCATCTAGCGCGAGTGGCGTCCGGACGGCGACTAATCCCACCGCGTGGTCGAAGTCGATGACCGTCCCGCGCCGGACGTCCACCTTGAGCTCTTGGTTACGGACGTACGGGTACCTACGGCTCGCATACACAATCCGCTGGGTCACCAAACCTCGCTGCGCCTTACGGCGGGGCCGGTGCTTCCCAGCCCCGCCGTGATCCGGGGCCGACCATCCTGCCTGGGGAGGAGTCACCGCCGGGGAGGGGCGGGTGCGGGACGGTCGGGGCCTGCGGGTGCGGGTCGTCTTGGTCCAGCTCGCGAGCCAGCAGATCCAGCAGCAGTGTCTCGTCGGGCTGCTGCAGCCAGTAACATGCCCAGACCCGGACCTGGCAGCGCCGTCGCGCCCGCCCGAGCACCGCACCCGGACGTCGACACGACCGGCACCGGCCCCGGCGATCCACCGGGTGCCCCTCCACCAGCGAGTACAACGCAGCACACGCCCGCCACGGCACCGAACCCATCCCACCCCCCGCACCGGGCCCCGACTCGACAACCGCCCACAGGACACCGCGTAATCCCTCCCGCAGCAGGCCGTAGCTGGTCTGGTAGACACTGGGACCCTTATTAATCATGGGCATGGTTTCGATACCACCTGCCACCCGGCGGACAGACAGCACCGATCGCAAGGATGCGACACGGTGCGGACCCCCCCGCGAAGCCGGGAGCCGTCGGGTCGAGCCTTCATCACTGATCCAAAACGGCAGCGCCGGTGACTCGTCGCCGTTGGTGGATTCATGTGGGACGCCACGCGGACGTTCTTGATGGTGTAGCCTGCCAACGAGCTAAATCAGTCTCGGACGAGGGAGTTAACCGTTTCATGGGTGCCAGCGAACCAAACCGGGAGCTTTCTTTCCAGACCGGGATCTTGCCAGCAAACGACGGCGCGTTGACGGAAACCAACGGAACTTTCCATCGAGTTGCCGACAACCCTGTCATGCAGATTTTTGTCAGCGGCACCTGGAAGACGAGTAAGGCGGCTGAGTACCGCAAGCAGGGTTGGAGTCTCGGTCAGTTCCTTGCTCGCGCTGGGGTCGACCTCGCCTGCGGTCCTGGAACGGGGATTGCCCGGCACGTCATCGACGGCTTCCGCTCTGAACCAGGGAGAGGGAGGGTGCGGTACTACCTGCCCCTGCGGGCGGAGATGGAAAAGGTAGGGGAGACGGTCGAAGACGGGGCCGACGAGATCGTTGAGACCGATTTTGACTATCCCATGCGAAACGTGTGGCAGGTGAAACAGTCGCACGGCGTCTTTGTCCTTACCGGAGGGGACGGCACCCTAGAAGAGGTCTTGCCAGCCGTGATTGACTATGGCCTCCCGGTCGCCGTGGTCGATGGAGCTGGAACCGCCGCCGCCGCCTTGCGCGGACTGATTAAGGTCTATCCCGGCTGGGAAAGCCTCCTTCGGATCGGCCCCGATGTTCAGTCCATCGTCCAACCGTTCATCGACCAGGTAAAGGCTGCCCAGCAGGCCCGTCTCGGTATCCAGAAGAATACAATCCCAGCGGACGTTGCCATATGATCATCCGACCACCCATCCTTTCGCCTGAGCAGCTCGACTCCGCAACGCCGATCATG
>JBQTGW010000301.1:0-12425 GCA_052390495.1 Pseudonocardiales bacterium
CCCCCCCCCCGGGGGGGGGGGCCCGCCCGGGGCCACGGGCGGGGGGGCTAACGCGGCGGCGGGGGCATGCAAAACCCGGGCCCCACGGCGGACGGTCCGTTCAAGCGAGAAAAGCCGTTTGCGGACCTACTTCGCCCAGAATGCGGCGAATCGGTGTGTGTCACCCTCCTCGTAACCGGTGACCGCCCTCGTGAGGAACCCCTTGGCGAGCAGAGTGTCGAACTCTGCCTGGTATTGACCGCTACTCAGGCCGTGCCGGGCGATCAGGGTGGCTGAGGGCTTTTGATGCCAGATGGCGGATATTCGCGGGCCGCCGCTCTCGGTATACGCATTGAGGTATACGAGTCGTCGACCCGCGGCGACGTTCTGGTCGAACTGGATCTGGTACTCGGCCAGCGTGAGGGCACTCTTTGCAAGGAAGCTTCCCACGTCTCGCTTCTCGTACAGGGCAGCGTATGTGCGGTTGCCACCGACGACTACCGGGCTGATGTTGATCGGCAGCCAGCCGTCCTTGGTGAGTTCGTCGAACAGCTTCTGGTGTTCGCCGGCCGACCGCCCGTGGTAGGCCGTGAAGGCAGGACCCGGTGATTTGACGAAGATCGGAGCGTAGCGCACGCCTCCATTGCTACGATAACTTTCGATGTGCGCTAAGCGGAAGCCCTGCTCGGTGAAGCTGTTGAATATTTTCTGGTAACCGTCGGAAGTCAATCCATGCCTGGCCGCCCAGGCGGTTCCATCGGCAGGCCGGAAGACGACGTTGAAGAACGTTTCGCCGTTCACATCGTATCCATCCACCCATACCAGACGGTAGCCCGACTTGGTGATCCGATCGAACTCGAGCTGGTACTCTGCTTCAGGAATTCCGTGCCGTGCCACCTCGGCCCAACCCGGCGGATACCACGACGGTGCCGTAACTGCCGGCCACACCACAGAGGTCACGTTGGGTAAGCCTTGGTCGTCGGCTTTCACCCACGGGCCGGCCGGGTCGGGTGGATGGATCAACGTCCGGTCGATGACGAACAATCCGTTGTACAAGAGCGGACGCAGCGGGCCGGCCCATGGCTTATTCGCTTGATGAGAGTGGACATGCAGGTGCGGACCGCTGGAATTACCGGAGTTGCCGGCTAGCCCGAGGAAGTCCCCTTCGCCGACCTGCGCCCCTTGTGACAGCAGAGCTGAGTTCAGGGAGCCCTTCTGGAAGTGGGCGTAGAGCACAAGCTCGTCTCCGTGCTGGAGGTAGAAGTGATTGCCTTCGACGGGATCGGGTGGCGAGAGGTCCTGATCGGGACTTGGGTTGTTCGGCCGGTCGTTGGCGAAGGCGACTACCGTCCCGCCGGCCATGGCGTATATCGGTTTGCCCCAGATGCGATAGTGCTCGTTCTTGTCGCCTGCCTTGCCTGGTAGGGCTTCTGTCCAATGCTGCTTAGCCGCATCCCAGCCGATCACCACCATGTCGTAGCCGAAGAGTTGAACACCGTCGCCCGCCGGGGAGTGCGTTGCGCTGCGACCTAACCAGTATTCGCCCATGCGCAGATCGCTCGCTTTGGCTGGAAACCGGTAGCTTCCGGCAGGTGTCGGGTTCTTGTGCGGCGCAAGCGGCAGCACGATGGCCGCAGGCGTGTCGAAGTCGGCGCAGTTCAGCGCGAGCTTGATCTTGCCCGGTGCCGGGAGGGGCAGGATGATGTTGTTCGCGGTCGAGAAATTCCAGCGGACCGTCTGCTTCGCCGGCACATCGAGGCTGAGTGGGATCACCACCGGGTTGACTGCTGGGGAGCCGACAAACGAAATCCGCAATTCGTTGACATGTACCTTGATCGTCTCTTTGTTGGCGATCCGGAGCCGCAAAGAGAGTTGACCGTTCGGCTTGCCAGTGGCGGACGCCGGCGCCAACGGCGCGTAGACTACCGCTCCGGACTCCACTGGTTCCACGGTGATGTCGAGATTCGGTGCGCTCATGTCGTACCTCCAAGATTCTTGTCGAGATTTCTCATGTCCTGTGAACACGTATCAGGATTGGGCTGCGATCGCCCACGTACCGTGAATTTGAAAAATATCGTCGACGTACTGTCGGGACAGTGCTGCCGGTGATGGGAGTGAGCATGCTGCGGCGTCCTTGGGGAATTCTTGTGCGCTACTTAAGAGTTCCTGTGCGCTGCGGACCCAGAGTGGTGACCACATGGAATGGGCAGGCCCGAAGGCCGACGGATTCCTCAGTCACCTTCCATGACGCCGCTGGCCGCGAGCTGTCCGAGCAGAGCCGGCAGCTGATCGAGGTGGGCGCAGCCTCGACGAGCACCTCGGCCTGCGCTGCCGATGCCTGCGTGAATCTCGCAGCACCGGGCGGAGTCTGGGCAGCGCAGGCGTGGTGAGTCATTTCACGTGTTCCACGAACGAGAAGGTCATCTTTGCCCGGTTGTTCTGCTCATCCTCCTCGTTCACGAAGTTTCCGACATCACCCAGCAAGCTCGCGCTGTAAAGGTGCATTCCACTTGAATAGAAAATCTCCGTCAGGTGATGTTCTCTCGACCAGACCCGCCCCGGCTGCAGCGTGATCTGCTGAACGGGAACAACGTTAGACTGACCATTCGGCTGCACCCTCACACCATCTCGACGGAGAACTCCGACAACCGTCATCGGGCCAGCGGTCTGGTGGCTGTCATTAGCGATCGAGTATCGCACAGTCACCTCTTGCCCGCTGCTGAAGGCGGTACCGTCGAGCTGAGTCTTGCCTGACTTGTCCTCGATCACCTTGATCCAGACGTGAATGTCCGGTAGCTGTGTCATATCATCCTCCGTGAGTTGTCATGATAGAGCGACGGTCTTCGTGTTACTGACGCTCCGACCTCGGTGAGTGGTCATGCGGCGTTGTGGCCGCCAGCCGACCTGGCCACTCACCTGACGTCGGATATACGGAGCGAGACGAGTTCAGTCTATGTGCGGAATAGCATACTTGTGGCGGGATAGCGAAATCCCCATCACCCACGGGCCGGCGAAGAATTGTGAGACTGACTTCGCCGACACAAGAGAAAGTCCCGATACCGACTCAGGGCTCGGGAAGACCACGCTGCCTACCTTGATCACACCGCTGACGATGTCGATGTTCATGCCGATATCCTCGAGCTTTTCGGGATTGAAAGGAAGATTGTCGAACCAATCCCCGAAGATTTCTCCCGGATTATTGTAGAAGTTCCATCGATCCCTCGTTTCGTACCGCTTCAACGAACCAGCGATCGCCTTCGAAGAGAGCTGCAAAAAGCCCGTTTTATTGATTTCCTCCTGAGCTCCCGTCGATGTTTCCGCGTAGAATGCCATACCTGTCCCATGTATGGCGAAAAGCTTGGCTCCGACTGAGCGTTCTTCATCGTTGGCAGGTCCATCCTTGAGCCATGCCACGAGAACCTTGATTTCATCGATCCAGGCCATGGTCACACCTTTCTTCATGCGGAGCCCGTGCGGCTCTCGCTCAAGTCTGATGAATCGTTGTCGCGGTTTCGTGTGCACTCCTCGCTCGTGCGGTGAGTGCCCTATCGCCTCGACCTGGTGGCCCCGGCGATGGAGCAAGAATGCGGCGATACCCCTGGGAGATCCTTGTGTGCCGCTTAAGAGGCTCTTCGAGGTCAGCCGGGACGGGGTTGCGGGATGGTGACCGGTTGTGATCGGTTTGTGGTGACGATGGGTGGTCGGCGTTGGGTGCGGGTGGTGGCGTGGCGTCGGCGTTGGTTGGTGGTGTTGCGGAAGCCGTAGGCTTTGCGTTCTTCGAGTTTGATCACCCGGTTGGTGCCCTGGCTTTTGGCGTTGGACACGTTGGTCAGGATGGTGGTGATGAGGGGGCTTTGCCAGCGATCGAGGGTCTTTGCCAGGGTGGCCAGTTCGGGGAGGTGGGCGTGGTCAGCGCACCAGGTGAAAAACTCGTGGAGTCGGTGACGGATCCGTTCGGGGGTCGGGATGGTGGCGGCGATACCGGGCCGCGGCCGGATCAGGTCGCGCGGTTTCTCCTTGGCGATCCAGGCCAGTAGGATCTGCTGGCCGGTTCCACGGCCAGCCGCGCGTGGGGCAATATTCGGTGTACCGCGGCGGCGTAGATGCCGCACAGGTCGATGACCACGATCTGGACTTGGTCCCGCCGGGCCGGGCCGGCCTGGCGCAGTCAGTAGGCGGTGTCGTCGGCGGCACGGCCCTCGACCTGGCCCAGCAGGCCCTGCTCACCGCTGAGATCGACAAACCCGGTGTGCCACCGATCAGCCAGCAGTACCCGGGCGCCGGTGTCGGGGTCGCGGGCGAGTCGGACCCGGCCCCGGCGGGTCTCATCTCTGGCCGAACTCGCCGAGTGGATGAATTCGGTCATTCGTGGCTGGATGAACTACTACGGGAAGTTCTACCGGACCGAGATGTTCGCCATCCTGCGGCGTATCAATACCTATCTGGTGCGCTGGGCTCGCAGGAAGTTCAAACGGATGAGATCATTCAAACACGCCAAGCGCTGGTGGAACGGACTCATAAAACGTGAGCCCAAACTGTTCGCGCACTGGGCATGGATGACCGAGTTCTGACGGATCAGATGAGAAGAGCGGAATGACCGGAGACTGTCACGTTCCGTTCTGTGGGAGCCCGGGGGTGAAATTCCCCCGGGCCACTCGGCCGGCATGACCCGCGCCCGCCGCGCGGGTGCACCGCCGGTTCGCGTCGCCGAACTCAGGTACGAGAGCATCGACGCACTAGGACCGCAGGCCATCGAGACAGGATTAACCACAATGACTGATGTGACCAGCCCCCGAGGTGAGATCCGGCCCGACGCCGAGGGCGGGCGGACCCTGGTGTTCCACCGCCTGTTCCCTTACCCGATCGAGGACGTGTGGTCCGAGCTGACGGACTCCGACCGTCTCGTCCGGTGGTTCGGTTCCTACCAGGGTCTCGGAGTCGCGGGGGGCACGGTGGCGCTGACGATGACCGCCGAGGAGGATGCCGGAGGCGAGCCGTCGACGGTGCACATCGTCGACTGCGAGTCCCCGTGCCGACTCGTGGTCGATGTCCCGGAGGGCGAGACCCGGTCCTGGCGGATCGCGCTGACCCTGTCGGAGGACGCCGGTACGACGACCCTGCTCTTCGAGCAGGCCATGCCGTCCGAGATGGACTCGACCGACGTCGGTCCGGGCTGGCACTGGTACCTCGACCGCCTCACCGCATCATTGGCCGGCACTTCCATGCCCGATTGGGACGACTACTACCCAGCCCTCAAGTCCGCCTACAGCTGACTCGCGCCGAGTCAGCTCTCGCAGGCGACACCGTCGCCGTCGCGGTCGAGGCCCGCGCGGTAGCCGGGTTCGCCCGCGTAGAGCGGCGCTGCTCCGGCACCATGAGCCTCGGCGGCGAGCACCGAGAAGGCCCGCCCGTCGGGCAGCACGACATAGGACAGGGTGCGGCTGTCGTCGAGCTTGACCGTGTCACCGTCGACGACGTCCACCACGGTGATCGCCGGTGCCGGTGTGCCGCTGCCCGGGGCCGGGGTGACCGCAGCCGGCTCTGCGGCGACGGCTCGCTCCGCTTCAGGTACCCGGGTCGGCCGTTGCGCCGAGAACTCCGAGAGTGATCAACGCCCCGACGACGCTCAGCTGAAGTAGAGGATCCCAGCGGCGTCGTTCACCGGAAATCACCGTTGGGAGCAGAACCGGAAGTGGACATGGCGAAGCACTCCGTCAGGACAGCGAGGGAATAGGGAGTGACAGCCGCTGCTCTGGCTTGGCCGTGGTTGCTGCGCGCGTGTCCATCGCCTACTTTTCGCGATACTCGCGTAGCTCGTTACAGGGCAGTGGTGGTTCGTTGAGACCTGATCGCGCGGGTGGTCGGTACCGAGCTGCGACGTCGACGCGGCTGATCAAGGTGGGCGCAGCCTCGACGCGGCCCGCCTGTCCGGCGCCACGGGAAAATTCGCTGATCGAAAATTACCGTCGGGCCCGTCACACTTGACGTAATATCCACCCTGCCCTCGGAGGGGAGTACGCGTGGAGTTCAGGGTGCTCGGGCCGATGGAGGTATCCGAGGGCGGGCGCTTGCTGGATATCGGGTCCCGGATGCCCCGCGCGATCCTGGCTGCGCTGCTCGTCGAGGCCAATCGGGTGGTGTCCCTGGATCGCCTTATTGATCAATTATGGGGGGAAGTACCCCCGGCGAAGGCCACCGGCGCTTTGCAGGTCTATATCTCGAATTTGCGCCGGGTGCTGGAGCCGGCTCGTCGATCCGGCACTTCTCCGCGGGTGCTGGTGACCCGGGCGCCGGGTTATCTGCTGCGGGTGGAGACCGACTGTGTCGACGTGGCCCGGTTTGAGGGTCTGGCCGTCGAGGGCCGGGGATTGCTGCGGGCTGGGAAACCGTTGGCGGCCAGGGATGTGTTGCGCGAGGGACTGGCCCTGTGGCGGGGTGAGCCGTATGCCGAGCTGGCCTTCGAGCCATTCATCCAGCCTGAGATCGCCCGGTTGACCGAGCTGCGGGCGGGTGCCGGCGAGGCGTTGCTGGAGGCTGAGCTGGTGTTGGGTGAGCATGCCGGGGTGGTGGCCGAACTCGAGCGTCTGGTTCTCGCGGATCCGCTGCGGGAGCGGCGGTGGGAGCTGCTCGCGCTGGCGCTGTATCGCTGCGGGCGCCAGGCGGAGGCACTCCGGGCTGTGGCCAAGGCACGTCGGACACTCGGCGAGGAGCTGGGCCTCGACCTCGGGGTGGCGCTGCGGCAGCTGGAGAACGACATTTTGCGGCAGTCGCCGCTCCTGGACTGGCAGCCCCCGGCTGCCGGGCCCGCTGCCCCGGTCGAGCCGAGCCCGTCCACGTCGGCCGATCCAGTCGCTTCGGATGGTGATCTGCTCGTCGGACGCCACCAGGAGCTGTCGCAGCTGCTGGAGGTGCTGCGACAGACGCGTGAAGGCCGGGGCGGGGTGGCGCTGCTGGCGGGTGAGCCGGGGATCGGTAAGACCCGGCTGGCCGAAGAACTGTCCGGCCGGGCGATCGTCCAGGGTGCCCTGGTGGCTTGGGGCCGGTGCCACGAAGGAGAGGGCGCGCCCGCCTTCTGGCCGTGGATGCAGATCGTGCGGACAGTGGCCGACCGCCTCGCCCCGGACGTGTTCCGGAGCGCGTTGGGGCCGGGTGCGGCGGAGATCGCCCAGATAGTTCCCGAGATCAAGGAAGCGTTCACCGACCTGCAACCGGTGATCGCCGCCTTCGACCCCACTACCGCGCGAACCAGCCTGTACGACGCCTTGAGTCGTTTCCTGCTGCGGGTCGCCACCGCCCGGCCCCTCGTGCTGATCCTCGACGACCTGCACTGGGCCGATCCGCCGTCGGTGGAGCTCTTCGGTTTCCTCGCCGGTCAGCTCGCGACGGCACCCGTCGCCGTCGTGGGTACCTACCGCGGCGGTGAGGTTCCGGAGGCGCACCCGCTGACCGCCGTCCTGGCCAATCTCGCCCGCCGGCCCAATGTCTCCCGGATCGCCCTCAACGGCCTGGACCAGTCTGATGTCGCCCGGTTGCTGACCTTGCCCACCGGGAAGGGGCCCAACGGGAAGGGGCCCAGCGACGACCTGATCCATGCCGTGTGGGATCGAACGGAGGGCAACCCTTTCTTCGTGGCTGAGTTGGTGCGCCTGCTCGAGACCCAGGGGAGCCTCGGACGCGAGGTGCCCGGCCGGGTGCGCGACGTCATCCGCCGCCGGGTGGCGCTGCTTCCCGAGCAGAGCGCGCGGCTGCTCAGTGTGGCCTCGGTGCTGGGTCGGGATTTCGACCTCGACGTGCTGGCCGGGGTGGGGGGCTATGACATCGATGGGGTGCTGGAGCTGGTGGAGGCTGCGCTGGTCGCGCACCTCCTGCTGGAGATTCCCGGCGCCGTCGGCTGTTACCGGTTCTCGCACGCCCTGGTCCGGGACACCCTCTACGACGGGCTGAGCGCGTTGCGCCGGGCCCGCCTGCACCATCGGGTAGCCGAAACGCTCGCCGCGCGGGACCTGGCCGATCCGGTGGAGCTGGCCCACCACTACTGGCAGGCGGCCGCGGCCGGAGGCGCGCCCTCGGCATTGATGTGGGCGCAGCGCGCGGCCGAGCAGGCGCTGTCCCGGCTGGCTTACGAACAGACCGAGGAACTGCTGAACCGGGCCCTCCAGCTCATCGAACGCCTGCCCGCCGGAGCCGAGCGCGACCGCCACGAGCTCGACATCCAGGGTCGTTTCTGGCAGCTGCTGGCCATGACGAAAGGCAGAGGAGCATCCGAGGTGGGCCAGGTCGCCGCCCGAGCCGTTGAGCTGGGCCGTCAACTCGGCGATGCACAGCTGCTGGCGCCGGCGCTCTACCGGCTCGCGTCGTTTCACGGCTCGCGGGCCGAGCCTGCCGTGTCGATGCAGCTTTCCGAACAGCTGCTTGAGCTGGCCGAGCAGTCGGGTGATCCCGTCATCCGCCTACTGGGCCACATCTCGTACGGATACGCCGCCCTCGCCCGGGGTCGGCTGGCAGAGGCACGCGATCACCTCCAACGAGCCATGGACCTGCCCGATCTGCTTCAGGACGCCTCGCTGATCCCTCTCTTCGGACGGCATCCCGCTGTCGGCTGTTGGAGCTCATTGGGGATCGTGCTGGGGCTGATGGGTGCAGAGGATCGGGCGAAGGAGCTGATGGAGCGGGCAATCACTCTCGCCCGAAAGGTCGGTCATCTGTTCAATCTCGCCCTCGCCCTGCACTACGACGCCTGGCTCGCAGTCCTGCGCCGCGACATCGTCCACGTTCGCGAGCGCGCCGAGGAGACAATGGCTGTCTGCCGGAAGGGAGGGTTCCTGATGTGGGAAGTGTCAGCCACCACCTTTCACGGCTGGGCTCGTGCGCAAGCAGGAGAGACAGCGTCCGGGGTGGCCAGCATGGTCCGCGGTCTGGCGGAGTACAGAGCGACCGGAGCCCGCAGACACCACCATTTTTGCTTGGTCCTGCTGAGCGAAGCGTATTTGCTGGATGGCAGTCCCGAAGCGGCATTTTCCGCGCTCAATGAGAGCCTGGCCGAATCAGGCCTGACCGGCGAATGCTACTACGAGGCCGAGCTGCATCGGCTGCAGGGTGAGACGCTTGCCCAGCTTTCGCCGGATCGGGCAGCCGAGGCTGAATCAGCACTGCGCAACGCGGTTGCCGTGGCTCGGGCTCAGGGAGCAGTACTGCTGGAACGGCGGGCGATGGCGAGCCTAGAAGCGTTCCTGCGATCGGGTGGCGCGGCAGTCGACCCGCCTGCCGGATCCGGGTGAGGTGAGCTCCGATGCCTTTCGTGGTGCACTTCGATGACTACACCCCGCAGCTGCGACCACTGCTGGGCGGAAAGAACACCGGCCTGGGCGAGCTGACCGCCGCCGGTCTGCCGGTACCGCCCGGCTACGCCGTCACCACCGAGGCATTCGACAGCCTTGTGGCTGATGCCGACCTGGCCCGGGACGTGCAGGAGCTCCTGTCCGGTGCGGACCTGTCCAACCCCGCCGGGACGGAGCTGATCTCTCAGGCGGTGCGAGCCCGGATCGACACCGTCCCGCTCAACGTCGGCGTGGCAGACGCCGTGATCTCGGCCTACCGGCAGCTCTGTGAGCGCTGCGGGATGGACGATCTGCCGGTGGCGATCCGGTCCTCAGCCACCGATGAGGACGGCCCGGACGCCAGCTTCGCCGGCCAGCATGACACGTTCCTGGCGGTGCGCGGACCGGCCGAGGTAGCCCGCCACGTCGTACGCTGCTGGTCGAGTCTGTGGACCACCCGCGCCATCTACTACCGGACCCGAATGGGCTACCCCACCGCGGCGGCTATGGGCGTCGGCGTCCAGCGCATGGTGCGATCCAAGGCGGCCGGGGTGGCCTGCACGCTGAACCCCGTGAACGGCGACCGCTCCCAGGTGGCCATCGACGCTGCCCGGGGCGTGGGCGAGGCGGTGGTGGCAGGCACGGTGACCCCCGACCACTTCCTCGTCGACAAGGTCGTCTTCGAGATCACCGGCCGGTGGATCTCCGGCACGTCCCCGTGCCTCACCGACGCCGAGATCAAGGCCGTGGCGCGGCTGGCCCGTCTCGCCGAGCGGCACTTCGGCGCACCGCAAGATATCGAGTGGGCCATCGACAGCGAACTGGAACCACCCGGAAATGTCGTGCTGCTTCAAGCCCGCCCGGAGACGATCTGGAGCCGCCGGGAACGTGCCCCCGCCGTCCAAGCATCCAGCGTTCTCGACAGCATCGTCGCCACCCTCTGTGCGCCCCTACATGCGTCCCAGGATGTACCGCTGCATCCAGAGAAGACGAACTGAGAGGAACGTGACGGATGACCGGCCGGTTCCCGAGCCCGTTCGCCATCGAGACACCCCCTGGGGCGGAGGGCTGGGAGCAGCTCTACCCCTACTACCTGGTCTTCTCGGAGGATTGCCGAGCCCAAGACGACACCAGATTCTGGTTTCAGGACGCAATCCATCTGCCGGAAGCGCTCCCTCCCTGGGATGCCACATTCGTCGAGTATGGCTTGGCGGCCCTCTCGCAATACAATACCCGGCATTACATGATTCCTCCCACGCTCGGTGTCGACGCCCGCATCCTTAACGGCTACGTCTATATGTCGCCGGTGCCGGTGGCTGACCTGGTGGAGGTCGAGGCAAGAGCGTCGGCCTTCCTGGAGCGGGCTGGTTTCTACTTCAATCATTGGGATGAGCTTTACGTCAAGTGGATGGCGAAAATTCGGGTGCTCATCGATGAGATGGAAGCACTGCGCTTCGAGCCTCTGCCGGTGCAGGAGGACATCGAGGTCGTCACCAGTGGCCAGGGGACGGGCGCTGGGCTGGTGCTCGTCTCCGCTTACCATCGCCTCCTCGATCTGGCGCTCAAGCTGTGGCAGTACCACTTCGAGTTCCTGAATCTGGGATACGCCGCCTACCTGGACTATTTCGGTTTCTGCAAGCAGGTGTTCCCGAACATTCCCGACCTGGCCATCGCCAAGATGGTGGCGGGCGTGGAGGCTGATCTCTTCCGTCCCGACGAGGAGCTGAAGGGCCTGGCCCGCGCCGCGCTCGAACTCGGGGTCGACGCGGTGTTCACCACCACCGACGATGCCGAGGCGATTCTCGCCGAGCTCCGGGGCACACCTGCCGGCCGGCAATGGCTGGAGCGCTTCGATGCGGCCAAGGAGCCGTGGTTCAATTTCTCTTCCGGGTCAGGTTTCTACCATTCGGACCGGGTCTGGATCGAGCACCTGTCGATCCCCTTCGGGTTCATCGGAAACTACGTGGCCAAGCTGGCCGACGGCGAGAATATCGACCGGCCCATCGAGGAGATCCGGGCGGAGCGGGAGCGGCTCGCCACCGACTACTCCGAGCTGCTGGGCTGTGACGAGGACCGGTCGACGTTCGAGGAAAAGCTGGGCCTGGCCCGTACCGTGTTCCCCTACGTGGAGAACCACAACTTCTACGTCGAGCACTGGAGCTGCTCGGTGCTCTGGCGCAAGATGCGTGACATCGGCCGGATGCTGGCGCAGGAAGGGTTCTTCGCCGAAGCCGATGACATCTTCTACCTGAAGCGCACCGAGGTATCCGACGCTCTCGACGACTACTACGTCAACTGGGCGGTCGGCGTCGCGCCGCGGGGGCCGAAATACTGGCCGCAGGAGGTGGCGCGCCGCAGGGACATCATGGCTGCTCTGCGTCAGTGGCCGCCGCCCCCAGCGCTCGGAACACCACCTGAGGTGGTGACCGAACCCTTCACCATCATGCTGTGGGGTGTCACCTCGGAGTCGATCAAGCGGTGGTTGGGTGAATCCATCCCCAGTGGCGACCTCACCGGCTTCGCCGCCTCTCCCGGAGTGGCGGAGGGACCGGCCCGGGTGATCTCGTCCGCCGATCAGATCGGCGAGGTGCAAGACGGTGAGATCCTCGTCGCCCCGCTGACCGCCCCGGCCTGGAGCCCCTTCTTCGCCAAGATCGGCGCGACTGTCACCGATATCGGGGGAATGATGAGCCACGGCGCTATTGTCTGCCGGGAGTACGGCCTGCCCGCTGTGACCGGCACCGCCTTCGGCACCCGCAAGATCGTGACCGGGCAGCGGATTCGCGTCGACGGCAACACCGGCACCGTCACCATCCTCGACGACCACAATCCTGAAACACTCCCGGCCGCGGCGGAGAACCGGTGACCACGACCGTCGCCGGGCTCCTGCCCGATGGGGATGGCGCGGTTTCCCAGCTCGCATGCGTTCACCGTCGCGGCGAGGTCGTGGCCTTACTACTACAGTGGCACTCCCACATCGTGGAAAGCTTCCGTCCCCCTGGATCGCCATCCGAACCCGCCCCCGATCGTGATCATCCGGGGCGGGTGACAACGCTGGGTGCGGCGAATTAGAAAGGGGTACGTGGCGGCGCCCCCGGGGGCCGGAAGCTGTCGGAAGCGGGGCCACCC
>JBQTGW010000302.1:0-7923 GCA_052390495.1 Pseudonocardiales bacterium
GTTCGGTGCGGTGGGGGGTGGTCGGCCACTCCCCTTTTGGGTGGCGTGGGTGCGACGCCCCACCTCCGCCCCCCACGGGTCTTGGCCAGCGCATTACCGCTGCGCGACAATGGCGTTGGCCGTGCGGGCGACCTCGGCAGGCAGCAAGGACCACTTGTGCACGATGCCGTAGCCCGGGGACTCGACCCACCCGCTGTAGCTGCCTGCCCGGAACGCCCAGTACTCGTCGGGGTAGTACAGCGGGACCGACGTCGGCTGCCGGTTGAACAGCGCCTGCATGTCCTGCAGCACGGCGTTGCGGTCGGCGTTGGTGGTGGCCGCCTGCCACGTGCTGTACAGCGCGTCGAACTCGGGATAGGGGATCTTCGGCGCCCGCCACAGGTAACCCGACAGGTGGGACATGACGAACTGGTCGGGGTCGGCGACGCCGTGCGCGGTGATCGTGCTCACCGCCAGGTCGAACTCGCGGGTGGTGAACAGGTTCGCCACGGTGGCCGCGTCCACGCCGGTGACCTGCAGCTCGATCCCCACCTTGCGCAGGTCCTCGGCCACCAGCTCGGCCGCGCGGACGTCGATGGGCAGGCTGGCGGTGACGAAGACCTGGTAGCGCAGCGGGCCGTTGGGGCCCTCGCGCACCCCGTCGCCGTCGCGGTCGAGGAAACCAATCTGGTCGAGCAGCCCGCGAGCCTCCTCCGGCGCATACGGCGTGGACAGCGACGGGTTGGCGAACGGCGCGTCCGGGTGCGGGTAACCCTGGACCGCTGGGCGGCCTTGGCCGAGGAACACCGTCTGCAACAGCTGGTCGCGGTTCAGCGCACGGCTGATCGCCCGCCGGAACTCCGGCTGCTCGAACGGGGCGTGCTCGAAGTTCATCCGCAGCTCGGGGAACTGCAGGGGCGCGGTCCTGACCAGGCCGACCTGACTCGACCCACTGAACTGCCCGATCAGCTCCGGGGACAGCGGCCGCATAGTCGCGTCGAGCTCACCGGAGCGCAGTGCGGTGAACGTGGCCGAGGGATCCTCGATCACCGGCATGACCAGCTCGCGGACCCGTGGGGGGCCGGCGAAGTAGGCCGGGTTGGCCTCGAAGCGGTAACCAGCGGTCGGGTTGTGATCGACCAGCCGGTACGGCCCCGTACCCACCGGCAGAGCCTGGACCGTCTTGGCCGTATCCGGCGGCACGGCCGACCACACGTGCTTCGGGATGATCGGCAGATCGGCCAGCGTCACAGTGCCCAGCTCTGGGCAGGGGAATGCGCAGGTGAAGCGGGCCGTGTCGGGGTCGACTGGAGTGACCGTGCTGATCGTCGGGATGTGCGTGACGTGGTGGGTCCAGCGGCCGGTGGGGGCCACCTTCATGTACTCGAACGTGAAGACCACGTCGTCGACGGTGAACGGCTGGCCGTCATGCCAGCTCACCCCGGGGCGCAGGTCGACCTCCCAGGTGGACGGATCGAGCTGGCGAACAGCGGTGGCCAGCCACGGCTGTGGCTCGGCGACGTACGGCGAGGGTGCAACGAGCTTGTCGTATACCAATTCGGCGAGCGGCTCCGGCGAGCCGGCGAAGATGTTGAGCGGGCCAACATCCCTGGACACCGCGATCCGCAGCCGGTCGACCTCGGTCGGCCCATCGGGCGCGTCGGTCCCCGAGGCGCCGGTTCCGGAGCCGTCGCCGCAGGCGGTGCCGACGAGCGCGGCTACGGCGAGCAGGGCGAGCGTGGCGCGACCTCGCTTCATGAGCCTTACCTCCGGCGGGGAAGGGCAGTCGTGGCCCACGGGATGAGCGCGTCGAGGAACCGGGCTGCATCGGCGGCCCCGGTATGACCGAAGTGGGCAAGGGGGTCGACCGTCGAGACGAACGCGGTGCCTGCCGTGCTGTTCCGGTCGAGGTAGGCGACCGCGGCGCCGTCAGCAGCGGCGAGCAGAACCTCCGCCCCGGTGGGCGGCTCCAGCACGCCGTGGTGATGCAGCGCGGCGGCGGCGGCGCCGAGCTCGGTGTCCCGCCAGGCCGCGCCGATCACCGTCCGCCCACCGCCCCCGGCGGGCCGGTACGTCCATCGGGCATGCGCGGGCCAGCCCGCCTGGTGGTCGCCGAAAAGCAGCACCGCGCCGCCGCGGTCGAGTACCTCATCCAAGGCTGGCGCCAGAGCGGCGAGCCGGCGACGCGGGGTGCCCTCAGGCACCCACACCACGTCGGCACCGTCCAGCGAAGCGCCGTGGCGGGTATCGATCACGTTGGCGAGCCAGCCGCGGTACGCGGCGAAGGTTCGGGTCTCAGCTGCCGAGCCACTGGAGAGCGCCAGCAGCGCTGCGCCGCCGCTCACCGGCGCGCCTCATGGCGTACCCACTCGACGAGCTGCGGCGCGATCCGCGCGGCTGAGCTGTCGGTAGTAGCGTTGGCCAGCAGGTTCGCGCCAGTGTGGAGCAGCACCGTGCCTCCGGTCGATACCCGGTCCACGTAGGCGCCGGGCGTGCCGTCCGCCCGGTGCGCGATCACGTCAGCGCCAGCAGGCGGGCGGTGCCAGCCATTTCGGTAGAGAAAGCTCGCGCCGAGGTCATCGGCGGACACGCCGGAGAACACCGGATGCTCGGAGAGCCGGGGTGGTCCCGATTCATCGTCTGCAGCAAGGCCGGACTCGCCAGCAGGGCCGGACTCGAATGGCACCGCGCCCGGCAGCCAGTCTTCGGTCAGCTGCCCGCTGAACACCACGACGCGCCCTTGGTCGAGGAAGCCGCGCAGCTTGCCCTGGATAGCGGCCAGCAGTCCTTGGTCGCAGCGTCCGGCCAGGACCAGCCCGGCATAGGACGCCAGGTCAGCCGTCGGCAGGTCGTCAACGTCGATCGCGGTGGCAGGCATCGCGTCGAGCGCGAGGTCGCGGCCACCGACCCCGTCCGCGGCACGCCAAAGCCGAACGCATTCGTCCCAGTCGGTGTCCTCAGTGCCGGAGTGAACCGCCACCGCGATCTCATGCAGGCGCAAATAGCAGGTCACGACACGCCTCTTCTCTATGAGGTAAGGCTCGCCTCACAGAGGGTAAGGTTAGGCTTGACTCTTCCACAAGAGGGTGACATCGCAGCGAAGCCAGATCACCCTCATGGAGTACTCGTCCGACACAGGGGACGTCAGTCAGGCGGCCTGGCTGGGGGTGGTGCGGTGTACCGGGCGTGCACCGCGCGCAAGGCGCGGATCGCCTGCACGGCGTGTGGGCCATCGGCGGCCTGGATGGCCATCACCGCGAGGTACTCGTCGTCGGGGAGCTCCAGGCGGGCCCACGAAGCGCCATCAGGGAATGACACCCGGAGCACCAACGCCCAGGGCAGCGTGTGGGTACCCAGGACATTGCGCACCTCTATCCCGTCGGCACCGGCCCGCACCCGCGGCCGGGCGAACAGCAAGGCAGCACCGGCCAGCAACAATCCCAACACGACCATTGCCACCTGGTCGGAGACCCGGAAATACACCCCAGTATCCGTACGCCGCAGCAGCACAGCGATGACGGCGAACACCGCGAACAGCAACACAGCCGATGCGACGGCGACGCGACGGGCCTTGCGCGGTCGGACGTCGAGCACTGGGGCGGTCATTGGGCTTGGCGGAGGTCGCGGAGGACGAGGGCTGTCTGTAGGGCTGCTAGGCAGGAGTGGAAGCCTTTGTCTTCGGTTGAGGTGGGCAGGCCGCAACGGTCCAGGGCTTGCTCTTCGGTGTCGCAGGTGAGGACCCCGTTACCCACCGGGGTCTGCTCGTCCAGAGCGACTCTGGTGAGACCGGTAGTCACCGCGTCACAGACGTACTCGAAGTGCGGGGTACCGCCCCTGATCACGACGCCCAGCGCCAGGACTGCGTCATGGTGGCGGGCCAGCTCTTGGCACACCACCGGCAGCTCGATGGCGCCCGGCACTCGCACGACGGTCGGATCGGTGATGCCAGCCGCCGCGGCCGCCACACCGGCCCGTTCCAGCAGAGCGGTGGTGATTCGCTCGTGCCAGCGGGTGGCTGCGATGCCCAGGCGCAGGTCCCCGCAGTGCGGCACGTCCACTACGGGCTGGCCGGTGCCGCTCATGGCCGCGCTCTCCCGGTGGAATCCCGGCCAGCGGGATCAAGGTCGACGAGCTCGTGACCCATCCGGTCCCGCTTGGTGCGCAGGTAGTGCAGGTTCTCCGGGTTCGGCCGGATGGGCAGCGGTACTCGCCCGGTGATGGCCAGGCCGTAGCCTTCCAGGCCGGCCCGCTTGGCGGGGTTGTTGGTCAACAAGCGCATTGAGCGCACTCCGAGATCGACCAGGATCTGCGCCCCGGTGCCATAGTCGCGGGCATCTGCGGGCATGCCCAGGGCGAGGTTGGCATCCACGGTGTCGGCGCCCGCGTCCTGCAGTTGGTATGCCTGCAGCTTGTGCATCAGCCCGATGCCACGGCCCTCGTGACCGCGCACGTAGAGCACCACCCCCCGGCCCTCGGCGGCGATGGCGGCCAGCGCGGCATCCAGCTGCGGTCCGCAGTCGCAGCGCAACGAGCCCAGCACGTCCCCGGTCAGACACTCCGAGTGCACCCGGACCAGGATGTCAACCCCGTCCCCGATCTCCCCGGCGACCAACGCGATGTGCTCCACCCCGTCGAGCACCGAGTCGAATCCGATCGCGGTGAACTCCCCGTGCACGGTGGGGATGCGGGCCTGCGCTACCCGCTCCACCTGTTTCTCGAACCGCCGCCGATGGGCGATGAGATCCGCGATGGTGATCAGTGCCAGGTCGTGTTCGGCGGCGAAGACCTCCAGCTCGTCGCGGCGGGCCATCTCACCGGGTTCCTTGGCCGAGACGATCTCGCACAGCACCCCCGCGGGATGCAAGCCAGCCAGCCGGGCCAGGTCCACGCCTGCCTCGGTGTGCCCGGGGCGCCGGAGCACGCCGCCCTCCTTGGCCCGCAGCGGCACCACATGCCCGGGTCGCACGAAATCCACCGACTTGGCGTCGGGGTCGGCCAGCAATCGGATGGTGTGTGACCGATCTGCTGCTGAGATCCCTGTGGTGACGCCCTCCCTGGCATCCACCGTGACGGTGTAGGCGGTGCCCCTTTTGTCCTGGTTGGTGTGGTACATCGGCGGCAGATGGAGCCGGTCGCAGTCCTCCCCGGTGAGCGCCACACAGATGTATCCCGACGTATACCGGACCATGAACGCCAGCAACTCCGGGGTGGCCTGGGACGCCGCGAAAATCAGGTCGCCCTCGTTCTCCCGCTCCTCATCGTCCACCACCACCACCGGGCGTCCGTTCGCCACGTCGGCGATCGCCCGGTCGATGCTGGCGAAGGCGCGCTCAGTCATCGGTCCTCCTCCCCCGCATCATCCCCCGGCGCCGCGCTGCCAGGGGCCCACAGTGGCGAGGTCAACCGCTCCACATACTTCGCGATCACATCGACCTCGAGGTTCACCAGCTCACCGGGGCGTCGCAGCCCCAGGGTGGTCAGTTCTCGGGTGGTCGGAATGAGCCCGAGGGAGAACCAGTCGGTGCCCGCCTCGACCACGGTGAGCGACACCCCGTCCACGGCGATGGACCCCTTGTCGACCACATAGCGGGCCAGCCGAGCAGGCATCCCGATTCGGATCAGCTCCCAGGGGGCGGATTCGTGCGGCGCGGTGCGGGACAGCACGGTTCCGGTTCCGTCGACGTGACCCTGCACCAGGTGCCCGCCGAGCCGGTCGCCCAGCTTCGCTGCCCGCTCCAGGTTCAGCCGGTCGCCGACCGCGGCGTGGCCCAGGCTGGAACGGCGCAACGTCTCGCCGATCACGTTGGCGCTGAACACGTCACCGTCGACCTCGACGACGGTCAGGCACACTCCGTTGACCGCGATCGAGTCACCGGGTCGCGCGTCGGAGCAGGCCAGCGGTCCACGCACGACGAAAAGCGCCGCGTCAGGCTGCTCGTCGCGACCGACGAGCTCCCCGAGTTCTTCGACAATGCCGGTGAACACGGCTGTATCCTCCGAGCCCTCCCAGGTTCTACGCCTCACCGGCCTCCGCACGCCCGGGCCTGGGCCCGTAGCGACTCGACGGCTCGCTGCGGGTCATCGGCCCCGTACACCGCCGAGCCGGCGACGAAGCAGTCAACCCCGGCCTCTGCGGCGGCCTCGATGGTGTCGGCGTTGATCCCTCCGTCGATCTCCACCAGCACAGTCAGATGTCCGGTGTCCACCAATCGCCGGGCGGTACGCACCTTGTCCAGCACCTCGTAGATGAACGACTGCCCACCGAAGCCGGGCTCCACGCTCATCACCAGCAGCGTGTCGTAATGCTTGAGCACCTCCACCCACGGCTCCAGCGGGGTCTTGGGTTTGACCGAAAGGCCGGCCTTGGCCCCGGCCGCCCGCAGGTCCTTGGCCAGCTTCACCGGGTCGTGGGCGGCCTCGGCGTGCACGGTGACGTTGTAGGAACCCGCTTCGGCATACCCGATGGCCCACCGATCCGGATTTTCGATCATGAGGTGACAGTCCACCGGGATGTCGGTGTACTTCATCAGGCTCTGCACCACCGGAAGGCCCAGGGTGAGGTTGGGCACGAAGTGCGCGTCCATCACATCGACGTGCAGCCAGTCGGCTCCTTGAACAGCGTTGACCTCCTCCGCGAGCCGGGCGAAGTCGGCGGACAGGATGGACGGCGCGATCATCGGCTGGTGTGCCACGGGGTTCACGGTATCGCGATCAGTCACCGGGTCAGTACACCCCCGGCGCAAGTGCATTCAGTCCCGGTAGCCGGGTGTCCACAGTGGCCATCGGTAGGGGTGTGGTCGGGGTCGTCGAGCCACATGTGTTGGTCGGTGCGGGTGGCGGTGACGCCGAAGCGAGACCACTCCGGCTCGCCCAATTCTCGCCATTGCCGGTGGGCGGTCTCTGTGGTGTCCCATAGGCGCTGGATTCCGGCCTGCCGCACGGTGTACTGGCCGTCGGCGCCGGGTTGGCGGGCTACCTCGCACCAGGAGCCGTCCGGGCTGACCAGCCGGGTGTGGGTGGGTCGGGGCTGCTGGGCGTCGGCGGTCAGGGTGTGGAAGGTTCCGCTGGGGAGGTGCCCTGCTACCCGAGCCGATGGTAGGGAACGCATCCGCATAATCACCGACGACAGCAGCCGAGTGCCCGGGTGTCCACAGTGGCCACCGGTAGGGGTATGGTTGGGGGTCGTCGTTACAACTTGAGCCACACGGTCACCTCGAAGTCGATCGCGTACCGCTCCGGGTAGGGGCCGGCCAGCCGGGTGACCCGCAGGAAGGCAACGTTGCCTTTGGACGTTGTCACGCAGAACTTTCTGCCCACCTTGAGGTTCTCCAGTTCAACCTTGCCGCTCGCGTTCTTCTTCGCCTCGTCGCGACACTGTTCCGGCGTCGGCGCTGCGAGTTCGGTGTTACCCATGGACCCGTGGTAGCCGCCGTATATCCCGGTGCTGTAATCGTCCCAGATGTCGGCGTCGTCGCTGTCCAACTCGCTCCCGGCGACGAACTCGCCCACCGTGAGGGAGTCCCGGTCGATGGCCATGCCGTAGTGACCGATTGTGTCCGGGAACGCCGTGGTGATCGCCTCCGGCAGCCCGGACAATCCGTCGCAGCAGCAGATGAGAATGTCACGCAGTCCTCTGTTGCGCAGCTGGGTCAGCACCGACAGCCAGAACTTGGCCCCCTCGGCCTCGGCGATCCAGCAGCCCAGGGCGTGCTTGCGGCCGTCGACGTCCACGCCGATGACCAGGTGCGCGACCTTGACCGTCACCGCCCCCTTGTCCCGGATCTGCAGCCGGATCCCGTCGATATACACGATCGGGTAGACCTCATCGACCGGACGGTTACGCCACAGCTCGACCTCATCGGCCACCACATCGGTGACATTCGAGATCAATTCACGGGACGCCTTCACTCCATACACCTCAAACAGATGCGCTTCGATATCCCG
>JBQTGW010000303.1:0-18463 GCA_052390495.1 Pseudonocardiales bacterium
TGCTCGTCATTGCTCGGCTCTCCCTGCTTCGGGTCGGCCCGGGACCCGGACCGTGCAGGAAGCCTGATCTGACGGTGCAAAGCAAGTACCACTTTCGGGTGACGTACACACGGCGCCGCGGCAAACGCCCGACCGCGCCAGCCGCCCGCTCGTGGGGCCGTCGCGCCAGACGGCAACGGGGGTCGTTGTCCCAGACACCCCGAACTCGACAGCAGAGCGGTCACGTCGCTGGGATACCGCTCTACTGTCGAGCTCGGGGATCTGCGGGTAGTGCGATGATTCAGACGATCGTGTCCAGCGTCCCACTCTTGGCCCGGGCGACGATGTCAGCGAACTGCCCAGCGCTCATCCGCACCTGCGAGCCAAAATCATCGGTGAGCACAATCCGCTGCTCAGCCGCCGCAGACTCGTCAACGTACAACTGCGGGCAGTTGCACTTGTTACGTTCGCCGCAGAACGTGGCGAGCGGCTGGGCCGTGGTGATGTCGAACATGCGAACCTCCGAATGTCGTGGCTAGACCAGCTGAAAGTACTGGTGCGAACACGCTCCGCGAGACGAGGGGTAGTGTGCCGTGACCAACTTCGAAAGGTGCGCCAATGACTGAGCTGGCCGAACTGCTCGCCGTTCCGGCAGCGCGGGCTGCACTCGCCCAGCGTGACATCACTGCCGTGTACCGCATCCTGTGCGAAGCAGGGGTGACGCAGGCCCGGATCGCGGAGGCCACTGGGCAGCATCAGTCCGACGTGTCGGGAATCCTCGCCGGGCGCCGCGTGCAGTCCGTTGCGGTGCTGGAGCGGATAGCGGACGGGCTGGGGGTGCCCCGCGGCTGGATGGGCCTGGCCCACGCCCCCGGCCTCGTGCCGGATCCCGGCGATACGCAGATCGACAGTATGCAGGCCGACAACGAGCGCGACGCAAACTTACTCCGGCACGGCGCCACCGTGCTGTTCGGCGCGCCCGTTTTCGGCCCCGCCGACCCGATCCGCATCAAGCCCGCCTCGACGTCGGTGCCACGCCGGATCGGCCCCGCCGACGTCGCGCGTGTGGCGGCTACCACCGAGCGGTTCAGGCAGCTCGCCGGTGATCTCGGCGGTATCCCGATGACCGACGCTCTCACCGCGCATGCCCTGGCCAGCGAGGCCCTGCTCGGTGCTGTCATGCGCGAGCCGGTCCGGAAGCGGTTGCTGGTCGCGGTGTCCGATGCGCACCGTGCCGCTGGGTGCGCCGCTTCGGGTGCTGGGCTGCGCGATCTCGCTCGTCGGCACCATACCCGAGGCATGGACTGCGCCGGGGCCGTCCATGATCTCCTGCGGGCCGTGGTGAGCCTGGACATCCTGGGATGCATGGAGCTGGACGTCGAGCCGGATGATGCCCTCAAGTTCTTCCAACTCGGCGCGGCATCCGCACCGAGCCTGTTGTCCCGCGCGGTGGTGGAGTACCACGGCGCTTTGGCGCTGGGATTACTTGGCCTGGCGGAGCAGGCGCTCGACGCTCTGCGCCGGGCCCACGACTCCTATGAGGCGGCGAGCAATGAGCCCCGGCCGTGGGCACATTTCGCGACTGGGTTGCCGCACGTCGAAGGTCGCACGTACCTGGCGCTCGGCCAATTCGACCGCGCTGTGGTGGTTCTGGCTTCCGCAGGGGACGCGGCGAGCCACACGGTGAGCTGTTCGATGAGTAACTTCGTCTGTCTCGCGACCGCGCAGCTGCGGTGCGGTGAGGTGCGCTCTGGGCTGATCACGGCTGAGCGCGTAGTCAAACTCGCCAAGGGCCTGCGCTCGGTATCGGTGCGGGACGACCTCGCGCCGCTGCAGCAGGCTGCTGCGGCGCGTCGTGACTCGGGGTGTCAGGACCTGGCCCGCGAGCTGGCCATCCTGCGCCGCGCAGCATAACGAGAGGCAGCGGAGTACCGCCAAGACCCTCCCCAGTAGATCACCGGGTGGGCGAGGAGAGAAGGGTGGTGCGGATCTCGTTGATGACTGCCTCGGGGCGCTCGGACAGGTCGTGCCAGGTGAACCGCAACACCGTCCAGCCCAGGTTCACGATGGCGTTCTGTCGTTGCCGGTCGCGGATGAAGCGGTCGGGTGTCATATGCCAGGCCCACCCGTCCACCTCGATGGCGACCCGCTGGGCGGGGAATGCCACGTCGATGAGGTAGTTCCCCAGCGGGTAGTTCAGCTCCCAGCCAGTGATCCCCGCGTCCCGCAGTAGTCGGACCTGGAGCCGCTCAGCGTGTGAAGCGGCCCGGTCGGCCGCGACGGACAGCAGCTGGGACGCTGCCGCTGCGCCCCGCCGCCCCAGGTTGCGGCAGTGCGCCCCTGGTTCCCATTGATCGTCGTCCGTGAAGGAAAAATCACCAAGAATGAGGTTTTCCTTCACAAACGACGATCAACCAACGGGCGATCGTGGTGGCGTTGGGGTTACGGCGCCACCAGCCGCGCTGGGATGTCCTGGCCGGTGGTGGGTGGGGCCAGCGCGGTGCCGCGGGCGGAGTCGGCGCCGATTGAGCGCCACCAGTCGGCCTGCTCGGGGCTGTCGATGCCGGCCGCGACGACGGCGGTGCCGGTGCGTCGGATCAGCGGCACCAGGGTGGCCAGCGCTTCGCGCACCATTGAGCCGGGCTGCTGGGTCATGCGCACCAGCGGGTCGCTGATGTCCACCGCGTTCACCGGCTGGTTTTCGAGTGTGGCCAAGTTCCCGACGGCCTGGCCGTACCGGGTGAGCACGGTCCAGATGCCCGCGTCCGCGAGGGTGCGCAGGTTCTCGCACGCATCGCCGCGATCTGCGACGACCGGTTCCACCGGCATCCCGATCTGCAGGTCCTTCGGGGTGAGCCGGGCGGTGTTCAGTGCGGCGCGCAGCACGGCCATCAGGTCGGGGTCCTGGGCCAGGTGCGTGGTCAGATCGACGCGTACCGGCGGGGCCGCGGCGCCGAGCTGGTCACGCCAGCGGCGGAGCTGGTCACAGGCAGTTCGCAGCATCCACGGCCCGATCGTGCGGATCAGGCCGGTCTGCTCGGCGAGCGCGGCACAGTCCTCGGGGGCCAGCCCACCCTGGTGTGGATGCTCCCAATGCAGCACGGCCTGTACCGCGGTGACCTGGCCGACGTCGGGCGCTGCCGGGTCGAGCCGGATCAGCGGCTGATAGCACAGGGTGACCAGGCCGTTCTCCCAGGCCAATGGCATCTCGCTGGCCAACGTGTAACGGGCCTGCTCGGCGGCGTCCGCGGCCGGGTCGTCAAGCCCCCACTGGCCACGTCCGGTCCGCTTGGCCCGGTGCAGCGTGGCGTCCGCGGTGCGGACCAGCTCGGTGGCCGTGAGCCCACGCGCCGGGCGTCGCGCGATGCCGATCCCCGCCGTGACGGCCAGCCGGTACCCGGCCCCTTGGCCGCTGAGGTGGATCGGTTCGGCCAGTTTGTCGGTGATGGTTACCGCGAGAGCGGCGGGCTCAGGGGTGGTGGCGCAGTCCTCGATCAGGATGGCGAACTCGTCGGCGCCGAACCGGGCCACCATGGCGCGCTGTCCGACGACCAGCGCCTGAAGCCGCGCGGCTACCGTGCGCAGCACCGTGTTGCCTGCGTCGTGGCCGTGACCGTCGTTGATGACCGCGAACCCATCCAGGTCGATCTTGCACAGCGTGACCTCTGCCGAGCTTCGGCGGGCGCGCTCCAGGACGCTGCCCAGGTGGATCCAGAAGTATTCCTGGTTGGGCAGCCCGGTGCGCACATCATGCAGCGTCTGGTGGCGCAGGTTCTGCTCCAGCAGGTGCACCTCGGTGTAGTCCTCGACCATGGTGATGTCGTGCGTCGGTGTCCCGTCCGCGTCGCGCAGCACCGAGACGGCCAGCGACACCCAGGTGGCTTCCCCGTCGGCGTTGCGGAGCTTGACTTGGGTCCGGAACCGGGACGGCTTGCCCTTCAGCAGTTCCTGGTAGGCGGCGGACAGTATCGCCGCGTCGTCCGGGTGCACGAGTTCGCGGAAGCGGCGACCGGCGAGCTCGGCGGGCAGATAGTGCAGGATTTCGGTCAGTGCGCTGTTGGACTGGGTGATGGGTCCGTCCAGGTGACTGATCACCATGCCTAGCGGCGCGGAGTCGAACACTTCCCGAAAGCGGGCTTCGCTCGCCGCTATCGTCCTGGCTGACTCGTCGGGCTGTTCGTCGGGTTGATCGAGGATCCGGCGCAGCGCGCCGGTGTATCCGTCAGTCACTCTCACCCCACGGTGCAGATCTTCCCCGATGTGCGACCTACGGACACCGTCCGCCCGTAGTTGGGTAAACCTTACCTGGTTGGGTAAACCTAACCTGATTCGGGGGCAGCCGGGGCTTCGTCCGATGTAGCCGGGGGCTTCGGTCCGAGGCGGGTGCGAAGTACTGTGCGCCTTCGTGCGTGTCCTCGTCATCGGATCCGGCGCCCGCGAACACGCGGTGGTGCTGGCTCTGACCCACGACCCGGTGGTCACCGCGCTGGCCTGCGCGCCGGGCAATGCAGGCATCGCCATGCTGGCCGAGCAGCTCGGCGTGGATGTCACCGATCCGGCGTCGGTCGCGGGCCTGGCCATGGCCTGGTCGGCGGACCTGGTGGTGATCGGCCCGGAGCTGCCGCTGGTAGCCGGGGCGGCCGACGCGGTGCGCGCGGCGGGCATCGCGTGCTTCGGCCCTTCGGCGAAGGCGGCGAGGATCGAGGGGTCCAAGGCGTTCGCCAAGGACGTCATGGCCGCTGCAGGCGTAGCCACCGCGCGCAGCGAACTCGTAGACAACCCCGCCCGGCTGGACGCTGCACTGAACCACTTCGGCTCGCCGTGGGTGGTCAAGGACGACCGGCTGGCCGCGGGCAAGGGGGTGGTGGTCACCGAGGACCGCGACGTCGCAAGAGCGCATGCGCTCGCCCTGCTCGACGACGGCCACCCGGTGCTCCTCGAGTCCTATCTGGACGGTCCGGAGGCCTCGCTGTTCTGCCTGGTCGACGGCAGCGGCAGCGATGGCACAGACGATCCGGCTGCGGTGGTGCCGCTGCTCCCCGCCCAGGACTTCAAGCGAGTGGGTGAAGGCGACGTCGGCCCGAACACCGGTGGGATGGGCGCATACGCTCCGTTGCCCTGGGCTCCGGAGTCGCTGGCCGCTGACGTCGTCGAGCTGATTGTGGCGCCCGTGATCGCCGAGATGGCCAAGCGCGAAACCCCATTCTCCGGGTTGCTCTACGTGGGTCTGGCGCTCACTGCCGAGGGCCCGCAAGTGATCGAGTTCAACTGCCGCTTCGGTGACCCGGAGACCCAGGCCGTTCTGGCGCTGTTGCGTACCCCGCTGGCCGGGCTGCTTTACGCCACCGCCACCGGCGCGCTGGCCCAGCAGCCGCCGCTGGAGTGGGACCCGGGGGCAGCGGTGGCCGTCGTGGTGGCCGCCGAGGGGTATCCCGGTACCACCCGCACCGGAGACGTCATCACCGGTGCGGACGGTGCGGGCGTCCTGCACGCGGGCACCCGCCGCCGAGACGACGGCGCGGTCGTCTCGGCGGGCGGGCGGGTGCTCTCGGTCGTCGGGACCGGGGCTGACCTCGTCGTCGCGCGGGCGCAGGCGTATCAGCGGATCGGTCAGGTGCACCTGACGGGAGCCCACTATCGAGGAGACATCGGACTGCAGGCGATTCGCGGTGAGGTGGTGCTTCCCGACAGTTGGTAACGCGGTAGCCTCCGCGAGCGATCAGGGGGTGGAAGACGGCGCTGGAGGCGGAGTAAGGCAATGATCAGGTGGGACCGTCAGGGCGAGGATCTGTTGCTTTCGGTGTCACCAGAAGGTGTCCGATTCTTGCGCGAACAGTGGACATGGTTGCGGGAACTGGTGCGCTGGCAGCTCGGCAACTGCACCCCCGACCCATTGGCCGAGCTGACGGGCTTGCCCGTGCCCACCGGCCCGATCGATGGGCGCTTGGCCTACGTCGTGGACTACTGGTGCGGTACCGAGGAGACCGGCCCCGTCCGCCCGGTGTGGGAGGGCTGGGTGCTATACGATCTCCAGCAAGCCTTGACCAGGGCGCTCGGCACGCTGCCCCGTCGTGGCGGGGTGGTGGTACTGCCTGCTCAGGGGCAGCCGACCGCGGAGTGGGGCTGGATGCTGGAGACGTTGCACGTGGTGCTGGACGTCTCCGGCCGGGTGAACATCCCCGTTCGCCCGGGACGCGTGCTGCCGCCGCGGCCCTGCGCCGAGGACGCCGAGAACTACCGCGCCAGCCTGCGCTGGCTGGAGATGGTGCTCGACACGCTGGCTCAGACCGAGCGCACCGCGCCGGCCTCGGCGACCGACTGACTCGTCGGGGCGTACCTTTCGTCGGGGCGTTGCTTTCGTCGCGTACCGCCCATCCGTATCGGCGTGCATACTTTCGGTGAGGGAGGTGGCCATGGGGGATGTGCCAGACGATGTCGACCTCAGGGAGACGGCCAGGGAGCCGGTGTGGGACCCGGCACTGGGTATCGCTGTATCGCGGGACTGGCAGGGTATCCCGCGACATCGGCTGGTCAGCGTCGGTGACTCGCTGACCCAGGGGGTCGCCAGCGGCGCGGTGTTCCAGACCGACCTGTCCTACCCGGCGATCATCGCCCACGAGCTTGGCTGGGATGGCCTGCGTTACCCGCGCTACTCCGGCTACGGCGGCCTGCCGCTGAACATCGAGCTGCTGCTGCGCGAGCTCGAGCGCTCCTTCGGTGCCAATCTGGACTGGTGGGAGCTGCCGATGGCGCTGTTTCGGGCCAGGCAGTTCATGGACCAGGTGGAGGACTACTGGGAGCGCGGTCCTGGTGCCCAGCCCCCCGCCCTGACCGCCACGAATCACGTCCTCGGGATGTACGGCTGGCGGCTGCGTGACGTCCTGATCCACACTGCCGAGCGCTACGCCGCGGAGATCGGGCAGCCCTCCGACGACCTAGTGCAGCAGATCGTGCAGAACCACAGCGCCCGCGCCGCCCTGCGGGTACTGCCCCGGACCACCGAGGAGGACCGCCGCAGCACCGCGCTCGACGCCGCTGAAGCCCTGGGTGCTGAGGTGGGCGAGGACCCCGATCACGGCATCGAGACGCTCGTGGTGTTCCTCGGCGCGAACAATGCGTTGGGCGCGGTCACCCAGCTGCGCGTCGTCTGGAGCGGGCCAGGATTCGACGATCCGGCCCGCAATGGCGGTTTCACCGTGTGGCGACCCAGCCACTTCATCGCCGATCTTGACCTCGTCGCGGCGAAGGTGCACCAGATCCGCGCGCGGCACGTCATCTGGTGCACGGTCCCGCACGTCACCATCGCGCCGATCGCCCACGGGGTAGGGGGAAAGGTGAGTTCCGGATCGCGGTACTTTTCCTACTACACCCGACCGTGGATCTCCGATCGCGCTTTCCGGCCCGGCCGCGATGCCGCGATCACCGGTGCGCAGGCGCACGCGGTCGACAGCGCCATCGACCAGTACAACGACGCCATCACCGCCACCGTCGCCGCCGCTCGCCGGGACGGCCGGGACTGGTACCTGCTGGACATCGCGGGGGTGCTGGACCGGCTCGCCTCCCGCCGTTACCTGGACGACCCGCAGGCCCGCCCGGACTGGTGGCAGCCCTACCCGCTGCCACCCGAGCTCGTGGCACTGCGCCCGGTCCCAGACTCGCGATTCCTCACCGCCGATGGCGCCGGGCGGCTTACCGGTGGGCTGTTCTCGCTGGACGGGGTGCACCCCACCACGGTGGGCTACGGCATCGTCGCCCAGGAGATCATCGACATCATGGTGCGCGCAGGGGTGCAGTTCACCCAGCCCGACGGCCGCACCCCCCGCACCCCCCCGATCCGCGTAGACGTCCCCCGCCTAATCCGCCGAGACACCCTCCTGACCCGCCCCCCGGCCAACGTGACCTCCACCCTGTCGGTCCTCGGCTGGGCCGACGAAGCCCTAAACCTAATCCGCCGCGTCTTTTAACCCCGCGTGTCCGGCGCTGGTGCTCGGTGTGTCAGGCGCTACGGTGCAACCGACTTCGGCGCGCGTTCCGTCGATGTACGTGTGGGTACGACCGACGAGAGGTCCGGGTGGACCAGCGCGAGGAGCAGGAGTTCACGACCTACTTCGCCGCGCGCCACGATGCGGTGCGGCGCACCGCCTATCTGATCTGTGGCGACTGGCATCGCGCGGACGACCTCGCCCAGACTGCGTTCGTGGCGCTGCACCGACGCTGGCGCAGGATCCTGAACCGCGACGCCCTGGATGCCTACCTCCGGCGCACCCTGGTGCGGGCGGCGATCGACGAGTCTCGCCGTCCATGGCGGCGCGAGCGATTCGTCGCGGAATTTCCGGAGAGCCGCGCGGCGGGGGCGCAACGCGATACTGTTGGCGACGCGGTGGCTACCCGGTCGGCGCTGGTCGACGGCCTGCAACAGGTGCCGCCCCGGCAGCGGGCGGTGCTGGTGTTGCGCTTCTTGGAGGGGCAGTCGGTGGCGGACGTGGCGACCGCCCTGGGGTGCTCCGAGGGCACCGTGAAGAGCCAGACGGCTCGCGGGCTGGACACCCTGCGAGTCGCGCTGGGCGACTCACTGGACGACCTGCGGCCGGCCGGGTGAGCCAGGTGAGTCGGGGGAGGAGGGGACAGCGATGGATGAGCAGCGGCTAGGTGCGCTGTTCCGGGACGCGGTGGGTGATCCGCCGCCTGCGACCTTCGGAGCTGCGGACGTGGTAGCGGCAGCGCGGCGCGCCACCGTCCGGCGACGTAACGCGCTGACCGCAGGCACGCTGCTCGGTGTCGCGGTACTGGCAGGCGGTCTCACGATCGGCGGCCACGTGGTGCAGGGCCATGGGTTGCCAGGCAACAGCTCCACCGCAGGCCAGCAGGCCGACACCGCGGCGGGCGGGCCAGGCCCGCGCACTCTCGGTGCTTCGCCAGAAGCCGAAAGCTCGGCTGAGAGCGAGCAGACCCGGTGTGGTCCCCTCGACGGCGAACTGGCGGCGCAGCTGAGCGCCGTGCTCGCGGCTCGCGGCGTCGCGATCGTCGGCCCACCGAGCGAGGTGCCCGGCCCGTGCTCCGATGGATCGCGGGCAGCTGCGGTCCCGGTGGTAGGCGGCACGTTCTACCTTCTGGTGGCCCCACCGGGGTGGCTGCCCGGCGCCCCGCGCCCGGATGGTGCGCGCGGGCATGCGCTGACGCCGGATGGTAGCCGTGAGCTGGTGGTGATTTCCATACCAGTGGCCCCGGGGCAGCCGGCTCCGCTGGCTGACCAGCTGCCTGACCTGGCACAGGAGCTCGCCAACCGGTTCTGAGCAGCAGCCGTAGGCTGCCGGTCGTGATCCCCGACGTGCTTGCGCACCGCTACGCCTCCCCTGAGCTGGTCCGATTGTGGTCACCGGAGCACAAGGTGGTACTGGAGCGGCAGCTGTGGCTGGCGGTGCTGCGCGCGCAGGCCGCCCTCGGGGTCACGGTGCCGCAGCGGGTGCTCGATGACTACGAGCGGGTGGCGTCCACTGTTGATCTGGCGTCGATCGCGGCGCGGGAGCGGGTGACCCGCCATGACGTCAAGGCCCGCATCGAGGAGTTCAACGCGCTGGCCGGTCACGAGGAGATCCACAAGGGGCTGACCTCGCGGGACCTCACGGAGAACGTCGAGCAGCTGCAGATTCGCCGCTCGCTGGAGCACGTGCGGGACCGCTGCGTCGCAGTGCTCGCCCGCCTCGCCGCCCGCGCCGCCGAGCACGCCGAGCTGGTGCTGGCCGGGCGCAGCCACAACGTCGCGGCTCAGGCCACCACGTTGGGCAAGCGGTTCGCCAGTGCGGCCGACGAGCTGCTGGTCGCCTTCGCGCGGCTGGAGGAGCTGCTGGCCCGCTACCCGCTGCGGGGGATCAAAGGCCCGATGGGTACTTCCCAGGACACCCTGGATCTCCTCGACGGTGATCCCGACGTGCTGGCGGAGCTGGAGCGGCGGGTGGCGCAGCATCTGGGGTTCGCCCGCGTGCTGACCAGCGTCGGGCAGGTCTATCCGCGCTCGCTGGACCACGAGGTGGTCGGGGCACTGGTGCAACTGGCCGCGGCGCCGTCGTCGCTGGCGACCACGATCCGGTTGATGGCCGGCCACGAGCTGGTGACCGAGGGATTCCAACCCGGCCAGGTCGGGTCCAGTGCCATGCCGCACAAGATGAACACCCGTTCCTGCGAGCGCGTCAACGGGCTGGCCGTGGTGCTGCGCGGCTACGCCTCGATGGTCGCGGAGCTGGCTGGCGGGCAGTGGAACGAGGGAGACGTGTCGGACTCGGTGGTGCGCCGGGTCGCGCTGCCGGACGCGTTCTTCGCCTTCGACGGCCTGGTCGAGACCTTCCTCACCGTGCTCGACGAGGTCGGCGTCTATCCCATGGTGATCGAGCGTGAACTGGCGCGCTATCTGCCGTTCTTGGCCACTACCAAGGTGCTGATCGCCGTGGTGCGCTCGGGGATGGGCCGGGAGGCCGCACACGAGGTGATCTCCGAGCACGCGGTCGCGGTCGCGCTGGCGATGCGGGAAAAGGGCGCGGACAACGACCTGCTGGACCGGCTGGCCGACGATGCCCGCCTACCGCTGGACCGAGCCGCCCTGGCAGCCCTGTTCACCCACCGCCTGTCCTTCACCGGCACCGCCGCCGCCCAGGTGGCCTCAGTGGTCGCCGAGGTCGAGCGGGTGCTGGCCCGTCACCCCGAAGCCGCCACCTACCGCCCCGGCCCAATCCTGTGAGTTGGGTGGTCTTCAAGGACTACCAACCCCGGTTCGGGACGTCTCAAACGACAGCCAACCCCCGCCGACGCGCCAGCGGGGGTTGGCTGTCGTTATGAGCAGCGTTCGGGGGGGTTGGTAGTCCTTCAAGAGCTACTAACCCGCTCGGTTGCTACGGCGGCGGGCACGGCTACCTCGAGCGCGGACATCAGTTCGTCGGCGGTGGGGGCATTCTTCGGATCGAGCAGCCACTGCACCGCAAGCCCGTCGTAGACCGCCATGAGGAACGAGGCGGTGTGGCGCGCGGCAGAGTGGGAAAGCCCACCCACCGAGGCGCGCAGCAGGTTGGCCACGGTGGTTCGCAGCTGCTCGTAGCAGTCAGCGAGCTCAGCCCGCAGTTGGGGGGCTCGCTCGGTCAGTGCCAGTGCCTCAAGGAACGCCACCCGCAGCGGACGGTGCTCCTCGAACGTACTCACCAGCATCGCCCAGGAAACCCGCACGCGCTGCAGCGGGGTTGCGGCGGGATCAGCGCACACGATCTGGTCGATCTGCTGGATGTGGTCGTCAATGCACTGCCGCATCGCGGCGTTGAGCAACGCCTCCTTCGACCCGAAGTGGTAGCCGATCGAGGCGAGGTTGGTACCCGAGGCCGCGACCAGGTCCCGTGCTGTGGTGCGGGCATAGCCCCGCTGCAGCAAACAGCGCCGAGCGCCGTCGAGCAGCGCCTCCCGATGTCCCATGAGATGTGACCCTACCGGGGCTAGACAAACGTATGTATAGTCCGAAAGTATGGTGAACACGCTGCCCCCTGGCCCGCCATTTCCTGCACTGGTACACACTGGGCTGTTCTGGGTGGCCCCGCTGCGTTACCTGCGCCTCTGCCACCGCCACTACGGGGACCGGTTCACCGTCCGGATACCGGGGCTGGGTGACATCGTCTACCTGACCGACCGGGATGACGTCAGATCGGTGCTTCGTGGCGACCCGGCGATCTTCCACGCCGGGGAGTCGAACACTCCGATCGCCGGGATCGTGGGGACGCGCTCGGTCCTGGTGGTGGACGACGAGAAGCACCGGCGCATCCGGGCGATGATGCTGCCCGCATTCCACGGTGATTCAGTGCGCAAGCAGGTCGCTGAGATGGTGGCCGTCACCACCGACGAGGTCGCCCGCTGGCCGGTGGGCGAGCCGTTCCCGGTGCTCGCCCGGATGCAGGCGATCACCCTGGAGGTCATCCTGCGCACCGTCATCGGAGTGCACGACGAGGCCAGGCTCGCCGCACTGCGCACCGCACTGCCGCCGCTGGTGCAGCTCGGCTCACCGCTGGAGCTGCTGCCGCCACCGCGGCTGCTGCGCAATGTCGGACGGTGGCGGCGCCGCAAGGAGAACATGGCACGGGCGTACGTGCTGCTGTCCGACGAGATCACCCGCTGCCGCCAGGACCCGACGCTCGCGCAACGCAGCGACGCGATGGCGATGCTGGTGCGCAGCGTCGACGACACGGGGCAGCCGATGCCCGATGACGAGCTCATCGACCAGCTCCTCACGCTGCTGCTCGCCGGGCACGAGACCACTGCCACCGCGCTGGCCTGGACCTTCGAGCGGCTGACCCGCGATCCCGCGCTGCTGGCACGCACCGCCCAGGCGGCGGTGGACGGTGACGACGCCTGGCTGGACGCGGTGTGCAAGGAAAGCCTGCGGATCCGGCCGGTGGTCTACCAGATCGGCCGCAGGCTGACCGAGCCGGTGGAGCTGGCCGGATACCAGCTCCCGGCAGGCACCTTGGTGGCCCCGTACATCAACCTGATCCAACGCAATGCCGCTTACTACCCCGACCCCGAGCAATTCCGCCCGCAACGGTTCCTCGACCAGCGGCCCGACACCTCGGTCTGGCTGCCCTTCGGCGGCGGAGTGCGCCGCTGCCTCGGCGCCACCTTCGCCCAGGTCGAGATGCGCACAGTGCTGCGTGAGGTGCTACGCCGAGTCGAGCTGACCCCGACCACCGCGCCGGACGAAGTGATCCGGGTGCGCCACGTGACGCTGGTACCGCGTCGGGGAGCAGTGGTGAATGTCCGGCGCCACATCGCCGCCGAAACCATCGTCGAGCATCGCGCCAGCGCCTGAGCTCACTCAGAGTCGACACCACGCAGTGCCCGGCCAGGGTGGCCGGGCACTGCGTGGTCCCCCCAGGACCACGACGGAGAGCAATACCGACCCAAGCATCCGACGTGGTCCTCGCACCCCCCCGGGCGTCGATGCCGACGCCCCCGCTCAGCTGCCGCAGACCTACCAGCGCCAATTCGCCGACGGCCATTGGCCCCCACAGTGGTGTCGCCGAACCAGTGCAGAACTAGATGTTGCCCTGACTTCGGGGAGCAGTCGTCTACCCTGGAGAGGATCTTCGATCTACGACCAGCGCCGCAGGCTGGGAGCCGTTGTACGACTAGTGACGCAGGCCCCTCCCGCCGGATGCACACCGGGGAGATGAGGCAGTGGTGTATTTTTCGCTCCTGGTCACCCTCAGATAGCTGATGGGCTTACCGGATCGAAATGTTCCGCCTCTGCGAGGGTCAACTCGGATGCTCGGGGTGCGGAGTACGTACTAGCGAAGGGGAGGATTCCACATGAGGAACTCACTGTGCAGTTCCGCCAGAAGGGGCGTCACAGTGCTCGTCGGCTCGGCTGTCTTTGCGCTGGCCGCTTCAGGAGCGGCGGAGGCCACCACGACGATCACCCATGCCGATAAGGCACCGGCTACCGCGTACAGCATGCAGGCCTTCGACGACGCTGTCGCGCAATCTTTCGAGCCATTCGGTGAAGGTGATTTTTGCGACTTCACTCCGGCTTGCTAACCCCGCCCGACTGAGTTGAGCGTCACGTTGACCGGCCGGTCCAACGCTCTTGCATCGTTGCCTGAGCGCCGGCGGAACGTCGCGCTCGCTGCGGTGTGCTGCGTACTCGATCTCCTAGTGTTCTCTCGCGTTGAGGTTGAACTCGCCTATCTCACCATCGTGGTGCACGCCGTTATTGGATATGCCTTCCTTGCCTGGCGGGATCGGATTCCGGTAACCGTCTTCGCCGCGATGTGTGTGCACAGCGTGGTCGCGACCGTCGCAACCGTTGATTACCGACCTGTTGTCGGCATTGTCGTCGCACTATATACTGTCACGACGCTGAAAAGTCGTCGCATCGGGCTAATAGCGTTGGCGTTGACTTTCGTCCCCACTGGCTTCGGGTCAGTTCAGGAGTTCAGTACTGCACCCCCGGATCGCGCGTTGCGTGCCCTCATGGTCGCCGTGACCGCGTGGTCACTGTTCAATGTCGGTGCTTGGCTGGTCGGCCGACGGGTGCAAGCCAATCATCGGAAGGTGCTCTTGCTCGAGCAGCAACATCAGGCGGCGGCCCGCGAGGCGGTTGCAGCGGAACGCAACCGCCTCGCCCAGGAGTTGCACGACATTATCGCGCACTGCGTAAGCGCAATGCTGCTGCAAGCCGCGGGTGCCCGGCGAATGCTGGCCATCGACCCCGACCGAGCAGCCAGCGCACTGGCTAATATCGAGCAATGCGGCATGCAGGCGACGGGGGAACTGCGCAGGTTGCTGGGTGTGATTCGAGCGGGCGACCCGGTACAGACCGAAGGGAGGCCCGTTAATCAGCACGGGCTGGGTGACCTGGAACCGCTCCTGGACCAGGTAGCCGCCGCCGGGGTACCGGTGCGCCTGGTCACCTATGGCGAGCAAGGGCGGCTGGACCCCAGCGTCGACCTGTCGGCCTACCGGATTGTGCAGGAGGCGCTGACGAATGTGGCGAAATACTCGGGACGCGGAACCGGCACCACCGTCGAATTGCGATGGGAGGACGACGTACTGCATCTGACCGTCACCGATGACGGATGTGGGCAGCTCGATCGCTCACCCACCCAGCTCTCCACCGGACACGGCCTGTTGGGGCTGCGCGAGCGCGCCGCGGCGGTCGGTGGACAACTTTACGCCGGACCGTTGCCAGGCGGCGGCTTCCGGGTTACGGCCACCCTGCCCGCACCCAGGCGGCGGGACGCGGAGCAGGATGGACGATCGAGGCTGGCCCACCCAGATCCCGGTACCCACCGAGGCGTCACCGACGCGGGCCTCAGTGAAGGTTTCAGCGAGAGCGAGTAGGAGGACAGACTCATGGCTGTACGAGTTCTGGTGGCAGACGACCAGCCACTGGTGCGCGCCGGCATCGTCATGTTGCTCGACGCCGAACCGGACATCGAGGTCGTCTCGGAAGCCAGCGACGGGCGGCAGGCGCTGGAGGAAGCGAATCGACACCAGCCGGATGTCGTGGTGATGGATGTGCGCATGCCCGTTGTGGATGGCGTGCAGGCCACCCGACAGATCACCGCCGCCACCTTCTCCGCAGATCCTGACCCATCGATCAGAGTGCTCATTCTCACGAGCTTCCACGCCGACGAGGCCGTCTACGGCGCCCTGCGCGCCGGAGCCTCCGGATTCCTGCTGAAGGACGCCGCGCCCGCCGACCTCGCGGCCGCGGTCCGAGTCGTCTCCTCCGGCGAGGCGTGGCTGCAACCGGCCGTGGCACGGGGGCTGCTCACCGAGTTCGCCGCACGCCCCGAACCGCACGTCCCCAGCGCGGAGATGCTGCAGCGGCTCACCGCACGGGAACGAGAGGTGCTCACACTTGTGGCAAGCGGGTTGTCGAATGGCGAGATCGCCGAGCGCCTCGTCGTCGGCCAGGTAACCGTCAAGACTCATTTCGGTCGGATACTCATGAAGCTCGGGCTGCGGGACCGTGCACAGGCCGTCGTGGCCGCCTACGAGAATGGCTTGGTCACCCCCCGGAGCAGACTAGTTGATCGATTCCGTGCAGGGGTCGCATAGCCAGGCCGACTATCGGAGTCGTAGTACGACCTTTGCAGTGATTCGCTCAGCGGTTACGTAGCCGAAGACTCTGGAATCGATGCTGTTCTCTAGGCTATCGCCGAGCACAACCATGGATCCATTCGGGACGACTGTGTCACCATTCGAGACCAGAATGGCCGGCGGCACCAGACCGCCCGGTACGGCGGTGACCCTTTTGATCATCAATTGGCGTCCGATCGGCCCGACCGGCGCAACCACCGCGCCCGGAAACATTCTGCCATCTGTCCTCCTCTCCGATAACCGATGACCCTGGCCACCTCAAAAGGAGTATCAACCATCTCCGATCCCGGACAAATCTCCAACCCGCAGAGCATGGGCGGAACATCACAGCAGACCGGTCAACGTACGTGGTCAACGGACTAGTGTAGTTAGACGTCGTTGTGGTTGCCTCCGGTCAGCACCCCCCGCGAGGCGAACATATGCACGACGACGACGGCGAGGCCGAGCGCCAGACAGCCGGACCACAGGGCACGTGACCCCCAGACCTGCAAGACGGCCATGCCGACGGGCGCGCCCAGGACCAGGCCGAGATTCCACACGACGTAGTACGCTCCTTGATAGGCACCGACCTGGCCCTCGGGGGCGTGCCGAATGAGGAACGCGGACGCCTGAGGCACCAGCAGTATCTCTCCCAGCGTCCACACGGTGAGTGCGAAGGTGTACGTCCACGGGCCGCTTGCCAGGGCGTTCGCACCGAATCCTCCCGCCACCAGCAGCGCGGCCAGAACGAACTGAGTATCGATACCGATCCGCTTGGTCAGCCTGAAGACCACGGGCTGCACACAGATGATGAGCAGCCCGTTGAGCGAGATTACTAGACCATATTGATGCGGCGGCAGCCCGTGAGCCGCCATGTCCAGCGGCAGCGTCGACTGCTTCTGCAGGTAAATTACGGCGAGGCAGAATGAGAGCAGCAGAAAGCGGGCCGTGGCTGCGGAGCGGAATGGATCAGCGAGCCTGCGTAGGGTCTTCGAGCCGCCCTCGCTCTTAGGCTTCTCGTCCTGAGCGGCGCTGGGCGGGAGCCACAGCGCGACCGCCGCGTACGACAGAGCCGTCATGACATTGAGAATGATGAGCCAGTGCGGGGACCACTCCAGGAGGAGTCCTGAGACCGCCGGGGAAATTGCCGCTCCGATGTTGGAGGCCCAGTACAGCAGCCCGAAGGCGCGTACGTGCTCGCTCGTGGGCAGAGCACGCGAAATCACGACCGCCCCGGCGGGCTTGTGGAGCGTGGACACGCAGCCGGAGAGGAAGACAGCCCCGGCCAGCTCCTCTGGCCGACGCACGGCCAGCAGCGCCAGGCACGCCAAGACGGCGGCTGCCTGCGAGCCAATAATTGTTCCACGAGCGCCGATACAATCCGCCAGCACTCCGCCCACGAACGAACCGGTAACCGAACCTGCCCCCCACACCCCGACCAGGACGCCAATCATCCCCGGCGAGGCATGGACCTCGACGGACAAGTACAGGGCGAGGAAAGCCGGGACGAGGATGCCGAGGCGGTTCAGGAGCGTCCCGGCGAACAGCAGCCAGAACGACGGGGGCAGCGCCAACTGGCTTTGTGACGCGGCCCCCGACGCCGTACGCAGACGTGTCACGCCGATTCGAGCTGTTGCCAGGCACTCAGTCTCTGCAGCTCGAAGACGTCCTTAACCGATGCGATGTGGTCCTCCACGTCCGTCGTCGCACCGTGGTCCAGGATGGACCGATAGGTGTCGCGTAGCGCCCGCAGGGTGGCGCGCAGGCCCTGGTTGGCGTAAATGACCGTGGAAACACCGGACTTGGCCACGTCGTCTATGTGCCAGTCAGGGTAAGTGGTGGGAACCACGACGACCGGGGCGCGGTCGTCCCACTCCTGGAGGAAGGCGAGGATCTCTTTGTTGGTGCGAGCTTTGGAATGCACCAGCACGGCGTCGGCCCCGGCCTCGACATACGCGGTGCAGCGCTCCAGCGCGTTCTGCACGCCCAGCCCGCCGATCAGGGCCTCGGTGCGGGCTATCACGAAGAAATCATCGGTGCGCTGCGCGTGCTTAGCAATCCAGATCTTGGAGCAGAAGGAATCAGTGTCCAGCAGCGTGTGGGCTGTGGCGACGAAGCTGTTCATCTTCGGGAAGAGCTTGTCCTCGATACACACCGCAGTGATCCCAGCAGCCTCATACTCGTGCACCATGTGCGCGACGTTGAGGTTGTTGCCGTATCCGGTGTCCACATCAGCGACGACCGAGATGCCGATCGCCTTCTGCGTGTTGGCGGCGGCCTCAAGATACTCGGTCATAGTCAGCACGCTGGCGTCCGGGAGACAGCGCGCCGCAGACACCTCGAGGCTGGACGCCCAGACCGCGTCGAATCCGGACTCCTGGGCGAGGCGGCCGGCAAATGCGTTGTGGGCGCCGATGACGCGGACGACATCGCCTTGTCCTCGCTTCTCCTTCAGTACGGAGCGGAACGAGGGGTAGATGGTGGATTTGAGCATAGCGGTCCCTCTGGGTTTCTAGACAGTGGTGGGTTGTGTGGACGACTCGGCGATTCGCACCGAGAGGCAAGCGGCAGCGGCGCGGGCGCAGCGCAGGGCCTCGGGCCCGGTCAGGCCGGTGGCGACGACGTGCCCATGACGTGAGGTGTTGTTATGGAGGGCGAGGGTGCGGATGCCCGGCTTGACGTACACGCTGACGTCGACAACTCCTGGTGCTTGCAAGGTGGCTGACAAGCCCTCCACTGCTGTGACCAATGGCCTTGCTTTAAGTGATCGTTTGTGGTAGTGGTTGTGGGATGGGACACGACGGTACCGAGGGAGTGTCGCCGCGGGGGTGGCTGCCGGATCGGGTGTCGGTGGGGGCGTTGACCCGGGCGT
>JBQTGW010000304.1:0-16189 GCA_052390495.1 Pseudonocardiales bacterium
AACTGCCGGGGCAGGCGGGCTGGATCCATCCCGGCCGTCTGGGTGGTGACGCGTGCGACCAGGTCGGCTGGGGACAGCGACGGCTGGCAGATCTGCACGTGGTAGCCGGTGGCGCCGTCGATGGCCCGGCCGGGCAGGACCGGGGGGCTGACCATGCCGACTGACAGGTTCCCCCGGCGGGTGTCCTCTTTGGGGAACGGCAGCAGCAGCCGCTGCGAGTACAGGCTCGTGATCTTGCTGGTCATCATGTCCTGACCACCGAGCAGCACCAGGTGCACACCCAGCGGGGCACCGGTGGTGACGATCCCGCGCAGCGTGGTCAGCAGTGACGTTTCGGTGAAGCTGGGGTCGCTGCGGTTCTCGAAGTGCTCCCAGCCGTCGATGAGGACCACGATCCACGGCGGGGACTGGGCGGGCTGGGTGAACCGGATGGTGCTGCGGCGTTGCACCTCGCCGTCGAGCCAGGTGACGAACCGGCGGATCCGGTCGGGCTCGGCGGGTGAGAACACCCCGCCGCAGTGCGGCAGGTCGGCGTAGCCGGCCAGTCCCGCCGGATAGTGTTCGACGACGTAGAGATGCGCCTGGTCGGGACGCAGCCGGGTGGCCAGGTCGACGATCAGCGTGTGCGCGGCGGTGGTGCGCCCGGACTGCGGGCCACCGGCGATGAGCAGCCGGTCGGTGCCCGCCAGATCCAGCCGTGCGGGTGGTTGGGCCTGCGCGGCGGGGTCGTCGAGCAAGCCGAACACCACGGCGCTGGCCGGGGCCGCAACGGTGGCCAGCCCCGCAAGGTCGTCCAGCGGCACGGTGGCCGGCAGTGGGGGCAGCAGCGGCCGCAGCGGCGCGGGCAGGCCGGTGCGGGCGGAAGCCTTCTCCAGGGCGGCGATGGCCAGCTGCTGGTCGGTGGGCTTGCCGCCGTGGTCGACGGCCTGGTCCGGGCGGGGCAGCCCCAGGGCAGGCCAGTCGACGATCCGGAGCTGGGCGGGCGGGGCCCCGGTGGCGGCCGGGGGGTTTCCGAGGTAGCCCGACTGGAACGCGCGGGGAGTGCGGGTTTCGTCCTTGGTGCACAGGATCATGCCGCGTCCCCGCAACCGGCCCGGGATGGTGGCCGCGTCCGGGACACCGAGTACCTCCATGCTGTCGGCGGGCTCGTTCTGCCGCAGCGTGATCCGCAGGTCGATGTTGTTCTTCAGCTCCGGGGACAGTTTGCCCTGCAAAGACTGGGTGGCCAGGATCAGGTGCATGCCCAGGGAGCGTCCCTTGGCCGCCACGTTCACCAATTCCTTGAGGAAGTCCGGCGAGGTCTCCAGCACCCGCGCGAACTCGTCGAAGACCATCACCAGCCGGGGCAGCGGCGACTTCGTCGCGGCGCCGTCGCGGGCCCGCCAGTACTCGTCGATCTCGCCGCCGTAGCGGGCCAGCAGCGACTCGCGGCGACGCACCTCGGCCCGGACCGAGGCGAGCACGCGGGCGGCGGCGGCCTCGTCGAACACGTCAGCCGGAGTCTCACCGGTGGACCGGATCAGCCCGACCACCTGGGGGCAGTGCTGGAACGGCAGGAACGCGCTTCCGCCCTTGAAGTCGACCAGCACCAGATTCAGCTCGTCAGGCCGGTTGGCCAGCAGCAACGAGGTGACCAGGGTCTGCAGCAGGATGCTCTTTCCGGCGCCGGTGGCGCCGCCGAGCATGGTGTGCGGGCCCTGGCGGGCGAGGTCGACGGTCACCGGGCCGGACGCGTCAGCCCCGAGCGCCACCTTGGTAGTCGGGCCGCGCTGGCGGTCCCACAACCCGAGCACGTCGTCCGGCGCCGGGGTGGTCAGGTCGAGCAGGTCGAGGAAACGCACCGGGTAGGGAATGGCGTTCTGCGCGGCGGCGAGGGTGAGCCGGTCCCGCATCGGCGCCAGCGCGCGGGCCAGGCGCTCGGCGGTGGCGCGGTTGATGCCGTCGGGCTGCACGGTGCTGGGCTGCTCGTCACGGGTGCGAGTCAGCCGCATCGACGACGCGTAGTCCAGCTCGCACTGGCCGTGGCACTCGTTCATGCCCTGCCGGTCGACACAGATGACGTACACCCCGACCGTGGGGCCCTCCCGGAGCACCTCCTTCATCCCGGGCAGGTGCCGCAGGGCCAGCGCCCCGTCGAGCACCGCGACGACCTCCTCAGTGAACCGGGTCCCCGACGCGGCCCGAAGCTGCGCGGTGCGGGCCGTGACGAGTTCTCGCAGCTCCGCGACGCGGGCGGCGCGGGTCTGGTCGGTGTTCCCCACCCAGCAGGGAATGTCCGCGTCCGCTCCTCCCGAGACGTGCGGGAACCAGCCGGTCCAGGCCAGCTCACGGTCATCGGAGGAGCTGATGACCACCAGGCGCAGGTCGTCCGGGCTGCGCAGCGTGCCCAGTTGCACCAGCAGCCAACGCAGCAACGCATTCGCCGCGTCACCCGGGCCGACCACTCCCAGCACGCCGGTCTTGCGCAGATCGACGGTGACCGGGACGCCGTGCAGCACGGGTTTCTCGAAACCGGGCCACGGCTCGCCACGCAGATCCACCGATGCCGGCTGGTCGGTGCTGCCCACCCGCAGCACGAGACCGTTCGGGGAGTCGGTGTTGCGCGGCCACAGTCCGGATCGCTTGCCGATGGCCGCCAGGGTGAGGTCCAGCTCGTCGGGAGCGAGCTGACGCCGTAGCCGTTGCTCAGTGATGACCTGGCTGCTGATCTGGTGCTCGGCGGCGCTCTTCGTCTCGGCGTAGGCTGCCTCCCGCTCCGCGCGTTGTCGGCGTTCCAGGTACATGGTGCCCATCACGCTGACTGGTCCGAGCAGCGCGAACAGCAGCATGGCGGGTTGGCCCATCACCAGGGCCATGATGATCCCGATGGCCACCGGCGCCAGCGCGGACAACAGCAGCACCGCCATGTTGCGGGAGGTGGTCTCCTGGGTTGGCAGCGTCACCTCAATGCGGGGAATCGCCGGTGCCGGGGCGAACGCCCGGTGAAACTCCAGCCGCCCGTCCGGGCTGCGCGTCATCACTGATTGCGCCGAGGTCAGCGGCACCCACTGCAACTGGTTACCGCCGATCTCCAGGACGGCCTGCTCGCTCAGCGGCACCGGATCGGTGGCCGGCTGCCCGTCGACCGTCGTGCCGTTGGCCGAGCCGGCGTCCACCACGGTGGCCCGTCCCTGCGCGGATACCTCCAACCGCGCGTGCTCCCGGGACACCTCCTGGTCACGCAACTGCACAGCAGCCGCCGAACTGCGGCCCAGTATGTGCGTGCCGGAGCACAGCCAGGCGACCAGCCCGGCGTCCGGGCCGAGGACCACCCGCAGCGCCCCGACCGCCCCGTCCGGCAGGGCACGCGGATCCGGTCCCGGCGCGCCGACGCTGATCGTGGCGCCGGACACGAGTGGCGTGTGGGCAATCGTGGTGTTGGGATCCAGCGGGGTACTCCCGACACAGCAGGGCCGGCCCCCGACTTCGACCGGCAAGGACGCCAGCAGCGTCGCCGTCTTGGTGTCGGGCTCAGCGATGACCTCAATGTCCTGAGCCCGAGATGTTGTCGCGTCGAACACGCTGAGCCGAAGAATCATCGTACTCGCACCAACCTCATTTGCATGATCGTCCCGGACGTCGACCAAGCGCACCTCTCCGCCGCCCCTGGCTTCGACGGTAATACAGATCGGCGAGCGCCGTGGGCGGTTGGCGAGATTCCTGAACCCGGGCGGCCGGCGCCCGCCCACCGGCTAGGCTCGATCCGTGGTAATCGATGCAGGGCAGCAACCCGAGCCGACTCGATTCGACTTCCACCGCATCGTGGGACGCAGCGCCGCCAGCGTGGTCTGGGAAGCAACTCAGATCTCGACCGGCCGTCTTGTCGCACTCAAGGTACTGGATGTCGACCTGACCGACGAGGAGTCCTTGCGACGGTTCGATCGAGAGCGCCACGTCATGGGCATGCTCTCCGGGCATCCGCACATCGTCACGATCTACGATGCCGGAATCTACGACCAACGCCCCTGGCTGGCCATGCAGTTCTGCTCCCAGGGTTCACTGGCGGGCAAGATAAAGAACAACGGCCCGTTCCCGGTCGCCGAAGCTGTGGATGTGCTGGTCAAAATTGGCGGCGCGCTGACTCTCGCACACCAGCGCGGTGTGCTGCACTGCGACATCAAGCCCGCCAATATCATGGTTAATGATTTCAGCGAGCCGGCCCTGGGGGACTTCGGAATCTCCCGCCTCACCGTCGGCTCCGCCACCCGCACCGTGTCCACCGGATACAGTGTGGACCACGCGCCTCCCGAGGTGCTCAACGACGAACGACCCACGGTGGCCGCCGACGTCTACTCCCTCGGCACCACGATCTGGGAGCTTGTCAGCGGCCGCCCACCTTTCCGACAGAGTCCCGACACCCCCTACGCGAGTGCCATTCGTCGGATTCTGCTCGAGCCACTTCCGGAACCGACCGCGCCCGATGTGCCAACGGAGCTGGCGTCCTTACTGACGCGGATGGCTGCGAAGGATCCCAACGATCGGCCGGCGAACATGGACGAGGTTGTCGAGGCAGCGCGCGAGATTCAGACGCGACTGGCCGCACAGGCCGAGTCCGCCCCTGCCCCCGCGCCTCTCACCGACAGCAAGCCAGCTGGCAGCACACCGTTCCCGGCCGTGGCCGACGAGTCCGCCCACACCCAGATACGCCGCAGCGGTAAGGCGCCGCAGGCCCGGCCCTTCGCGGCGTCCGCCATCGTGCACCCACCTCCAGCTCATACTGACGCGGACGAGGACCGCCCCCACATTCCGGCGTTCGAAGAAGATGCCTCCCCCACCCGGATACGCCTTGACCCGCGCCGAGCCCGTGCTGGATCATCCGGTTTCGGTGACGCGATCGGCCGGTTTGTGCGCGGTCATCGGCGCGGTGTGCTGATCGGCGCCTCCGCAGGCTTGGTGGTCATCCTGGCCGGTGTCGCCGCCATCCTTTTTACCGGTGGATCGTCCGGCATTGCGGGAACTTACCAGATCTCCGCGACCGAGCCGGAGTGCGAAACCAATCTTTCGAGGGCCTGCGAAGTGCAGCAGGAGCAGGGGCAGAGTACCTTCACCGACTCCTGGCAAATCACGGACTGCGAAGAGAACCGATGCTCGATCTTCTCCCCGGGAGGGACCTGGGACGGCGCGCTCGATCTGGTGCGAAGAGATTCCGCCTGGAACGCGTCCGGCCCACTCAGCGAGGAATTCTTCTTGAGCTGCCCGTTGAACCCGGAAATGAAGGTCACCACTGATGCGCAGATCAGCTTCACGGTGACCGACGACAGGCTTGACGGCACCTACAAGCAGGATCCATCTGGAGGGGAGTGCCTCGTGCGAAACTCCTACACCTTCAAGATCAGCGGACAACCCACCGGATCCACGGGGTAAGCCCGGACGGGTGCCATGTCCACCGGCCTCAGTGCGTGACCGGTAGCTGGGTTTCGACCACCTCCGGTACCGGGGCCGGCACCGCGCCGGGCGCCGGGCTCTCGGCAACAGGGCCATCCGTGCCACAGGTGACCGAGGAGATGATCACTTGCAAACCCGCGTTCTCTTGCAGCGGGACGGTGCGATCCGGGCTCAGCTGCCGCAGATCTTCCAGCAGATCACGCACAGTAATAGCGTCCTGAAACACTTCCAGGTCGGGGAGGCCGAGGCCGCCCGGCACCTGGTTCAGCTGCGCTGGCCTGATTTGGTCATCAAGCTCGGTGCCCGGCACCAGCGAGAGCACCACGGCATCGATAGTGCGGGTGCGGTCCGGGTTGTCGGTCTGCCGGTTGAGCACCACCGACAGAATCGGCGAGACATCCACTTCCTCATTGACACCCGGAGTGGACGGCAATTCGGTGCCAGCGATGCTGCCGCTCAGGATGGACACCGCGCCCACCCCGTTATCGCAGGTGGCTTTGATCGCCTCGGCATCAACCAGTTCGGCAAGCGCCACCTGGCCAGCGGCCGCTGACGAGGTGTGGCGGTCGGCGGCAACCTTGAGGAGGCCAACGCCAGCCACTTCGAGCAGCGCGTCTTCGCTGGCCGGCGGAGTCGCGATCTGCGGCATCGGGTCGATGGTTAACGCGCCGCTGGCTGCGACTCCGTACGCGGATCCGGTGGATGATGGCTGGCTGACGGCGCTGCCGGGCACGGTTCCCAGCAGCAGGGCGGCCGCTGCGGTGGCGACACCGACACCTGCGGCGCTGACTCCGGCGAGCTTCCTACTGATCACGTGCTGTCCTTTCCACACAGTCCCCATCAGCGAGGACGAGCCTTCTGATCTGAGGGCCACCCCGGTCGGGTGGTCGAGAGCATCCGCCGGGACCCTGGACGCAGCGAACGACCCGAACAGAAAGGTCCGAGCTGCGGGCGCAAGGGATGATTACTTACCGCTCCCGATAGTCCCTCCCCCAGGAGCCGAGCTGGACAAACGACTCCTTAACACCAGAAACGAGCGCGGACCAGAATAGATACGGCGTGGCGCACCGTGCGGCGCGAAGCAGGATGGTGGGGCCGGTCTGAGTTCGACCCCGAGTGGAACATCGTGCTGGACAAGGCGAAGCAGTCCAAGGATCTCGCCCCAGTACGAGCGCGAGGTCCACGTGCTCCTCGTGCAGTGGATCGGCTGAGGATCCTGCCGGTGGGTGGGCGGTGACCGCTCCGGTGGTGAGAGCGGAGTGATCGACCGGACGGGTTGGTCGCCACTCGCGCCCACTGTTCCTGCAGCACACCACCCCACGCCCGGATCGCTGGATGCCGCTGTGCTCAGAACACGATGGTCCAGCCCTCCGCTTCGGCTTGCTGTTCGGTGTATGCGACGCCGTCGACCTTCAGCCCGGCTGGGTTGAGCAGGGTCACCATGCCGCCCTGGTTGCCCAACCGAACCGGTGGCCGCAGCCGGTGCCCGAACGCCTCATCCGCCACATACAGCAACTCCGACGGCGACAGCTGCGACAGCACATTGACCGCCACCCGGAAGTCGGTGCTCCCACCCCGGACCCTGATCTGGAAATGTGGGCTGTCGGTACCGCCCTCGGACCGGCTCTCCAACACCCGGCCGACGAGCACTCCGTAGTCGCTCAACGGCATGGCCCCGCCCCCTCGTGGTTGCCCGCAATCCCGAAAATCGGCATGATCGCCCTTCTCTACTAGTTAAGTGGCTGGGTCCCAGCTGACGAGCGGCTGCGCGGTCGCCGGCTTTCCGACCTCTCGCTTCGTATCGCGGAGTTCGGTGAGCTCGTCCAGCAGATCGGCGAGGTGCACGCAGCAGTCTTGCACTGGGCGGTCCACGGCTTTCGCCGCAGCTGCGAGGATGACGTTCACCAGGTCCCCGCCAGCCAGCCCTTCGGATGCATCGGCGAGCAGGCCCAGGTCGACGTCGGCCGCGAGTGGCAACAGCTTCGGCAGTAGTGCCGCCCATAGCCGGTGCCTGGTGGGCAGGTCTGGGAGATCGAACCGGACGTGGGCCAGGATCCGCCGGACGAAGGCGGGATCGTAGTTTCTTGGGAAGTTGCTGGTGAACACGACGACGCCAGTGAATTCGTCGAGCTGAGCCAGCATGACGGCACGCGAGACGTTGACCGAGTGATCCGCGCTCTGCGTCACGGTGCTCAGGCGGCTGCCGAGGATCGAATCGGCTTCGTTGAAGACCAGCACCGCATCGTGCCGACGGGCCGCCGCGAAGCAGCGGACGATATTCTTCGGTGTCTCACCGACGTACCGGGACTCGATCTCGGCGTAGCTGACGTCAATAAAACCGCGCCCCAAATGCGCCGCAAGAGCTTCAGCGGCGAGCGTCTTGCCCGTACCGGACGGCCCGTACAGGTTTAATGCGACACCTTGATGGTGCGGATCGATGCTTTTGAGGTCCCACTGGTCGAATAGTACGTCGTGGTACTTCACCAGGCGGATCGCCGTCTCCAGGCGTTGCCGGACTCCGTCGGGTATAACCAGGCTGGCGAGGTCGCGCACTGGCTTGCGGACGGGGAACTCCAGGCTGGCCGGTTCCGGCACGTTGGATACAGCGGTCGTGGCGCGATCCGAACTGGAATCGTCGGCGACGGGCGGTGTATCGGCGGGTGGCACATAAGTCCAACTCTTCGGCATCTGCTTTCTTCCTACTCAGACATCGTTGGTCAGCACCTGCGCATCCCGCAGCTTGGTGATGTCGATCTCCTGCGCGCTCCGGTTCCGGCGGAGATACTGCTCCCGCACTATGTCGGGGACCTCGTCCCAGCAGAGCTGCTGCTCGGTCTCCCTCTTGACTACCGGCTGCGCGGAGTTCTGGGTGGCCAGCCAGGAGGTGATGCGTACCGTCCAGCTGCCGTCGCGCTGACGGACGAACTGCGCCACCAGCTTGATGAGCACTCGGCGCAACTGTTGCCAGGCATTCTTGGCGATTTTGCGGAGCTTGACCGCATCGCGGTCGAGTGCGACGAACGCGTCATCGAGGCACTGCGACAGGCACGGCATGTTGGCACTGATCCACGGCTTGAGGTGGTTCTGCGCCCAGCTCAAGATCTTCCCCCAGCACAGCAGCGCGGCGCCGCCGACGAACAGCACGCCGATCAGCAGCGGGATGAAGGCCGGCATCAGGTGCTCCTCGGGTAGAGCTGGAAGGTGACCTCGTGGGCGTCTTCCCGCAGGAACCGCTCGCGGACATCGGGCGGTAGGTCGTCTCTGAGGATCTCGCTCTGGACCTGACGGGCCTTGACGCCCCGCTGGTCGCCGCCGTAGAGGAGGGTGACCGTGCGCGTCACCGGTCCCGTCTTCGGCGCGTCGTAGCGCACCGTGATCTGCAGAACCGAGGTGCAAAGGTCGGTGAGGATGCGTTGGTCCACCGGGGGCAGACTGGCCGTCAGCGGGTGCGGGCCGGGGCCGGCGCACAGATCGACGATGCCGCGGAACACCGCAGCCTCGGGCAGCTCCAGTTCGTGCGCGAGGTGTTCGGCCAGGATGCGGTAGACCGCAGCCTCCTCCTCGGCCTCGCCGTCACCGACGTATCGCAGCATCTTGCCGGTCACGGCGAGTAAGACCCGCAGGAGTGCCTGCGGACTCTGCTCGTATGCCATGGCATCCCCCTCGGCTGCCCTAACAACTTTGTAGCCGGTATTAAGTCGACCGAATGTGTTGCTATACACAGAGAGCAAGATTTTCATTCAATCAGGTGAAATATAAGAATATCATGAGTGAGGTATCACGATATACGATCACTTAGCGTGAGAGAGGTTGACAGATCAAGACCTGACGAGTGGCACTCGCGATTCAGACGGTCAGGACGGTCGGGTGAGCGCCCAGGTGTTTGGCGATTCGCCGCAGATCTCCGACGTCGCGGGTGAGAACCGCAGGCGGGCACGACCACCCGCACCGCGCCGCGGGGGCGTAGGTTTCGCGCCGCGGTGGCTTCAACCACCGCGAGCACTCGCCGATGCTTGCGGTGCGCCGGATCGAGGAGAGCCTGGACAGCTTCGTTGCCCAGCACCACTGTGCGCGATCTCGGCAAGATCGGGGCGGGCGCCGGGATGGCTCCGATAGTGGGCATCGAGCACCGCTCGCTGGGCGAACGCCTCCAATGCATCGCGCAGCCCGCGCACAGTCAACACGGCCTCGTCAGCGACGCCGAAGCGCTGGTTACGCTGATCACCGCACATCCACAGCACGACTGGGGTGTCGACGTCGACGCTGCCGCCGTTGATGTCGAGGCAGGTACTGCTGCGCATGTTGATCAGCTGACCGTAGCTGGACCCGTTTCGCTGCTCCTCGATGATGAACCTCCACTCCTGAGCGTCTGAGGCCGGGTCGCAGGTCTGCTGGACTATTACTTGTGCCCCGCCGAAGCGCTCCTCGGAGAACGTGAGACACCGTCCCGAGTCGACACCGACGATGCGAAAGACGGCCCAATCCGCGAGCCCTTCGCCAACACTTTCCAGGCGCCAGGTCCGACCGGGCACACCGGTGCAGGTGTGCTGCTGGACCTTCACCCCATCCGCCATCACGTCCCCGGTGATTGATACGCACTTTCCGCTATGCAACGCCACGAGCGGCGTCGAGACCTCCGCTTCGGGACTCAGGAGCAGGAGGAGGCCGACGGCCGCGACGACGAGCCCACCGGCGACCGCTAGCAATGTCATCCGGGTAAGGCGGTTGGCCCAACGCGCCCCACGAGAGCCAGCGACGTCCTCGGCACCGGCTCCTGGCGCGGCAATCGTTGATGACTCGCTCACAGCCAGCAAGCCCTGGTGGTTACCCAAGGCATCTGGCGACTTTGTCTCGTTGTTGGGACCTGGCGGTTCGTAGCGCTGTTTACATTTCTTGGAGTGGTGCTGCACTCGATCGTACGCAGTTGCCCAGCGCCCGCGCTCGGGTCCTTCGATGTGGAGCATTCCAAGGATCTCATCCCACCGCCGCGGCGTTATGTCCCTGCCCTGAACGTACTTGTTGACCTGCTGTCGCGAGACCTTCAACTTGGCTGCGAGCTCAGCCTCTGATTGCGGCGGGTGGTCTTCGCTCGGTTTCGCCCGCTGGCCGGCCGTGTGGATCATCCAACGCAGCGCGCTTCCAAGATCCTCGCGGTCACACACGAGGTTAGGATCTTGGCGCTCAGGAGCAGGCTGTCCGCGGCGTTCGGGCGTGCGTGCCATCAGCAGTTGTCCTTCCCCGAGGCCCGCCCGTGCAAGGCCCCCCAAGTTCATGACTCCAGCCGGGTCGACATCGTATACAGCGTCCCAAAGTGCATGCGCGTCCACTGACCGTCAACCGCAGGCGGTCGAGGGCCGGAGTATCAGCCCAGATAAAGCCGTTGTACGGCAGGTATGTCAACCCCCGATCGACAAGAGGAACCCGCAGGCGTGCACGGATGGCAGAGTTGCCCGGCACGTACCCGCGTCAGGCGGCCACTAGATCGCGTCTGGGCCGGGTCTCTCGGCGGCGTCGACCGCGAACGCCGCACCGGCACATGGAAGGCAGCGCGACAACATGATGGGAAACTTCCGTGGTGTTCCGGTCGCTGGACCTGAACGGCTTTCGGCGATTATCATGGCGGGCCATCTTCCGTCGGTCCCCGCCGAACGGGACTGGGAGGTATCCCTGGGTGATCTTGTTCCGGAAATCAGGCGCGTGCCGTCCTTCCTGGCCGGCCTGCTGCGGTCAATGCTACGCCGGTTCGGACATCTGGGGCTCAGTACGAATGACCTCATGATTAACGGACAGCGCCTCAGCTGGAGCCGGATCGTGGAGATCAGGGTCCGGGACACCGAGGCGGTGGTGATGGGCATGGTGTCCGATCTGTTCGTGGACCGGCTCAGCATGTTGCTGCCCTGGTTTATCCCCAAGCGCCGAAAGCTCACCCAGCTACTGATCGACTGCGTGCTCGCGATCGCGTCGCACCTCGCGGTTCTAGCCGGGTCGCGTAACACGCGCGTGCCGCCGCTCATTCCTTACGAAATCATCTACGACGCCGGGCTGGGTCGACACCAACGCCATACCATGGGCGTGTTTGCCGTCCTGGTTCTCGGTGTTGTCCCTGACGTCAATGCCAGCTTTGTCGCCACCGCCGCTCAGCATCGGGTTCCGGCCCGAGTGGAGCCATCAGGCGAACCGACTCCGCCTGGCCTATTGAGTCAGCGACTGCACGAGAGGGTTGCCGCACTCCACCAGAAAGTCGTCGCAGGGACGGTACCTCGCTGGCGAGCGGGCTTGGTGTTCACCGCTGGCCATCCCATCCACAACAGGCCACCCGCGTCGAGGTAGATGACTTTAGTAAGGAGCGACACTATGACTTTTGCACCGTTCCCTCCTGGTGGTGGTCCACCCGGCGTCCCAACCGATTGGCGGCACTATCCGCATCAGGTCTCCAGTAAGGCTCCGCGCCACACGGGATGGACGCCGCGCCGTAAATGGATTGTCAGCCTGTCGGTGTGGAGCTCTATTGCGGCACTGTGGATGCTCGCTGGCTTCGTCAGCGGATATGGCCTGTACTGGGCCGCGCTCATGCTCGGCCCAACTCTGCTCCTGGTACTCAGCAGATGTGTGGGACTCGACCGGGTGAAGCCCGCCTTCCTAACGTATCTTCTCGGGATCACCCCGGCTATCGCCTTTGTCGCGGTAGATTGGCGATGGCCGATCGGACTGGTCATACTCGTGATGATCGCATCCTACGAGAGCGCGCTCACCAGCGGCACCGAACTGAAGTACGCCACCAGCAACGAAATCGTTCCCGAGCTGGCCAAACATCGAGCGAGGAAAGTAAGTCTGCTGCTAATAACCGTTGATGCCTACGGTGCTGGTCTCGATACATTAGTGTTCATCCTCGCTATAGTCGCCGTCATCAGACTCGGCCGACTCTCCGTGGTCCTCGCCACCATTGCCATAGGATTGTCTTTCTTTGTCTTCCTCAAGACAGGTAGCCCGTCCTACTTCCTCGGGCTCGGCCAAACAGGCTTCACAGGCCCGGCGGATGAGAGGTGGTTCTTCACGTTCGAGACGCTGATGATGGCTACAGCCCTGTGGGGAGGCACCGCGTATCGCACCTGGACAAGGATCCGTTGACCCGCAGACCGGCAACAGAATGACGTGCCGTAGCGCACGTTACAGGACGTCAGAGGATTTTCTCTTGCTGGTCCACCCAGCAGATGATCTCACCGACCCAGCAGATGATCTCACCGACCCAGCACGGTGACCGCGCGAACAACAATTCGGCTCCGAACAGCAGTCCAGCTCCGCTCAAAACTGCGATTCGGCTCCGAATACGGCAGGTCGGCAGGCATGCCAGCGGCAGGACGAGGTTCTCGGTGGCGCCGGGCGGCCACCATCGAGGTAGCGGCAACGGTTCGCAGCGAACTCAGGCCAGCGTGTCCCTTGACACGACTCGTGTCGGTCTCGGGTGCCACACTGGAGGCAGGTACGAAGGAGGTGCCGATGACGACTGACAGCGCAGATGACACACCGCGGGTCCCCCGCCGTCGGCCGCGGGTGTCGGCGGAAGAGCTGGCGCGCCGGAAGGGTGTGCGCCCGGTCGAGTCTCTCGAAGACATGGCTCGGGACGTTTTCAGCTCTGATGAGGAGCTGGAGGAGTTCATCGCCTACACCTACGCCAACCGCCGGGCAGGTCTTGCCTAGCTGATGCGCCCTGTCGTCCTGGATACCGACGTCGCTTCGCAGACCCTGAAGAAGCGTCTGACCGGTCCCTTGGCTACCAAGCTGATCGGCGCTACCTGGTACGTCACGTTCGTGACGGTCGGCGAGCTGTGGCATTGGGCCGAGATGCGCCACTGGGGCGGGCGAACCCGTGATGAGTTGGAAGACTGGCTGAGCAACGTCGACGACGAGGTGCTCGCTGCGACCGCGCCCACCGAGCACCCCCGACGAGCCGGAGGTGCTCGGTTTCGACGTCGGTATAGCCGCCCTTTACGCCAGCGAAGCCCATTACGCTCTCGGCGGCATCGACCATCTGGATGCCGCTGCGCACTGGGCACAAACCGCACTGGACGAATTCACCGCCGCACGCCACCGGCGCCGAGTACCGCACCGTGCCGATCATCGGCCGGGCCCGCTCACTGCACACCCTGCTCGGCCAGCGACCCGACCTGGCCTCCAGCACCCTGGCCGCATTGCGCGATAACCTCGCCGAGTTCAGCACCCACCCCGCCCCCACCAGAACTGGAACCGGGCACCGCTACCTGAACATCGCGGATCTGGAGGCGAGCACGCCATGCCCGTGCAGGTCGCGGTCTGCGGACCCCGCCACTGCACCGACGAAGACAAGACCCACGCCCACGAGGTAGGCCGGCTACTGGCCCAGGCAGGCGCAGTGGTCATCTGCGGTGGGGGCAGCGGTGTCATGGCCGCCGCCGCAGCCGGGGCCCGCAGCGAGAACGGCCTGGTCATCGGCATCCGCCCAGGCGAGAGCAGCGAGGACGCCTGCCCGGACCTGTCCGCGGTGATCGCGACCAATCTGGGCGAGGCCCGCAACGCGGTCATCGTCTCCGCCGCCGACGCCGTCATCGCCATCGGCGGCTCCTGGGGCACCCTCTCCGAGATCGCCCTAGCCAAACAACGCGGCACCATCCCCGTCATCACCCTCGGCGGCTGGACCATCCTCGACCACCACGGCCACCCACTACCCGATCCCCCCACCCCAGCCAGCAGCCCACGCCACGCCGTCGAACTCGCCCTCACCGCGCCGTGACAGATGCGGTCTTACCCGCCTGCCGTGATGAGCACGATGAAGACGAGGCAGACGATGATGTTGACCAGCCAACTGTGGGAGTTCATCCAATCCCGGACTCCGGGCATGGCAGCTGCTGCCCGCTCGCGGAACAGCAGGTAGCTCAGCAGCGGAAGCGCCGCTATCAGCGTGGTGGCAGCGATGAAGGGAAGCGCGGCGCTCACGCCTGCGTTGTGCTGTTCCAGGTTCATGCCGACGGTCAACATGATCACGATGTCGGAGGGCATGACCAGGATGACCAGCAACCCGGTTTTCAGCACCGTGGCAGGAGTCGCCGCCAGCAAGGTTCCGAGCCACTTCGGCGGCTCCGCGGTCTTCCGCCCTAGATAGTTCTTCAGGGCCACGATCGCCAACACGACGACGAGCGCAACCTGGATGACGGTGCCGAGCGTGCTTGGGCCCTGGGACTCCCCGTCCGCCGCGACGACCCCGCCGAGCAAGGCAGCAAGGCCCCGGCTAACAGACACCCCCAGCGTGGTGGCTACGACCACGCCGAGCAGGAATGCGACAGAGAGCCGAACCGCACTGCGAGTAGTCACGAAGATGATCGCCGACATGATCTGCGGCCCGGCCATCATGGTGATGGCCAGCGGAAGTATCTGCAGATTCATAGCCCTTCCCCCTCGAAACGACAGGCTGCGTATCCCGAAAGCCAGCAGCCGTCCCAGCAACGCCCGATCCCGCCCAACGGCTCATCAATAAAAGTACCGGTCTGCGCCTGTGCGCGCGACTTGGTGCCCACATACACCAACTGTTATGACACACAGCGACCCGCTCAGCACAGGCTACGCACGGCCCCGAACAATTTCCGAGGAAGAGGTCCCCGACGGTGATAGCCCTCGTCGAAAATCTCCAGAGTCGCTAGATCATCCTCCCCAGGTGTGGAAGCTTTAGTGATCAGTTCGACAAGCCAGGTAAGACTGGGGCGACCATCGTCGTTCGCCGATCTGGTCAGATACCCGGTTATGCAGGATCTCGCGCTGATCGTGCTTTTTGCTGATCGTGCTTTTCGAGTAGTGGCCCGCGCTGTTCAGCATCGGGCGCGGTCAGCGTTGCCATCGCTACGCAGGAAGTGCTCGGCCCTGGTCGGGCGGTGCGGAGGGTGGGTCACGCCGTCCCGCCCTGAGGACCCCGGGGGAAGGGCGGGAATGGGACGGCCGGAGCATTAGGTCACGTCCAGCTCGCGGGCGAGTTGGACGCGCAGGAACTCGACGGGCTGGTACAGCCACACACTGGCCTCACTGTGTATCCAGCAGCGCCGCCGGCACCGGCCAAGCAGAGCGCCGGGGCCTGCAACGTCTCCACCAGCACCCCACTCAACACCGCGCACATGTGCTGATGCCTGGTCTGGTACACACCGGAACCCCGGCCGGTGGATGTGCGCGGGATTCTCACGTCGTTGACCTCTCTGCGCGATCTGGAGCGAGTGCGAATCTGAAGGGACGTACTGCCGTCTGGTGGCCGTTAGCGTGGCGGTGATCACGATCTACGGCACCACAGTTCGGGTAGGAACATTTCCTTGCCGATCACAGGTTTGTTGACCTGCGCAAACAGCCGAAGGATGAGACAAAGATTCCATCCGGTTTGGCTACTCGATGTACACATCAGCTGGTGCACGGAGAGTATTGGAATCAGCCTTCGATGTAACTATACGTAACAGGGATCCACCTCGTATACCACTGCTACCCACACCGATCATCAGGTCGGTGTGGCCTTGACACGGCGGGGTCTCCGGGCGGGTGACGTTCTCCACCGTTCCGGGCGGGTGACGGCGACTGCGAGAGGTCGACTTCGGGTGCGGGCGGGAACTTTTTCCCTCTCGTCGATCCTGCGCTGAGCTGGGCCAACAGCGGAGGGAGGGGACAAAACCTCCGGTCAACGCGAGGCGGTGAGGTCCGGTTCTGTCAGTAGTGGGGACTACGGTTCGCGCCAGATCCTGCACTGAACGTGACCTCTGGA
>JBQTGW010000305.1:0-5574 GCA_052390495.1 Pseudonocardiales bacterium
GCGGTGGCGCAGCCGCATGAGGTCCACCACCGTTCGTTCCGCGCTGTAGACCCGGATGCGCTCACCAGGGGCCGCTTCCACGGTGGACAGCCCAAGCTCGAAGGTGGCGGTGGCGAAGCGGAACACCCCGGTGGGCGGATGGCTGATGCGCGGCGGACGATTCCGGCGCGGGACGGCGATCTGCACTGCCGTGGGGATCTCGTCGGTCAGGTCGTGCACGACCAGCGCGGAGAGACAGCAGACGACGCCCACCGGCGTACGGCAGGAGACCGCGAGAAGATCGGGCAGGGCCGGGGCCGGGGCGTCGGCTCGCCGGAACACACCCCGGGACAACTCGAGCAGCTCGCCCTCGTCCCGCAGCCGGTACAGGTCACGAGGATGCAGTCCGAACGCCCGAGCGGTTCGCGTGGTGAAGGTAGGTGGCAGCTCGATCACCGCGACAGCCATGGATAAGAGTGTCTCCACAAGAGCGCCCGATGGCAACACTTCGATCCATCGAGTCGGAGCGCGGGTCCACCTCGCCAGGAATGTGCGCCGCCAGGGACTCGAACCCCGAACCCGCTGATTACGAGATCGGTACCTCACCACCCTCCGGTGACCACGATTCCTCGTCTTCGCAGGTCAGCGGCGCTGAGATTCCCCACGCTGGTTCGCCGGTAGACGGGGGTGAACACGCCTCATGCGACCACACACGGTGATCACTATGCCTCTGTCGAGATCGAGGGCGGCGCGCTGGGGACGGATCGGTCTGACGGTGCGTCACCAGAGATCGGGGCTCCGGGCCCGCTGATTAAAAGCGGTCGGGAAACCGAGTCGGTTGGTGACGAATAATGTCCCCGTTCACCGTTCCCGCTGGCTAGCGGCTTAGTCACGGACCGGATCGGCCCGCGTTCCGTCGGGCCGATCCGGTCCGTGCGTTCCCCACGCTTTCCACGCTCGGGCACCGCCGTTCTCTCCTGCTGCTGGCAGCAAGGCGGCCCCGTACCCGCAAGACGCCACGGTCTTCAGTATGGTCAACCCGAGGGGGGTTCCTCGCCAGACAGCTGATCAGCGCCATCACCAACTACATCGCAGACCGCTGCACCCCACTGCAGCGCCTCGTCGGATGGGGACCGTTCGCCCGGCTCAACCGGCGCGACCATTCATAGCTACGTTACGCGAGCCACCTGATCAGTCTTTGAGCCACTTGATCAGTCTTGGAAGAACGCGTTCAAGCACTATTCCAAGCGCAGCCCCGAGTATTGCAAAAAGGATGTTCATCAAGAGGTTCACGACGGGCGGCTGCACGCGGGCGAGCCGCGAAGCGGCACGACTAGTTCGGTGCGGTTCGCGCGCGGATTAGAGCTCGATTTCCGGTTGGATCTCGGTGAGCAGAGGCAGTTCGGTGCGCAGTTGCGCATACACTTTGTCGTTGAGATCCTCGCGGGTGCGGAGCATCAACGCCAGGGCGTAGCTTTGTTTCTCCTCGGGTGGTGCCCACCGGTTTGTGTTCCGGACCACCACGACTAGCTGGCCACGGTATCTTTTGTCCCAGGGACGCGACCAAAGTTGTTCAGCCGCTTGATTCGCACCGAGCAGCCGGGCCTGGTCTGAAGGCTGCAACTCGCATTGAAACTTTTCCAGTTCCTCGGGTGGTTTGTCGTCATCGGGGTGCACGGCGTACTTCGCGCGGACCTCTCCGACTGTCACACCTCGGTAGACATAGGCCGACATGTGGCTGGACAGGTATTTCAATCGTGTCGCACGCGCCGTGGGGTCGAAGGCGAGCCCCAGCCTGATCAGTTTTGCCCCATTGATGAAGAATGAATCCGGTATCGGCACTGCGTAGAAGTGCACCTGATCCATCTCCAGCTCATTTTCCGCGACCAGGACGGCCCGGTGATCCTCCGACAACTCGGCATGCTCGGCGTTGATCCGGCCGAACCCGCTCAGCCTGAGTTGCGCCGCCCGTGCTCCCGCGTCGGTCTCAGCCTCCACGACCGGTTCCACGGAGTCCGCGGTCGCCAGCAGCAGTGCGCGTACCGCGTTCGCCGACAACGCCGGGTACCGGCCGAGCACTCGCAACGCGGCGTGCGTCACCAGGGCAGCGGCGAAACTCGTGCCCACGTCAGCGGCGAACAACCGGTCCGGAGGGACTGCGGCCGCCCCGACGACCTTGCCGTACGGCGTCCGGCTGAACTGGTTCAGCCCGGTGTCGTAGGCGTAGGTCCCACCAGGGGCCATCAGCTCGGGTTTGGTCATTTTCTCGATACCGGGTCCCACCCTGGTTGCTGGGCTCGGTTGGCCGCTCTTACCGATCAACTGGACGTCGACAGAGTCGCGGGCCGGGCGGGCGCCCTGGTGATCGTCGGCGACCAGCGCCCCGGTAGTCAGCGACAACGCCGACGTAGCCGGTGGGAACAACCCGGCGTCCTCGTGATCAAGCAGCCAAGCCGGGTAGCCGGACACGATGTCGATATCACCGACGTAGTCGACCGCCGGGAAGTTCCCCGTGCTGACCACGATGACCAGCTTGTGTTTGCGGGCCAGTTCATCCACTATCGCCGCGACCGGATCCGGGGCGGGTGGATGGTAGGGGTGGCGCTGGTCGCCTAAGGACAGGTTCACCACGCGTGCGCGATGGGCCACGGCCAGCTCGATAGCGTCGGCGAGTTGCACGGCCCACAGCTCGGCGTCCGGGAAATTCGCTTCATGGTCCAGCACCCGGATGCTCAGGAGCCGGCCGACGGCGCGCAGCGGCTCCTTGGTGTGCAACCTGGATTCCAGCGAACCGTACAGCGCAAGACTGGCCACCAACGTTCCGTGGCCGTGTTCATCCTCCCCATGGGTAATGTGCTCATTGGCGGCTAGCGCTTGCGTCAGGGCGGGCGCTATCAGAGGGTGACTCGACCGCACCCCGGAATCGATCACCGCGATGACCGGCGCGTCAGGCAGGGGCGGCAGAATTCGGGGCAAGTTGTCGAAGGCAGCGGTGATGACCTCGGGCATCGTGAGCAGCGGCTGCGGCAGCAACATGATCTGCCGGACCCGGTTGGTCTGGGCCAGCTCCCATACCGCGTTCGCCGGAACATCGGCGCGGATAAGTGAAAGCCCCGCCATGTACCGGAACGATGAGTTCAGTACCGCGCCCCCGGCAGTCTGGATCGCTTGCTGTGTCTCGTTGAAGCGGCGCAGGGCGTCTGGTTCGTCCTCAGGGCACCAACACATGAAGTCCAGTCTCAGAAAGTCGCTTCCCCGCTGTCGAGTCTCCTGCTGCACATCGAGATCGAGAATGTCCTCAGGCTCCAGCGGGCGCACTTTTTTGATTGTGTCGAATAGCTCTTCGTAGTGTGCCGACTTTTTGCCTTCCGGGACGCCTTGTCCAAAAAGAGCGAGATGGTGCAGAAATGCTGTCATCTCGGGATTGGAGGAGAATGCAGCGATAGCCTGCCGCCCGGTTGAGGCCAGAAAGCTCAACCCGATCTGCTCCAGTCGCTTATCAACTCCCGACAGATCGTCATAGAAAATCATAACTGCGACCAGGTCGGGGTCGATACCGAAGATCTTCGCGCGTCGTTTGTGACGTTCTCGCACGGTGGCGAGCTGCTGTTTGATGTTTCGCGCGTGCTGACCGCGGTCTGGATGCAGGAGGGGACCCCTGCTACCACCCGAGCGCAGCCTTCGTCTCTGCTGTGGTGGCAGTGCGGCCGTCAACCGCAGGTGCACGTGGTTGCGCTCCGCACCCCACAGGGTCGGTTCACCCCAGTCGATCGCCACGCACGCAGCGTAGCCGCCCCCACACTGCTGATGGAACGATTCAGGTTTTCTCGCGGGATTGGAGATCCGGCGACGTCACTCCCATGGCGACCTCCCGCCGGATCCGCAACCGATCGGTCGCAGCCGCCATCACGGCGTCGTCCACCGTGGCGCGACCCGACAAGACGGCCCGGCGCATCGCATCAAAGCAGACCAACTCGATCTCGGCCGGAGAGAACCCGCGCAGTCTCCCGGCCCAGGCGGAAGTAGAGATCACCGTAGGCAGTGCCCGCAGCTTCGAGGTGATCAACTCGGCGATCTGGTCAACTTCGGGCTGCTCGAAGGCCACCAGCTCGTCGAAACGACGCCAGATCGCCGCATCCACCGACTGCGGACGGTTCGACGTCGCGACGATCACCGATTCACCGTGTACCTCCTCCAGCACCTGGAGCACGGTAGCCACAACACGGCGCATCTCACCGTGATCGCCGTCCTGGCCGCGTTCCTGGCCGAGCACGTCGAATTCATCGAACAACAGCACGCAGGGTGTCTGCTCGGCGAAGCGCACCACCGACTCGATGTTGCGGGCGGTGTCACCCAGGAAAGAGGACGTCAACGCGGCCAGAGAGGCGATGGCCACCGGCAGGCTCAGCTCCGCAGCGATCGCATGCGCCGTCGCGCTCTTCCCGGTACCGGGTGGGCCGACGAACAGCAGTCGCCGCCGGGGACGCAGGCCGTGGCTGGCCAGCATCGACCGGTTCAGATTTTCCTGGACCACATCTTCGATGGCGGTTCTGGTAGCGGGGCCGAGCACGAGCTCGACCAGCTCCCGCTCCGGTTTGACTACGCGCACCAAAGGACGATCATCGCGCCCCCTGGGAATCGGGTGCAGCGTCAACGGCGTCGCCGCCCCGGGCCTACGCTCAAACAACAGGGCATGTTCCAGGTCGGCGGCTAGCACCCGGTGGTTCTGCCGCCGCTCCTCGGCGATCAACGCTCGGGCCGTGACATGGAATTTCGTGTCGTCACCCTGGGCGTAACTGGCGAACAGGCGCCGAAGCAGCTCACTGCGCGTCACGTCTCCTCGCCTCCCTGTGGGGTCGACCCTCTGTCCCGCGGGCTTGGTGAGTATGACGCCTTCCGGCCCAGGATGGGGATGAAGATGCTTGTGGGTGTGATTACAGAGTGTTAGCCACTGCGCCCGTTTGCCACTCTAGCCAGCACTCAGTACGCACCGCCTCGCAGTAACCAGCCGGTGAGCGCGTCCACCCCCATACGGGGCGGCGCATGGCACGAAACGAAACGCATTACAGTCGTTGCGACTGAGGAGGTTGATCGTTGTGGCCGGTGCTGTTGCCCACCATGAGAGCGAGACCTACCTGCCGTCGGCCGATGGGTCAGGCGAACTCGCGCAGGTTCACGACTTCTTGGCGGCGCACGAGACAGCCGGCCGGGGAACGATCAGGCCGCGGTACTTTTTGGCCGGGGGCGAACCGGGCGACCGGGTGGAACTCCCGTTGGAGATCCATCGGGTATTGCGACAGGTCGTCGATGCCTTGAGTCACGGACGGGCGGTCACCGTCGCGCCGCAGTCCGCCACGCTGACGACTCAGCAGGCTGCCGAGCTGTTGGGCGTCACCCGCCCGACTGTGATCAAGATTCTCGAGCGGGGCGAGATACCGTTTCAGAAGGTGGGTACTCACCGTCGGCTGCTGCGCACCCGAGTGCTGGAGTACCGCACGCGGCGGCGGGCCGCGCAGTACGCGGCGCTGGAGGCGACCTCGGTCCCGATCGACGAGGACAGCGATCTGGACACCGTCCTGGGGGAGCTGCGCGACG
>JBQTGW010000306.1:0-37515 GCA_052390495.1 Pseudonocardiales bacterium
GGGCGGGGGGTCTCCGGGGCCCGGCCCCGCGGCCGGGGGGGCGCGCGCCCCCCGCGGGGGCGCGCCCTCCGCCCCCCCCCCCCCCCCCCCCCCACACCCGGGGCCGGAGGCCGATTCGCCTGGACGCGACGCCGCGACCTAGGCTCTCCGGGCGTGAGCCCGCGCGCCGAACCAGCAGCCGTCGAGGTCCGCGGCCTGATCCGGACTTTCGGCGCGGTCCGGGCCGTCGACTCACTCGACCTGCAGCTGCCGCCTGCCACGGTGCTGGCACTCCTCGGGCCCAACGGGGCAGGCAAGACCACCACGGTCGAGGTCTGCGAAGGCTTTCTCCGCCCTGACGCGGGCACGGTCCGCGTGCTGGGGCTGGACCCGATCGCGGACGGCGCCGCGCTACGCCCCCGGGTCGGGGTGATGCCACAGGGCGGCGGGGCCTACCCCGGAGTGCGGGCCGCCGAAATGCTCGGCTTGGTCGCGGCCTGCGCCGCTGCGCCGTTGGACGTCGCCTGGCTGCTTGGCGTGCTCGGGCTCACCAGCGTTGCCCGGGTGCCGTACAAGCGGCTGTCCGGCGGTCAACGCCAGCGTCTCGCGCTGGCGTGCGCCCTGGTCGGGCGGCCTGAGGTGGTGTTCCTCGACGAACCCACCGCCGGGATGGACCCGCAAGCCCGCAGACTGGTCTGGGAGATCGTCCGCAGGCTACGCGCGGACGGCGTCAGCGTGCTGTTCACCACTCACGTGATGGATGAGGCTGAGGCCCTGGCCGACCACGTGGTGATCATCGACCAGGGCCGGGTGGTGGCCCAGGGCAGCCCTGCCGAGCTGACCACCTCGGGCGCGCATCGGCAACTGCGGTTCAGCGCTCGGCACGGCCTGGAGCTCGCCGAGCTGTCCGCGGCGCTACCCGAGAGCTGCCTGGCCAGCGAACCACACCCCGGCAGGTACCTGATCGAGGGCGAGATCGACCCACAGGTGATGGCCACCGTGACGGCATGGTGCGCTGCGCAGGGAGTGCTCGCCGAGGACCTGCGGCTGGCCCGGCGCAGCCTGGAGGACGTCTTCCTCGAGCTCACCGGACGAGAGCTGCGCTCATGACCCGTTTCCCGCCCGGCACCTTCTCCCCGGCGCCAGGGCGAGGTTCACTGCCCCGAATGCTGCTCACCCAGGCCCGCACGGAGTTCGTACTCACCCTGCGCAACGGGGAACAGGTGCTGCTCACCCTGCTGATCCCGCTGGGGCTGCTGATCGGGCTCACCGTGCTGGACGTGGTGCCGATGCCGAGCCCGCGGGTGGACAGCGTCACTCCGCGCATCCTGGCCCTGGCCGTGATGTCCACCGCGTTCACCGGCCAGGCCATCGCGCTGGGCTTCGACCGCCGTTACGGCGTGCTCAAACGGCTGGCCGCCACCGCGCTGCCGCGCTGGTCGCTGGTCGCGGGCCGGATGCTCGCGGTACTCGGGGTGGTGGCGGTGCAGCTGGTGGTGCTCGGGACTGTGGGTATCGCGCTGGGCTGGCGTCCCGATTCGTCGGGGATCGCCTTCGCCGTGCTGCTGGTGCTGGCCGGTACCGCCGCGTTCGGCGCCCTCGGGGTGCTGCTCGGGGGTGCGTTGCGAGCCGAGGTAGTGCTCGCCCTAGCCAATTTGGTGTGGCTGGCACTCGTCGTCGCGGGCGGCATCGTGCTATCTGTCGACACCTTGCCCGGCCCACTATCCGTGATCGCCGCCGCACTGCCCTCCGGTGCACTAGCCGAGGGCCTGCACGCCGCCCTAGTCACTGGCGCCGCCCCCTGGGACGCCCTCGGCGTGCTACTGGCCTGGGCCGCGGGTGCTGGCATGTTGGCGGCTCGCACCCTGCGCCTGTCCTGAGCAGGGGACGAGTTGGCGCAGCCCGCGCGGCGGCGGCTGGCACGTTGCTCGTCGGGCTAGTGCAGACGCTCCTTGAGGAAGGTGAGCGTCCGGTCCAGCGCCGCCCGGGTGGGCTGGCCCTCCTCATCGATCAGATGCTCGGTCAGGACGCTATGGGGCTTCCCGAATCCTGCAGGGTTCGCCGCACTATCAGCGATCTCGATGCTCTCGAAATTCCTACCGAACTCCGTACGTAGCTGCTCGAAACGTTCTTGAGGGCAGAGCCGGTCTCCTTGGAATCGCAGTCCCAACAACCGCGCGCCCTGCCTGTCGATCTTCTCGTGGGCGGCGGCGACCTCCGCTACCGAGACGTGTAGCCCACGTCGCAGCGTTGGTGTGATCGCCAACGGCAACGATGGCTCGGCCAGCACCGGAGCCAGTACGGGAGAATCCAGCATCATCGCCAAGCCGAAGTTTCCGGTTAGGCACAAGCCGACGGCTCCGACACCTGCTCCGCCACACTCGCGATGAGCCTGCCGGGCGAGTGCCCGCAGCCAGTCCACAATCGGACTGGATCGGTTCGCCGCCAGCACCCGCCATTCCCGACTGATACACACTCGGACCCCGTTTACCGCTTCCGATAACAGGGCTGCCCACTGGGTTGACGTCACTGGTCTACCGATCAGCTCCGGCAGATAAACGGTAAATTCGGCATCAGCTACTCGTGTCGCGTACTTCGCCACCGCAGATGTGATTCCCATCGTCTCGCTCATCACTACCACCGCCGGACCCTTACCGCGCCGGTAGATGTTGTGAGAAACACCGAAGTGGCTGAACGTCGCCAACTTGAAGCCATGAAGCCAGTCGGCACTGCTGTTGTCTGACACTGCACGTCCAATCTAGCGCATACACCGGCGTTACATATTAGTTTACCCTTGGGTGAGTCGAAAACGTCCAGGCCAGTCACAGCTAGCGCTTTCTCGTAATCCCGCGGCTCTCCTCATGTAGTATGAAACGGGAGTATCCACCTATGCAAGCTTGTCAACGAAAATAGCGGATTTCGCCTGTCTGGCTACTGGCAGTGAGCCATTTTCCGCGACGGCGATGGCCGTCCCCATGGTCACAACACACCGACCGAGATCACACACTGCGGCTGCCGTACCAAGGTGTGGGCTACGGGCGGGTGAACTCTCCGTCTTGGACGCCACCGACGAAGGCGACCCACTCGCCCGGCGTGAAGATCAGCGCGGGGCTCTCATCCATCCGTCAGTGACGCCAGGAGTTAATCACTTGTGAGTCGAGTGCCATGGGCTCGGCTACGGTCAGCGCTCGTATCGGATACTTGGGGCGGTCAGGCGACAAGGAAGGTGAGTCGATGATGGGCAAGGACAACGAGAAGGACAAGAACAACAAGGACGATGGCAAGCACAACATCGGCGACGACAGGGAGACCGGCAAGCAGGCAGACGACTTCGACCTCAGCGAATACGACAACCAGTGACTGCTACGTCCGAAGCCACGCTCGCCGACCAGCTCCTAGAATCGGATCAACTACCGGCTCCGTGGGTGTCGGCCTTCTCCGCAGTGCCGCGAGAGCGATTCATTCCCGACCGCATGTGGGTGGACGAGGGTGAAGACGATGACATCGCCTGCGTGGCACTCGACCGGGCTGTCGAACCCGGCAGGTGGCTGGATGCAGTCTACTCCAACAAAGTGATCGTCACACAGTTCGATGACGGTGCCACGGTATGGCCGCAGGTCGGCTACCGGCCCACCTGCTCGTCGTCGATGCCCTCAGCCATGCTCGGAATGCTGGACGCCCTCGATATCCACGACGGCCATCGGGTACTGGAGATAGGCACTGGGACCGGCTACAACGCAGCACTGCTCGCGCAACGCGCCGCGACCGTGACCACGGTCGAAGTCGATCCCACACTGGCCGAGCACGCCCGCACAGCGCTATACGACATCCCTACTGTGCACGTGGTGACCGCCGACGGAGCGGCGGGGCAGCACTCGGGCGCCCCGTTCGACCGGGTGCTGGCCACCGCGTCGGTACGCCTCGGGCAGTTCCCTTACGAATGGGTCACCCAGGCCCGGCCAGGCGGAGTCATCGTCACCCCTGTCCGCGCCGATCTGACCTCCGGGCCACTGGTGCGCTTCACCGTCGGCAATGACGGAACCGCGACCGGGCGGCCTGCCGCGATCCGGGTGGGGTTCATGGAACTACGCGCGCACCGCGCACCGTCCCGATGGCACCGCTTGCGCTGGGACGACTCGGCCGCCGAGCTCACCCACTGCGAGCTACAGCCCTGGACGGCGCTGCTGGCCGAAGCCCTCCGGTGGGCAATCGCAGTCGCGGTCCCGCAGTGCAAGTACGACGTCTGGAAACGCCCGCCGACTGTACCCATGGCGTGGCGTGGCTTGTCGATACTTGCTCGGGTTCGTGGGCAAGCGTCGTACCGGGCGATATCAAAGGCCACTACGACGTCCGCCAGTACGGCCCCCGCCGGTTGTGGAATGAGGTGGAAGCTACGCACCGCTGGTGGCAACAGGTCGGTGAGCCATCCCTGGAGGATTGGGAATTCTTTGTCACGGCAGACCGGCAGACCATCCGGCCATTACGCCCGGGTGTAGGTGACGTTGCAAAGTAATCTCGGTAGGCTTAGCTTTCCCGATTCAGAATGGCGAGCATTCGCGGAGCGAACATGTGCAGCACACGTCCACCGGGCTGCATCGTCACGCTGATCGTCACGTCGCCCCACGCACCCGACACAGCTCGCTCATCAACGTGTATCTCGTCTGCCCAGGCAGCGACGAGCGTCCAGTTCGTCTGAACATTCAAAGTTGGGTAGAAAGGATTCGCTATGCGATCTCCGATACACCCGGAAACAACTATGAGCCGGACGGGATAGGGTGGTTTGGCAGAGTCGCGTCGGGTGACATCACCGAACCATGCTCCCTGAAACTGCTCGGGCAGCACAATCTGTGCCTGGCCGCGTGACGGTGGTAACGGGCCTCCATCATCAGTTTGCTGCTCCACCGACGTGCTCCTATGCTCTGCGACGACCTCGGCACGATTCACATATAAGGTCGCTTGAGCTCGTGGCGTTGTTACTACCGAGTACCCTGCACGCCTCTCGCTGAGCACCGCATACGATCGGCGCCGTGTCCGTACTGCCACCCGCCCGCCCGCTGCACGCCTTGGGACGAATCACCGCCATCGCGGCGGTGATCACCCAGGCGGGGATCGCCGTGACCGGCTCGGTGGTCCGAGTGACCGGGTCGGGGCTGGGGTGCCCGACCTGGCCGCAGTGCTTTCCGGGCAGCCTGGTCCCGGAACCGCATCCGGAGATCGCCCCGCTGACCCAGTGGATCGAGTTCAGCAATCGGCTGTTCACCGGCCTCGTCGGCCTGGTCGCGCTGGCCTGCCTGGTGGTCGCGCTGCTGGTGCGGCCGCGGCGGCGTCGGCTGGTACTGCTGGCCGCAACGATGCCGGTGGGGGTGATCGTGCAGGCCGTCCTCGGGGGGATGCTGGTACTGACCGGGCTGGCCTGGTGGACCGTCGCCATGCACTTCCTGCTGTCGATGGTCCTGGTCTGGCTGGCGGTGCTGCTGGTAGCCGCCTTCGCCGAGGGCGACGCTCGGCCACGCTGGCACCTGCCCGGCGCGCTACGCGGGCTGTTGCGTACCACAGTCGCCGCGCTGGTCGCGTTGCTCGCCGCGGGCACCCTGGTCACCGCCGCGGGCCCACACGCCGGTGACGCCGAAACACCCCGGCTGGCGATCGACGTCGAGGCCCTCGCGCAAGTGCACGGCGATCTGCTCGTCGCCTTTCTCGGGTTGCTCACCGGGCTGGGCTTCGCAATGCATGCGGTGGGCGTACCCGCCCACACCTGGCGGCGCTACGCAGTGCTGGTCGGTGTGGTGCTCGCGCAAGGGACAGTGGGCGTCGTGCAATACCTCACTGGCGTGCCGGAGCTGCTGGTGTCACTGCACGTCCTGGGCGCGGCCACGGTCGTGGTGGCGATGGCCGGGCTGTGGTCCGGTTGCCGGATCCGCGACGACTTACCCGCCACCAGCGAGGACACCGCAGGCAGCGCGCGACCACTGGCCAGCGCAGAGACCTGGTAGAACCGAGGCGGTGAAACCGCGATCTTCTGATGATGACCGCCCTACCCGGCGGCCTAACTCGCCGACCGAGCGGCGACCCGGCGTAACCCGGGGGGGCGTCCTCGGAGCTTTCTCGGTGAACCTATCCGACTACGACGCCCTGAGCTTCGACTGCTACGGCACCTTGATCGACTGGGAGCGGGGCCTCGGCTCGATCCTGTCGGCCTGGGCGGAGCAAGCATGCTTGGAACGCGATCGCGAGTCCCTGCTCACGGCATACGCGGCGCACGAGGCGCGCACCACGCGCGAGGCCCCGACGATGCTGTACTCCAGCGTGCTGGCCTCGAGTTTCACCGCGCTCGGCGAGGAGCTCGGTAGGACAGTGTCACCTGAGTGGGCCGCCCGGCTCGGCGCCTCGGTGCCCGACTGGCCTGCCTTCCCCGACTCACACAACGCGCTGTCAGCACTGGCGAGCCGCTACACGCTGATCATTCTGTCGAACGTGCACCGGGCCGGCTTCGCGGGCAGCGCACGGCGTCTCGATGTCTGCTTCGACCACATCCTGACCGCGGAGGACATCGGCTCCTACAAGCCGTCGGCCCGCAACTTCGAAGCCCTGAAGAGGCTGCGCGCTGAGATCGGCATCGGCGAGGGCAAGCTGCTGCACGTCGCACAGAGTCTGTTCCACGATCACCTTCCCGCCAAGGCGGCGGGCATTCCGACGGTATGGATCAACCGCCGCTACGACCAGCCTGGCTGGGGCGCGACCCCGGAACCGACAGCCGAGGTGAGCCCCGACTGGGAGTATCCGAGCATGGCGGCCTTCGCCGAGGCGTGTTACCAGGGTCAGCCCAGCCAGGGCCAGCCCAGCGCAGTGCCTGCCAGCGGGGCCCAGCCCAGTACCGAGTCGACGGCGATCGCGACGAACACCAGCGCCAGATAGGTGTTGGACAGGTGGAACAGCCGCATGGGGTTGACCACCACACCGCGTCCCACCACACCGCGACGCAGCGCGGCGTGCAGTTGGTGCGCGCTGCGCACGAACCAGCCCCCGGCAAGCACCGCCACGGTCGCATACACCCAGCTCGTGGCCGCCACCAGCAGCAGGCTCCAGAGCACCATCAGCCAGCTGAACACCACGATCTGACGTGCTACGTACACCGGGGAGGCCACCGCGGGCAGCATCGGCACGCCGACCCGCTGGTAGTCCTCCCGGAACTTCATCGCCAGCGCCCAGGTGTGCGGTGGCGTCCAGAAAAAGATCACCCCGAACATCACCAGCGCGGGCCAGCCCACCGTGCCGGTGACCGCGGACCAGCCGATGATCACCGGCATGCCGCCGGCCGCGCCGCCCCAGATGATGTTCTGTGCGGTGCGCCGCTTGAGCAGCAGCGTGTAGACGAAGACGTAGAACAGGATCGTCGCCACCGCGAGCAACCCCGAGAGCAGGTTGGTGGTCGCCCACAACCAGCCGAATCCGGCCACCCCGAGGGTGATCCCGAAGACCAGCGCGTGCCGGACGGGTATCTGGTGGGTGACCAGCGGCCGAGCCCGGGTTCGTTTCATCTCGGCGTCGATGTCGACGTCGGCGACACAGTTCAGCGCGTTCGCGCTGCCCGCGGCCATCGTGCCGCCCAGCAGGGTGGCCAGAATCAGCCAGAGCGAAGGCACACCGCGCTGGGCGAGCAGCATTGCGGGGATGGTGGTGACCAGCAGCAGCTCGATCACCCGCGGCTTGGTCAACGCCAGGTAAGCCCGCAGTACACCGGTGCGATGCCGGGTGGGCGACGCGGTGGGGGCCGCAGCGGTGCTGCTCACCGCGTTCCCGGGGGCGCTAGGCTCACCTGGCTCTTCGTCCTCGCTGATCGCCGGATCCGCCCGCGACGCAGGCATGGACGGCGGTCCGGGCGGGTACTTCTGCGTTCAGGATGGTAGCCGCGTGGCGCGCACATACCCCCCTCGGGGCCGCTCGGGCGGGGGAGATCACAGGGGGCTCTGTCTCGCTAGGGTGGGTTCTACCCAAGGACCAGCCCGAGCAGACCGCCCTCGCCACGGCCGCCGAACCGAGCAGATCAGGAGCACGAGTGTCCGTCACCGAGGATCTGACCCAGCTCACCACACCCCGAATCCCCGCCGACTGGACCGATGTGGACACCCGCGCGGTGGACACGATTCGCGTGCTCGCCGCTGAAGCGGTGCAGCGCTGCGGCAACGGCCACCCGGGTACCGCGATGAGCCTCGCCCCACTCGCGTACGCGCTGTTCCAGCGAGTGCTGCGACATGACCCCAGCGACCCCGACTGGACTGGGCGCGACCGTTTCGTGCTGTCCGCCGGACATTCCAGTCTGACCCTCTATCTGCAGTTGTTCCTGTCCGGATACGGGCTGGAACTGGAGGACATCCAGCAGCTGCGCACCTGGGGCTCCAAGACCCCGGGACACCCCGAGCACGGGCACACCGCTGGCGTGGAGATCACAACCGGGCCGCTTGGCCAGGGCCTGGCCGCCGCGGTCGGAATGGCCATGGCCGCACGCCGTGAGCGTGGACTTTTCGACCCCGACACCGCCCTGGGCGAGAGCCCCTTCGACCACCACATCTACGTCATCGCCTCCGACGGCGACATCCAGGAGGGCGTCACCTCCGAGGCATCCTCGCTGGCAGGCACCCAGGAACTGGGCAACCTGGTGGTGTTCTACGACGCCAACGAAATCTCCATCGAGGATGACACCAAGATCGCCCTGTCGGAGGACACCGCCGCGCGCTACGCGGCCTACGGATGGCACGTGCAGACGGTCGACGGTGGTGAGGACGTGGTCGCCATCCTGGACGCGATAGCCGCCGCCAAAGCGGAGACCGGCCGCGCCTCGCTCATCGTGCTGCGCACCGTGATCGGCTACCCGGCGCCGAACAAGATGAACACCGGGGCCGCGCACGGCGCCGCGCTGGGCGCCGACGAGGTCGCCGCGGTGAAGGAGATACTGGGCTTCGACCCGCAGCGCGACTTCGTCGTCGAGCCGGAGGTGCTGGAGCACACCCGGCAGGCAGTGGCCAGGGGCCAGGCCGCGCGCACGCAGTGGCAGTCCGCGTTCGACGCCTGGTACCAGGCCAATCCCGAAGCAGCCACGCTGTTCGACCGGCTCGTACGCCGGGAACTGCCCGCCGGTTGGGCGGAAAAGCTGCCCACCTGGCAACCCGATGCGAAAGGTGTGGCGACTCGCAAGGCGTCCGGGGAGGTGCTCTCCGCGATCGGTGAGGCGCTGCCGGAACTGTGGGGCGGATCGGCGGACCTCGGCGAGAGCAACCTCACCACCATCAAGGGAGCCGACTCGTTCGGCCCGGAGAAAACCTCCACCAAGATGTGGGACGCCCAGCCTTACGGCCGCACGCTGCACTTCGGGGTCCGCGAGCACGCCATGGGCGCCATCCTCAACGGGATCGTGCTGCACGGGCCGACCCGGCCCTACGGCGGCACGTTCCTGATCTTCAGTGATTACATGCGCCCCGCGGTGCGCCTCGCCGCCCTGATGGAGCTGCCGGTCATCTATGTCTGGACGCACGACTCGATCGGCCTCGGTGAGGATGGCCCGACCCATCAGCCGGTCGAACAGCTGGCCTCGCTGCGCGCCATTCCCGGGCTGGACATGGTCCGCCCAGCCGATGCCAACGAGACCGCGGCAGCGTGGAAGGCGGTGCTGGAGAAGTGCCAACGACCCACCGGGCTGGCGCTGACCCGGCAGAACGTGCCTGTCCTTGAGGGCACTGATGCCAAGGGCGTTGCGCACGGCGGCTACGTGCTCTCCGACACCTCGCCGGATCTCGGCGGCGGACTACCCGATGTGCTGCTGATCGCCACCGGTTCGGAGGTACAGCTCGCAGTAGCTGCTCAGCAGGCGCTGGCCGAGGAGGGAACCAAGGCCAGGGTGGTCTCGATGCCGTGCGTGGAGTGGTTCGACGCCCAAGACCAGGCCTACCGTGACCAGGTACTGCCGCCTACGGTAAGGGCGAGGGTGGCGGTCGAGGCCGGTGTCACGATGCCGTGGTACCGCTTTGTCGGCGATCACGGCGAGGTGGTCTCGCTGGAGCATTTCGGTGCCTCCGCCGACTGGCAGACCTTGTATCGCGAGTTCGGCTTCACCGGTGAAGCTGTCGCCGACGCGGCGCGACGCAGCCTCGCCAACAGCAGCCTTGCTGCCAGCACCGAATGACATCTCTGGAGGGAGTGCCCCCTGGTGAGCAGCACCAATCCCCTGCAGGTCCTATCTGAGGCAGGGGTTTCCATCTGGCTGGACGACCTGTCCAGGCAGCGGATCAACTCCGGCAACCTGGCCGATCTCATCACCGAAAGCCACGTGGTCGGGGTGACCAGCAACCCGACGATCTTCGCCAGTGCGCTGGACCACGCCGACGACTACGCCGAGCAGGTGCGTGAACTGGCCGCGCGCGGGGCATCGGCCGACGATGCCGTGCGCGAGATCACGGTCACTGACGTGCAGCTGGCCTGCGACGTGTTCAGTGAGACCTGGCGGTCCACCGGGGGGGAGGACGGCCGGGTTTCACTGGAGGTCGACCCCAGGCTTGCCTACGACACCGACGCCACCGTCACGCAGGCATACGACCTGTGGAAGGTGGTCGACCGACCCAACCTCATGATCAAGATTCCGGCGACGGCCGAGGGTCTGCCCGCCATCACCGGCACGCTGACCGAAGGGATCAGTGTCAACGTCACCCTGATCTTCTCGGTCCAGCGCTACCGCGAGGTGATGGCTGCCTTCCTCACCGGTCTGGAGCAGGCCAGGGCGGGCAAGCACGATCTGACCAGGATGTCGTCGGTGGCCTCGTTCTTCGTGTCCCGGGTGGACACCGAGGTGGACAAGCGGCTGGCGACGATCGGCACGGAGCAGGCCCTCGCGCTGCGCGGGCAGGCCGCGGTGGCCAACGCCCGGCTCGCCTATGCGGCCTACCAACAGGAGTTCCAGACCGAGCGGTGGACCGCGCTGGCGGAGGCAGGCGCGCGACCACAGCGACCACTGTGGGCCTCTACCGGGGTGAAGAACACGGCGTACCCGGACACCAAGTACATCACCGAACTGGTTGCGCCTGGGGTGGTCAACACCATGCCGGAAAAGACCCTGCGTGCCTTTGCCGAACACGGACGCGTGCTCGGTGACCAGGTGTCGGGCACAGCGCGGGATGCGCAGCGCTGCTTCGACGCTCTCACCGCGGTGGGGATCGACCTTGATGATGTGTTCGCAGTACTTGAGCGGGACGGCGTGGACAAGTTCGCAACATCCTGGGCCGACCTGCGTGAGACGGTGACCGCCCAGCTCGCGAAGGCAGCGCCCGGCACGCCATATTCGAAGGACTGAGGCGCCGATGCGAGAGCCCGCCGTCGAGATTCGCTCCCCTGGCCTGGCGGCCGAGGCCGGGGCACTGGTCGACAAGCTGGTCGCGGAGCAGGTTGCCTCCGCGCTGGCCACTGGGGACCCCACCCTGTGGGGTCCCCAGGCCGAGCAGGAGGCCGCTCGCAGGCTCGCCTGGGTGGCGTTGCCCGAGACATCCCGGCCGCTGCTGGCGACCATCGAGGCGCTGCGGGCCGATCTGCACTCCGACGGCATCGACCGCGTCGTGCTGGCCGGGATGGGGGGTTCCTCACTGGGTCCGGAGGTTATCTGCGCGAGCGCCGCTGCGGGCCACAGCTCAAGCCCGCTGACCGTGCTGGACACCACCGATCCCGGTCAGGTGGCCGATGCGCTGGCCGGGAACCTGAAACGCACCGTGCTTGTGGTGTCCTCCAAATCGGGTTCCACGGTGGAAACCGACAGCCACCGGCGGGTGTTTGCCGCCGCGTTCGCCGTGGCCGGGCTTGATCCGGCGGCGCATCTGGTGGTGGTGACCGACCCAGGCTCACCACTACAGCGTCTCGCCCAGGCGCAGGGCTACCGCGCAGTGATCACCGCGGATCCAGATGTGGGTGGCCGCTACTCGGCGTTGACCGCATTCGGCCTGGTCCCGGCTGGGCTTGCCGGAGCGGATATCGCGGGCCTGCTGGACGACGCCGCTGAACTGGCCCCACTGCTGTCCGTCGACAACCCGGCGAACCCGGGGCTGCTGCTGGCCGCAGCGCTGGGCGCAGCGCACGCGGCCGGAGCGGACAAGGTGGTGCTCGCCGACACGGGTTCGGGAATCGTCGGCTTCGCCGATTGGGCCGAGCAGCTCATCGCCGAATCCACCGGTAAGGACGGCACCGGGTTGCTGCCGGTTGTGGTGGAGGGTCCAGGTGGAGCTGGCTTCGGTGACGGGAAACCGGACGCCATCCCGGTCGCCATCGGGCCCGGTATCGATTCCGCCGCAGTGGCCGTCACCGGAACCCTCGGGGGCCAGTTCCTGCTCTGGGAGCACGCCACTGCGGTGCTCGGCAGACTGCTGGGCATCAACCCGTTCGATCAACCTGACGTGGAAGCCGCAAAAATCGCCGCCCGGTCACTGCTCGACGGCACCGCCGGACCAGGCCCCGATCCTGCATTCATCGAGGCCGACGTCGCGGTGTATCCCGTCGGGAGCTGGCTGCCTGCCGGTTCGACCACTCTCACCGACGCGCTGCGGGCGTTGATTGCGGCCACCCCCGCGGGCGGCTATCTCGCGGTGCAGGCTTATCTGGACCGCATCGCCGATGCCTCCGCAGCCGTGCTGCGCGCTGAACTGGCCCGTCGCACCGCGCATCAGACCACCTTCGGATGGGGTCCCCGCTTTCTGCATTCGACTGGCCAATACCACAAGGGTGGCCACCAGAACGGCTCCTTCCTGCTACTGACCGGTGCGGTCGAGGAGGACATCCCGGTACCTGACACGTCCTTCACCCTCGGGGAGCTGCAGCGAGCGCAAGCCCGGGGCGACGCGGAGGTACTCGCCGCGCGCGGCCGGCCCGTGCTGCGGTTGCACCTGCTCGACCGGGCGGCGGGAATAGTCCAGTTAGTGCGCGCGGTGCAGGAGCTGAGCCCATGACGACCGGGTTCCACGAGCCGAGCGGGTGGATGAACCCCGGATTGATGGACCCCGAATTAGTGAACTCCGGATTGGTAAACTCCCAATGGGTAAATCCACTGCGGGACCGCCGAGACAAACGGCTGCCCCGGATCGCGGGCCCTTGTGGGCTGGTGATCTTCGGCGTCACCGGTGACCTGGCCCGTAAGAAACTGCTGCCAGCCATCTACGACCTGGCCAATCGCGGTCTGCTGCCACCCGGTTTCGCGCTGGTCGGGTTCGCCCGTCGTGAGTGGGAGCATCAGGATTTCAATGACATGGTCTACGAGGCGGTCCGGGAGCATGCCCGCACCCCGTTCCGCCAGGAGGTCTGGGACCGGCTGGCCGAGGGTCTCCGTTTCGTGCCTGGCAGTTTCGACGACGACGACGCCTTCGACCGCCTCGCCACGGTGGTTGCGGAGCTGGATGGGGAACGGGGTACCGGCGGCAACCACGCTTTCTACCTGTCAATCCCGCCCGACATGTTCCCTGTGGTGCTCAAGCAGCTCGCCCGCACCGGGCTCGCGGCGCAGGACTGGGAACACTGGCGCCGAGTGGTCATCGAGAAACCGTTCGGGCACGATCTGCGCAGCGCCCGGGAACTCAACGAGATCGTCAATGATGTTTTTCCGGAGGAGTCGGTATTCCGTATCGACCATTACCTCGGCAAGGAAACCGTCCAGAACATTCTCGCGCTGCGCTTCGCCAACCAGCTCTTCGACCCGATCTGGAACGCCCACTACGTGGACCACGTGCAGATCACGATGGCCGAGGACATCGGCCTGGGTGGCCGTGCCGGTTACTACGACGGCATCGGGGCGGCCAGGGACGTGATTCAGAACCACCTGATGCAGCTGCTCGCCCTCACCGCGATGGAGGAACCGGTGTCCTTCTCGCCGCATGCGGTGCGCAGCGAGAAGGTCAAGGTGCTCTCAGCGACCAAGCTTGCCGAGCCGCTGGAAGAGACGACGGCACGCGGTCAGTACACGGCCGGATGGCAGGGTGGCACCAAGGCCGTCGGGCTGCTCGAGGAGCCTGGCTTCCGCACAGACTCCACCACCGAGACCTTCGCCGCGATCACCCTGCAGGTCGACACCCGCCGGTGGGGCGGGGTGCCATTTTTCCTGCGCGCAGGCAAGCGGCTTGGTCGGCGGGTCACCGAGATCGCAGTGGTCTTGAAGCGCGCCCCGCACCTGCCCTTCGACCAAACGATGACCGAGGAGTTAGGGCAGAACGCTCTGGTAATCCGGATTCAGCCGGACGAGGGTGTCACGATCCGGTTCGGATCGAAGGTTCCCGGGCCTGCGATGGACGTCCGTGACGTCACGATGGACTTTCGCTACGGGACCGCGTTCACCGAGTCCTCGCCCGAGCCCTACGAGCGGCTGCTCCTGGACGTGCTGCTCGGCGAGCCGTCGTTGTTCCCCGTCAGCACCGAGGTGGAGCTGTCCTGGGCGATCCTTGACCCGGCGCTCGAGCATTGGGTGAAGGCAGGCGCGCCGCAGCCCTACTCCGCGGGGACCTGGGGCCCGCCTTCCGCCGACCGGATGATCGCCAGGACTGGCCGAACGTGGAGGCGACCGTGATCGTCGATCTGCCGTCCACGACGACCTCGAAGGTGAACCACGCGCTCATCGAAATCCGGGAACGCGGTGGCGCAGTGGCGCTGGGCCGGGTGCTCACCCTGGTGATCGTCACCGACGACAGCGAGCAGGTGGAGCAGTCGATCGAGGCGGCCAACGAGGCAAGCAAGGAGCACCCGTGCCGGGTGCTCGTGGTGGCAAGGGGCGCCAAGCGGGCCGGGACCCGCCTGGATGCCCAGATCCGGGTCGGTGGTGACGCAGGCGCTTCCGAGGTGCTCGTGCTGCGCCTGTATGGACCGTTGGCCGATCATGGTGACAGCGTGGTGGTACCGCTGCTGCTGCCGGACTGCCCGGTAGTCGCGTGGTGGCCGGATGCAGCGCCCGCCGTGCCTGCCCAGGACCCGATGGGGGCCCTGGCGCAGCGTCGGATCACCGACACTGCCGCAGCCCGCCATCCAATCAAGGCGCTGGAGGCCCGCCGCACGTCCTACGCCGAAGGGGATACCGACCTGGCCTGGTCCCGGCTCACCCCATGGCGTGCGTTGCTCGCCGCAGCACTCGATCTGCCCCCGTATGAGAATGTCGAAGCGGCCACCGTCACCGGCGCCACGGACAACCCGTCGACCGACCTGCTAGCTGGTTGGCTGCGCTCCCGCCTGGGGATTCCGGTGCGGCGCCGCGCCACGGAACCCGGCGGCGGGGTCAGCTCGGCTGTGCTGGAGCGATCCTCCGGGCCAGTGGAGTTGATCCGGCCGCACGGGCGGGTGGGCACCCTACGCCAGCCAGGCCAGCCGGAACGTCGAGTGGCGCTGAAACGCCGCTCAGTGCGCGAGTGTCTCACCGAAGAACTGCGCAGGCTGGACCCCGACGAGATTTACCATGAGGCGCTCGCGGGCCTGGTCGAAGTCGAGGGCCGGGCCGGACCCGCTCCGCGACGCTCAAGCTCGCAGCCGGGGGGCTCACCACGAGGGACCCGATCTCCCGAAGCACGGAGTGGCTCGTGAGCCGTCCGAACGTCGTCGTGCACGCCACCGCGGACGTGCTCGCCGCGGCGGCGGCCGCCCGGTTGGTGACCCGGCTCGTGGACGTCCAGAGCGCCTCGGGGTCCGCGTCAGTGGTACTGACCGGCGGTCGTAGTGGTATCGCAGTGCTCCGTCAGATTGCCGCGACCAGGGCGGCAGGGGCGGTGGACTGGCGTCGGCTGGACATCTACTGGAGCGATGAACGATTCCTGCCCACCGGACATCCGGATCGCAACGACACCCAGGCCCGCACGGCGCTGCTCGATCATGTCAATGTGGACCCGGACCGGGTGCACCCGATGGGATCCTCGGACGGCCCCTGGGGCAACGACCCGGACTCCGCCGCCCAAGCTTACGAAGAACTGCTACTGCACCGGCTGAGTCCCGAGGACCGCGACGGGCCGGCGCCGTCCTGTGACATCGCCCTGCTCGGGGTTGGCGACGACGGCCACGTCGCATCGGTCTTCCCCGCATCCCCGGCCGTTTACGAAACCGACCGCGCGGTCGTCGCGGTGCGGGGAGCCCCCAAGGCGCCATCTACCCGCATCACGATGACTCTGCCTGCCCTGCGGTGCACCGCCGAGGTGTGGCTGGTCGTCGCCGGATCGGAGAAGGCCGCAGCGGTGGCGATGGCGCTGTGTGGCATCGGCGAGGTGCAGCTACCCGCCGCTGGCGCAACCGGCCGCCGCCGCACATTGTGGCTGCTCGACCGGGCCGCCGCCGCGAAGCTGCCAACGGAGCTCCTCAGCCGCTGACCTCCCTGTGAGTGGCGTTGTGCGCTATAGCCACCATCGCCCACTCACAGGCTGCGTAGCAGCACTGTCTCGAAGCAGGTAGAGGCCCCGGTGTGGCAAGCAGGGCCGGTTTGGTCGACGACGAGCAGCACGGCGTCGCCGTCGCAGTCCAGCCGCACCTCGTGCACCTGCTGGGTGTGTCCCGAGGTCTCACCCTTGACCCAGTAGGACTGCCTGCTGCGGGACCAGTAGGTGGCCCGCCGGGTGGTCAGCGTGCGGTGCAGAGCCTCGTCATCCATCCAGGCCATCATCAGCACCTCTCCGGTACCACGCTGCTGCACCACAGCGCACACCAATCCGTCGGCATTGCGTTTGAGCCGGTGCGCGATCTCCGGGTCCAGGCCACTCACCGCACGGTCACCCCGGCCGCTCGCAGACCGTCCTTCACGTCGCTGATCCGCAACTGGCCGAAGTGGAAGACGCTGGCGGCGAGCACCGCGTCGGCACCTGCGGCCACCGCGGGCGGGAAATGGTCCACCGCACCCGCTCCCCCGCTGGCGATCACCGGAACCTCCACCACAGCCCGCACCACCGAGATCATCTCAATGTCGAAGCCGGCCTTCGTGCCATCCGCGTCCATCGAGTTGAGCAGGATCTCCCCGACACCGAGTTCCTGGCCGCGCGCGGCCCACTGCACCGCGTCGATCCCAGTACCGCGGCGACCGCCGTGGGTGGTCACCTCGAAGCCGGACGGCGTCGGCGGCTTGTCGGGCGGCACCCGCCGGGCGTCGACCGAGAGCACGATGCACTGCGCGCCGAAGCGGTGGCTGGCCTCGCGCAGCAGCTCCGGGCGGGCGATCGCCGCGGTGTTGATGCTCACCTTGTCTGCACCCGCGCGCAGCAGGCGATCTACATCGGACACCTCCCGGATCCCGCCACCCACGGTCAGCGGGATGAACACACACTCCGCGGTGCGCCGTACCACGTCGTAGGTTGTCTCCCGCTGTGCTGAGGAGGCCGTCACGTCCAGGAAGGTCAGCTCGTCGGCGCCCTGCGCGTCGTACTCCGTGGCGAGCTCGACCGGATCACCCGCGTCCCGCAGTGCGGTGAAGTTCACTCCCTTGACCACCCGCCCCGCGTCGACATCCAGGCAGGGGATCACGCGTACCGCGACAGCCATGCGGGTCAGCCTATGAGGCGGCGGCAAGGGCGTCGGGCAGGGTGAGCGCGCCGGTGTAGAGGGCTTTGCCGATGATCGCGCCTTCGACGCCGGTGGAGGCTAGAGCGGCGAGAGCGGTTATGTCGGCGGCGCAGGAGACGCCGCCGGAGGCGATCACTGGGGCGTCGGTGCGGGCGCAGACGGCACGCAGCAGGTCCAGGTTCGGGCCGCGCAGGGTGCCGTCCTTGGTGACGTCGGTGACCACGTATCGCGGGCAGCCGTCCCGGTCCAGGCGGGCCAGCACCTCCCAGAGGTCCCCGCCGGTCTCGGTCCAGCCACGCGCGGCGAGGATGTGGCGCCCCTCAATGATCCGCACGTCGAGCCCCACCGCGACCCGCTCACCGTGTTCCGCGATCGCCTTTCGGCACCACTGCGGTTCTTCCAGCGCGGCGGTGCCCAGGTTCACCCGGGCGCATCCGGTGGCCAGCGCGCGGGTCAGCGACGCGTCATCCCGGATTCCCCCCGACAGCTCAACGGCGACGTCCAGCTTGCCGATGATCTGCGCCATCAGTTCAGCGTTGGACCCCCGGCCGAAAGCGGCGTCGAGATCGACCAAGTGAATCCACTCGGCACCATCAGCCTGCCAGCGCAGCGCGGACTCGACGGGGTCGCCGTACTCGGTCTCGGAACCGGCCTGCCCCTGAATCAGGCGGACGGTCCGGCCACCGATGACGTCCACCGCGGGAAGCAGCACAAAACTCACCGGCTCAGCCTAGGCGAGTCCAGTGAACAGGTCGCGCATCGAGGCAATCTCTCCTACACGCCACCCCCCGATGGACTATTCGGGTGCAGTCTGGCCTCGCTCAACTGGATGTGCCCGATCACGTACGCAGAGTATGATCCAGAGCTTGGGGTTAACTGAGGGAGTCGTGCCATTGGATGCACCGTGGCGTGTGCGGATCCGCGATGCTGATGGCGTCCTCGGCGCCGGCATTCTGGTGTGCGGCGGGCAGGTGCTCACCTGTGCCCACGTGATCAGCCCGGAGGCCGGTGAGACTCCGCCCCACACGATGTTCATCGTTGAGTTCGTCGGCGTGCGCAACACTCCCTCGGCCAAGGCACGGATCGCGGAAGGCTGCTGGTCTCCGCCGCGTGACCACGAGTCGTCTGGCGAGCAGGGTGACGTGGCCCTGCTCAAACTGTCTGGTGACAGCTGGAAAGGACTTACTGCGGCGCCATTGCGTCGGCTGGCGGTGAGCCAGGGCCTGAGCGGGAGGCAGGTACGTAGCTGTGGGTTTCCGGACGGCGCGGTGAATCTCAGCGTGTGGGCCCGCGCGGAGCTGGCCGGCTCCGGCGCGGGTGGCGAGCGGGTTCAGCTGGACTCGGCATCGGAGAGAAACCCGGTGACCCGTGGTTTCAGCGGCGCGGGCGTCGTCGATGACGAGACTGAAACCGTCATCGGCATGGTGGTCAGCGAGTACACCGAGCGCGGGGTTTCGTGGATGCTTCCCGTTGAGACGATCCTGCACTACCTGCCGCCCCGAATCGAGAATTGTGTCGAAGGCGGCCTGGCTGTCGATCGTGAGCTGAGCGACCGGCCCGGCTCTCAGATCGACGTCGACTTCGCCCGTCAGATCACGTCGTGGCTATCAGGACGGCGCCGCATCAGGTTGATCGTCACCGGCGACTCCGAATCCTCCAGGTCCGCCGCGTTGCGCCGCGTCATCAGGTTCGCCGACCGAGAGTCGCGGCCCTCGGCCGACGACAGGACCATCGCGGAGGCCGCAAAGGGAACGGTTCCGCCGGTGGGCAGCATCGACCTGGCTCTCGACGTCTCGGGCAAGACCGTCGACGAGGTGTCCCGACGCATCGCGGACCGACTGGGTATCGCGATCGTCGAACCCACGGAGGTGACCAGCACCTTGCGCGCCCATGCCTCACCGATGACGCTGGTGGTCGCCGGGGTGGACGACGTGGCCGATCCAGCGGCCCTGCTGACCGAGGTACTGGCACCGCTCGCCGAACGGGGTGTGCGGCTGCTGCTCGGATTTCACCACGAATCCTCAGGCGCCCTGAGCATCGCCCGGTCGCGGTGGCCCGACCAGGACCAGCCTGATGATCATCCCGACGTGATCAGGCGACGGCTCGACGCGCTGGCCACGCAGGTCAGTGACGTCGCCGACCGCGAGGACGCGCTGGGCAGCTACCGCAAGCAGGTCGCCGCCCGCGTGGCAGGCCTGCCGGAACTTCCCGCGCTCGCGGCATCGCTTCGGTTGCGGCTCAGCGCTCTGCGTATGGCCGACACCGACGGCGAGCGGGTCTGGTTCCTGTCACAGTTCGACCGCTGCGACGCCGCTGTGGAGCGTGCACTGGGGAAACTGAACGAGTTCCAGCGGAGTCTGCAGGAGGTGCTGGATCGGCGCCGCGAGCTGGGTGGCCGGTTGAGTGCCTTCCATGCCATGGCGGCCGACCATGGTCTCGTCGAGGACACCGAGCTCGACACGGTGTACCGGCAGGCCCACGAGGTGCTCTGGCCAGGTCCGTCTGACCTGAAGGCCGCTGAGCGGTTGGTCGACACCTACCAGCGGGCCGTTCGAAGCAAGATCGACGGGATGCGGTGATGAGTGCCTGCAACCGGCCGCTCTGCTCCGGAACCATCGAGGAGACCGGATTCTGCGGTACCTGTTTCCGTAGGCCGTTGCCGGTTCCCGAGCCCACCCCCGCTGACGAGGAGCCGGTCGTACCGCACTTCGAGCCGAGCACGACGGATCCCCGGGGCAGTGGCATCTGGGTGAGCGGTGACTTGCTGTCGCTGCTGTCGATCCCGTTCCTCGAGCTGCCCGACCCCGCCAGTCTGGTGCTAGCGAACTCGGAGGTCCCAGAGAAGGACCGGTTCTGCAGCACGTGTCAGGCCCCGGTCGGCCGGAGCTACGCCAACCAGCCGGGCTTCACCGATGGCCACTGCGGGGGGTGCAGCACCGAGTTCTCCTTCTCACTCAAGCTCCGCAAGGGTGACCTGGTGGCGGACCGGTACGAGGTGGTCGGCCCGCTGGCCCGCGGCGGCTTCGGGTGGGTCTACCTGGCCAGGGCCAAACACCTCGACGACATTTACGTGGTCCTCAAGGGACTGATCGACACCGGGGACAAGAATGCGCGGAAGCTCGTGGCTCGCGAACGGCTGGCGCTGACCCGCCTGGACCATTCCAAGGTCGTTCGCATCTATGATTTCGTTCGCCATTCAGATCCAGCTTCCGGCATCCCGACCGAATACATTGTGATGGAGTACGTCGGCGGGCCGTCGCTGGACGATCTCCTGCACGATCCGACGTGGAAGCGGCGGCACGGGTCACTGCGGGTCTGGCATGTCATCGCCTATACCCAGGAGATCCTGGACGCGCTGGGCTACCTGCACACCCGCAGTCTGCTGTACTCCGATATGAAGCCGGCCAACGCGATCCTGGGCGCAGAACGGCTCAAGGTTATCGACTTGGGCGGAGTCCGCGGTTTCGACGACCGCGACAGCCCTGCCATCGAGACGGAAAAATACCGAGCTCCCCGCAAAGAGATCGAGGAGCATGGGCGGACCGTACGTTCCGATCTGCACACTGTCGGCATCACGCTGCGGGAGCTGTTCGATGCCACCGAGGATCGGCTTGCGGTCCACAGCCCGCTGTCGTTCGGCATCACGTCGTTGGAGCGCGTCATCGAGCGCGCCATCGGCGAGTACGAGCGTCGTTTCGCGTCCGCGGCGGAGATGTCCCAGCAGCTCCGTGGTGTCTTGCGGGAAATCCTCGCGCTGCGGGGAGATGCGCTGGAACCGAGCCGGTCCGTGCTGTTCGAAAGCTCCGTGACCCTGCTCGACGACGGGCTCGGCGCGGCTCCGCCCTTGGCGCGGTGGACGGATGAGGCTGAGCCGGGCTCCGGCGAGGTGCTGGCGGACGGGTGTCCTTCGGCGCACGCGGTGGCCGTGGGGCTGCCCGCGCCGCGAGTCAGAGCGGACGATCCCGGCGCGAACTACCTTGAGAAGATAGGCGCGAGCAGCCCACGCGCACTCATCGAGAAGCTCGATACCTCTGGCCGCGAATCCGTCGAGCTTCACCTGCTCGGCTGTCGCGCGCACATCGAGTTGAACAATGTCGGTGGCGCCCGCGACCGGCTGAGCCGGGCTGGCAACCTGCTCGGCGATGATGCGCGCTTCGATTGGCGGATTGCCTGGCATAAGGGACTGCTGGAGCTGGCTGCGGGTAACGTCAAGGCGGCCGAATCGAATTTCATGCAGGTGTACCGCGCACTGCCCGGCGAGGACCCGCCCAAGCTGGCGCTTGGATTCTGCGCCGAGCACCTCAGCCCACCGCAGACCGCACAGCCATACTACGAGGCGGTATGGAAGCGCGATCGGTCGCAGGTCAGCGCAGCTTTCGGGCTGGCCCGCGTGCGCCTGTCCAGTGTCGGCCGGGCGGCCGCCGTCGAGGTCCTGGACCGGGTTTCGGACGAGTTCCGGCACAGTGTGGCGGCCCGGATCGCCGCAGTCCGGGTGCTCTGTGGCCGACTCCAGGTCGAGGGTTCGCAAGGAGACGGAATTCCCACCGCAGCCGACCTCGCGAACGCGGTCAAGCGGCTTTCGGATAAGCCACTGGCCGGACCCGGACTGGACGAGCACTCGCGGGCCCGGCTGATAGCGGCCATTCGCGAGATCGATCTTGACGTCGGGCGAAAGCGAGCCGATGAGGAGCTGCCGAGCGGTGCGGTTCCCGGCAATCCGCTGACCGAGCGAATGTTGCGCCAGCGGCTGACGGAGTCGTTACGCGGCCTCGCCGAGCAGGCTCGCGACGCGCAGGAGCACGGCGTCTTAATAGACCTCGCCAACTCGGTTCGCCCTCGGACCTGGTGGTGATGAGGTGAATGACACAGGGAGCAGCCAGATGGCTCCGCGACCCGGTTTCGGCCTCAAGGTGAGCCAGGAAAGTTATCTCGCCACCGGTGACGACACGATGGACGCCATCCTCAGGGTCTTCGGGCAGGATCTCGGAACGGGCTCCGGGGTCGCACCCGAGGCTGCTCAGGTCATTCTCGTGGACTGCTCCGGCTCGATGTCAGTGCCGCCGACGAAGATCGCGGCAGCCCGCCGGGCGACCGCCGCCGCGATCGATACCCTGCGCGACGGTGCGTACTTCGCCATTGTGGCGGGCACCGAGAAAGCCGAGCCGAAGTATCCCCCACCGAAGTATCCCCCACCGAAGTATCCCTCAGTGCCGCATATGGCCAAAGCCGACGCGCAGACCAAGGCCGAAGCCAAGGCGATCGCGGCCGGACTGGTGGCCAGCGGCGGGACAGCGATGGGCACGTGGCTGACCCTGGCACGCAAACTTCTGGACGAGCACCCCACGGCGGTCCGGCACGCCCTGCTACTCACTGACGGCAAGAACCAGGAGCATGTGGAATACCTCAACCGCGCGCTCAACGAGTGCGCGGGGCGCTTCGTCTGCGACGCAAGGGGAATCGGGACCGACTGGGAACCGAGGGAGCTGCGCCGCATCGTCGAGGTGCTCCGGGGCCATGCGGACGCGGTGTGCGTGGACTCCGAACTGGCTGCGGACTTCCAGCAGATCACCGAGACGGTCATGAGTAAGGTGGTGCCCGATGTCCGGATCCGAGTCAGGCTCATGCCCGGCACCAAGCTGCGCTTTCTCAAAAAGGTATTCCCCGAGGAACAGGACCTCACCACACGCCCCACTGCGCTTAATGAGGGCACGATGGAGTTCTCTATCGGCTCCTGGAGCCCGCAAGACAGCCACGACTACCACCTCTGCCTCGACGTCGACCATGAGGGAAAGCCGAAGGACGAGGACATCCAGGTGGCCGTGGTCGAGCTGGCAGCCGTTGTAGCCGGTACGACGGCCGCGCAGCGATGCGGTTCGCCGTCGCCGATCATCGTGCACTGGACCGACGATCTGATCCGCTCTATCCGGGTCGATCCCAGCGTCGCGCACTACACCGGCCAGGCAAAGATCAACCGGGCCATCACCGTCGGCTGCGACGCCTACGAGGGCGGCAGGCGCGGCGAGGCCGCTCAGGAGTGGGGGCGCGCAGTCAAGCTGGCGGCCGAGTCCGGCAACGCGGAGATCCTCAAGCGGATGCGACGGCTGGTCGAGATCACCGACGCAGCCAAGGGTGTGGTGACCATCAAGCCGGAGCTGAAGCCCGAGGATCTGCTCCGCGCCGCAGTCGGCTCCGGTCTCTCCACCCGGAGCCGCGAGTTGCACGACGGGATGGACCACGTATCTGGGCCGGTCAGGCTGGACCTCACCTGCGCGAAGTGCGGGCGCGTTTCGCCCGGCAACGACAGATTCTGTGGCTGCGGTGAGCTCCTCAGTGAGCACGACGAACCGGATGGGGGCAGCGCCGGTGAACGCCCCGAGGACCACGACCCTGTGGACACTGCTGCGCTCCGGAAACAGTCTCCTGTGGACAGAAACAGTGGCGGTCGGATGGATGACGAGAGGCGAGGACTGTGACGGATTTGGTCCGGTTCGATCTGGAGACCGGTGGGACGGTGACTGTCGAGGTCGAGGAGGAGCCGGGTGTCGGGCGGGCCGCACGGCAGGGCAGCGTGCTGCGGGGTGCCCAGCTGTCGCTGGAGCGGGCGCTGAGCGACGTACGTGACGCCGCGGCCGTCGCGCTGGGACAGTTCCAGAAGATGGCCTCCCAGCCGGACGAGGTGGAGATCAGGTTCGGCGTGAAACTGGACGCGCAGGCCGGAGCCCTGATCGCCAAGACCGGCATGCAGGGCCACTTCGAGGTCAAACTCAAATGGGATCGGGCGACCGTCGCCGGAGGCACTCATGCCACCGAAATGACGCCCGCATCGGACAACAAGGACGGTGCTGGGGGGCAGGCCACATGACCGCCGTGGATCAGTCGTCTCAGACTGCACCGATTACCACACAAAAGACCACGACACGAAAGAAACTGCGGATCCTGTGTGTTGTTCTCCTGATCGTCACGACGGTGGTATTCCTGACGTCCCTGTGGGTGTTCCAGAAGGTGCACGGCACCGTTGAGACAGTGCGTACCAGCATGGCCCCTGCGATCATCGGGGTACTCGCGACACGGGCAGCTCTGGTGGCAGCCGACAATGCCGCGATCAACAGCTTCGCGACCGGACAGGCACAGCTCACCGGACCGGGGGACGAGTATCAGAGCCAGATCGCGATCGCCAGCCGAAGTCTGGCTCAGGCCGCTGGAGATAATGCGGCGGGCGAGGACGGCAGCCAGCGGATTCAGTTGGTGGAGGGGCTGCTAGTGTCCTACCAAGGCTTGATCGGGCACGCCGATGCAAACTTCCGAGAAAACGAGGGAAGCATCCTCGGTACGACCGACTTGTGGTATGCGTCACACCTCTTGCATATCAAGGAAGAAAGCGGGATCCTGTTCCAACTCAACATGCTACTAGAAGACCAGAAGAGTGCGCTCGACCGTCAGCTCTCGGCCAGTTCGATGACAGTAGTGAAGGCCGTTCTCGTATGGGTACCGATTGTCGTCCTGTTCGTGGTGCTGGGCGCGACCCAGATATTTCTGAAGCGCCGCTTCCGGCGCACCCTGAACCCGCCGTTGTTACTTGCGACTGTGCTCCTAGTCGGGTTATCTGTGGTGATGTCTCTCACTGTCATTTCCCAGCATCGCCTGCAGGACTCTCGGGCAAACCTGCAACAGTTGGTGGACGATTGGGGAACACAGATCAGTGTGGCAGACGCAGGGGGGCAGCGTGACCTGCGTGACATTGTGACGAGGGACTGTGTTCAAGGAGAAGGGGAGTGCGGTGTCACGGTCACTCAATTTGTGGCCGATCTCGAGTTTGAGCCTATGGACCAGGCGACAGTCGAGATCGACGTGTCCGATATGATCACTGAAGTCAACCTCCAGATCGCCGCTGCGGGCAGATACGCCGATCTCGATATCCTGATCTACCTCACCACCGGTCTCATTGCAGTCTTGATACTGCTCGGGCTCCTCCCTCGTATCGGGGAATACAGGTACCGACCAAGATGAAACCAACCAGATCGCAGCTGATCGCCTTGCTCGTAGTGCTGATACTCAACATCAACCTCGTGGCGTGCTCCACCATGGACTCAGCAGGCACGGTCACCGTCCTAGGACCCTGGATCGGAGAAACGGCGCAGGCATTCAAGAATGAGCTGGGCGACTTCGAAACCGATACCGGTATAGACATCGTCTACCAGGGCACGCGCGGCCTGAACGAGGATCTACTTTCCGACGTCCAGCAGGGGACTCCGCCCGACATAGCGATTCTTTTCAGCCTCGGCGAACTGGCGCAGTACCAACGCAGGAACGTTCTATACCCTCTCGATGACGTAATAGAATTACCACAAGACGAATATACCGAGCACTGGCAAGAACTGCAGAAATTAGGTACGGATGAGCTGTATGGGGTTGTGGTCAAGGTGAGCTTCAAGAGCATTATCTGGTATAATCCGAAACGTTTTCCCTATGACGAGCCCCAGACCTGGGACGAACTCGTCGCGCTTAGCCAGGCCATAGCTGAAACGGGAGGTACCCCATGGTGCTCGGGTATGGGCTCGACTCCAAGTACCGGCTGGCCGGGGACGGACTTGATAGAAGACATCCTGCTACACCAGTTCGGTGTGGAAATCTACCGGCAGTGGGTTTCCGGCACACTCCACTGGGACTCACCGCAGGTCCGGCAGGCGTGGCTGAGCTGGGGCACGATCATGGCCTTTACCGGTTACAGATCTGCGTTGCTGACCGACTTCGACGACGCAGGACAGCCGTTGTTCACCAACCCTCCAGGGTGCTTTCTACACCACCAACCGTCGTTCGCCATGGGCAGTTACCAAGAATACCGGGACGCGACCGGCGCCACGCCGCAACCCGGCGATGACTTCAACTTCTTCCCCCTTCCGGAATTCGGCCCCCAGAGCGGCGATCCGGCCAGCAGGACGTGGGAAGTGTCAGCCGACTTCGCTGCCATGTTCAACGACACGCCGCAGGCGCGGAGGCTGATGCAGTACCTGGCGACGAAAGAGGGGCAGGAGATCTGGCCGAAAATTCTCGGAAGTGGCTCCTTCTCGGTGAACAAGAAGGTTGAGCTGAGTATTTACGGCAACGATGTCAGCCGAAGTATTGCCAATACGCTGACCCATGCCAAAACACTGTGTTACGACGCGGCGGATCTCATGCCGACAACCATGCGCAACGCTTTTCAGCGCGCGGTGCTGGAGTACCTGAGCGACCCCGGCCAGCTCGACTCACTCCTGGCGGAGCTCGAGCAGGTCCGAGGCGGAGTATCTCCCGAGGAATGGCTGGACTTTCCGTGCGGACAATAGAGATATCGGGGCTGCTCGTGCGCACGCTTACGATCGGTTCTGGCCACGGACAAGGAGCCCGAGTGGCAGGCCGACCAGTAGCGCCACGATCACAACCACCAGCCACGTCGGGGTCTGTACGGAGACCAGCGCCGAGTAGCCGAGCGGGGCCACCATCGCGATCACGGCGAGCAGCGCCACAACCCGGACCCAGCCGCTGCTCGCCGAGGGCATGCCATGTCTGCGCATCGGCTACAACGTCTCGATCCAGTTGCGCAGCAGGTGCGCACCGGCGTCGCCGGACTTCTCGGGGTGGAACTGGGTGGCCCACAGCGGGCCGTTCTCGACCGCGGCGACGAACGGCTCGCCGTGCTCAGCCCAGCTGACCTGGGTCGATATCAGCGGCTCCAAGCTCTCCAGCTCCCAGCGGCGGGCAGCATAGGAGTGCACGAAGTAAAAGCGGGCGTCCGGGTCGAGACCGGCGAACAGTCGCGAACCTGCAGGCGCCGCTACGGTGTTCCATCCCATATGCGGCAGTATGTCGGCCTTCAACCGCTCCACGGTCCCGGGCCACTCGTCGCATCCTTCGGTCTGCACTCCGTGCTCCACGCCCCGGCTGAACAGCACCTGCATCCCCACGCAGATCCCGAGTACCGGGCGGCCACCAGCCAACCTGCGACCGATGATCCGGTCACCACGCACCGCGCGCAGCCCGGCCATGCAGGCGGCGAAGGCACCCACGCCGGGCACCACCAACCCGTCGGCGGCCAGCGCGGCATTGGCGTCGGCCGTGACGGTCACCCGCGCGCCCGCGCGGTGCAGCGCCCGCTCGGCGGAGCGCAGATTGCCGGATCCGTAGTCCAGGACGACGACATCAGTCACCCCCCCACCTTCGCACGCGCTGACGCGCGGCCACACACAGCGCGCAGCCACAGCGCGTTCTCCGGTGCCCGAGGCGTGTGAGCGCAAGTCGCTCAAGGTGAACCGTCGCAGCCCCGGCAACGTAGGTCAACGTGCCAGAACCACTTGAGTGAAATGAGCCCACGTATGCAAGCATAAATCACACGCTGATTCTGCGTCTTAAAAAAATCAGTCGGTATGGCTCACAATCCCGAAACGCGTCACGACGTCTTTTCATCGCCACCGGAACCGTGCTGGCCGCCACGGCGCTCAATTTTCTGATATCGAGCGCCACCGCGGGGCCCCGCTCATCGCAGGAGCCGCCTTCACGGTCACCGTAGGTACCACATGAACCTCAGCCTCGCAAACGGACAGAGCAGGACTCCACGTAGCCGGACACGGAGCAACGTACGTTATAAGATCGTTACTTTTTGCTCTCAGTGCTCAGTTTTGAGCTCTCAGTAGTTGGGTACACGTTCCCCTGACGGTGGAAGCCAGAACCTGCACGACCTGGTTGATGAGCAGGTGAAGAGGAGGAGGCCCAGTCATGGTGGACCCGAGGGAGCCGCCGCACCCGGCAGCAGGTGGCGACACTTGATCAAGCATGTGATCGGAGAGTGGCCATGCTCTCACCGGCGCGAGGTGTCCATTTCGTTGCTTATTCGGCGAACCAGGACACGTCCCGGTCACGTACATAGGGCATGGGAGCACTCATGTGAAACGAACCTCCGCAAACCGGTAGAGCCCAGTAGAGTTCCAGAACTCCGCCCTGGGATTAAGCAGCGGTATTGGGTCGCACTCCGGGACCTTCATGAGCCGTGCGCTTCTTTACCCCTCATGTCACATCAATGTCTGTGAACCAGAATGCCCGAAAATCGGGCGATAGGAGAGGATCGAGCATGGCAATACCAGCGGCCGCGCGTTCCAGACGCCGGCGCCGCGTCGGGGTGGCTTTCATCGCCAGCGGAGCCGTGATGGCCACTACCGCGCTCCTTCTGGTGCCGAGCGCTACCGCGTCCAGTCACCGGGAGGCCCCGCTCATTGCGGGTGACCCGGCGGTGGACAACACCGATGTCTGGGCTTTCACCAGCCCGGATCAGCCGGACACGGTGACTATGATCGCCAACTGGGCGCCGTTGTCCGAGCCCAACGGTGGACCGACCTTCTACCCGTGGGCCGAGGGCGCGCACTACGACATCAACGTCGACAGCGATGGTGACTCCGCGCCTGATCTGACTTACCGGTGGATCTTCGAGACCCGGGACGGGCGCGAGGACACGTTCCTCTACAACAATGGGCCAGTCACCAGCCTCGATGACGAGAACCTGCTGTTCCGGCAGGTCTACGACCTCGTGGTGATCGACGACGAGGGTAACGAACAAATCCTGCTGGAGAACGCCCCGGCAGCGCCGTCAAACCTCGGGGAGGCGTCGATACCCAACTACGCCGACCTGACTCAGCAGGCGGTCATCGATCTGCCGGGTGGCGGGAAAAGCTTCGCCGGCCAGGGCGACGAGCCCTTCTTCCTGGACCTGCGGGTGTTCGACCTGCTCTACGGCGGCAACCTGTCCGAGATCGGGCAGGACACTCTGGCCGGCTACAACGCCAACACCCTGGCCATCCAGGTGCCCAAATCGGAACTCGCCCTGAACGGTGATGCCAACGCCAACCCGGTGATCGGGATATGGAGCGACACCGAGAAGCGGTCGATGCAGCTCACACCCGGGGTGGAGACCCCCGTCGGAAACCACGTGCAGGTGTCTCGGCTGGGTAGTCCGCTGATCAACGAGGTGATCGTCCCGGCGCAGATGAAGGATGCCTTCAACGCCTCCCAGCCGATCGGGGACGCCGGCAACCAGGCGCTGCTCGACCGGGTCCTCGACCCCGAGGTGCCCAAGCTCATCGAGCAGATCTACGGTGTGCCGGCACCAGCGGCTCCGCGTAACGACATCCTCGAGGTCTTTCTCACCGGCATCACCGACAAGTCCGGTGACGAGATCAACATGGGACCGCTGAACTCCCAGCTGGACAACGCCGACGTCAGCCCTGATGAGTTCCAGCCATCGGATCAGCTGCGGCTGAACATGTCGACCCCGGTGACGGCGGAGCCGAACCGGCTCGGTGCGGTCGCCGGTGATCTACAGGGATACCCGAACGGGCGGCGTCTGGTCGATGACATCGTGGACATCGAGGTACTGGTGATCGAGGGCTTTTTCCGGCCCGAACCGGTGGCTGCGGCGCTGCTCGCCGGCGACGCCGTCAACGCCAACCAGACGCCGTTCCTCGACATCTTCCCCTACGTCGCGACGGCCAACAACCAGTCCGTCAATCAAGCCGACGGTGGGAATGTCGTGCCCTCAGAAGTCCCCAGCGGGCCACTGCCCCTCCCGATGGGAGCCGGATTGGGTGCGCTGGCTCTGATCGGTATCGGCGGCTCGATGTTGTGGCGGCGCCCGGACAAGAAGCTGGCCCGCGGTCACTTCTCCCCGGCCGCCGACTGATCGCTGTATCGATCGACGACTGCCCTGATTGACCCACTGTCCCCTGATTGACCCACTGTCAGGGTGCGGCCGGGAACCTGTTCCGGCCGCACCCTGACAGTGCCAGCTGATCCGTTCCGCGCCAGGAGGTACCCCCGTGCCCAGCAACGACTTCGCAGGGTCCAGGCGGAGGCGGTGGTTCCCGATCGCGATGCTCGCTACCGGGCTCATCCTGCTTGGTGCCGCCGTCGTCGGAGTCAGCGGCGCCATCGGCGCGCCGAGCCCGCCGGTGGCAGGCAAGCCGGCGCTCGACCCGCTGTCCCGCATGATCGAAGCCGCGCAGCAGGAGCTCCGCGCCGATCCCGACGACAGCCTGACCTGGGCACAGTTGGGTTCGGCGTATGTGGAACAGGCCCGCGCGACCGCAGACCCCACCTATTACGAGAAGGCGCAGGGCGCGCTGGACCGTTCGATGACGTTGCAGCCGCAGAACAACGGCGAGGCGATGATCGGGCTCGGAGCGCTCGCCAACGCCCAGCACGACTTCGCCCAAGCCCGGGACTGGGCGCTGCGGGCTCAAGAGCTGCGGCCCGCCACCGGGGAGGTGTACGGCGTGCTGGCCGACGCGCTCACCCAGCTCGGGGACCCTGAAGGAGCCACCGCCGCGGTGCAACGCATGCTCGACACCAAGCCCGGCGTCGCCGCGTTCACCCGCGCCTCCTACGACCTTGAGCTGCACGGCCGGGTCGACGACGCGCGCCTGGCGTTACAGCAGGCTCTGCGGGATTCCCGCTCCCCGGCCAACATCGCCTTCTGCCGCTACTACCTCGGTGAACTCGCGTTCAACGCAGGCGATCTCGACGAGGCGGCGGCGCAGTACGCCCTGGGGCGGGAGGCCACCCGCCACGACACGGCGTTGCGGCAGGGGCAGGCGAAGGTCGCCGCCGCCCGCGGAGACATCGAACAGGCCTTAGCTGACTACCAGACCGTGACCAGCCGGGTGCCGCTGCCGCAGTACCTCCAGGAGTACGGCGAGCTGCTGCTCGTCGCTGGCCAACCGGAGCAGGCAGCAGTGCAGTTCACCCTGTTCACCCAGCAACAGCGGCTCCTGGAAGCGGCCGGATCCACCGACGACCTCGCGGTGTCGCAGTTCGCCGCCGATCACGGTGACCCGGCCGAGGCGTTGCGCCGCGCGCAGCTGGCGTGGGAGCGCACGCCGAGCGTCTTCGTCGCCGACGCGATGGCCTGGGCACTGCACGTCAACGGCCGCGACACCGAAGCGCTCACCTTCGCCGACCGCGCCGCCGCGCTGGGCTGGCGCAACGCCACCTTCGCCTACCACCGTGGGATGATCCTGGCGTCGCTGGGGATGCGAGCCGAGGCTTCTCGTCAGCTCACCGAGGCGCTGGAGATCAACCCGCACTTCTCCCCCTTGCACGCTCCCCTGGCCCGCGCGGCTCTGGACGAGCTGGGGAGGACCGGGTGACCCGCGCCCCGCGCCGGGTGACCCGTGCGCTGCGGCGGCTGGTCGTGCTGGCCGGGGTGATCGTGACACTGGCGCTGGTCAGCCCGGGTACCGGGTCGGCGCACCCGCTGGGGAACTTCACGGTCAACCACTACCACGGCCTGACGATCCACCCCAACCGGATCGAGCTACTCGCCGTCGTGGACAGCGCGGAGATCCCCACCCTGCAACAGCGACCACAGGTCGACACCGACAGCAACGGCGTGATCTCCGGTACTGAGCAACAGGCCTACGCCACCGCGACATGCGACCAACTCCCCGGCGCCCTGCGCGCCACCGTCGACGGTGAATCACTGCGCTTCACGGTGCGTTCAGCCGACGTGAACTACCCGCCCGGCCAGGCCGACCTGCCGACCACCCGGCTGACCTGCCTGCTGACCGCGTCGGCGCAGCTGGACGAGCCCGCCACGCTGAGCTTCCGGGACGACGTCGGCGGCGACCGGATCGGCTGGCGGGAGATCACAGCCGTGGGCGAGGGCATCGGCCTGCCGCAATCCCCGGTGCCCACCCGCAGTATCAGTGACGAGCTGCGTAACTACCCGGACGACCTGCTCGCCGAGCCCATGGACGTCCGGGACGTCACACTGCGTACCGTCCCCGGTGGTGCGAGCTCCCTCAGCCCCTCGGTCCTGGACGGCGCCTCGGAGACGACCGGGATCGAGCGGTTACTCGGCTGGGGTACCGACCGATTCACCGATTTCGTGGGCGCGGAGCTGACCCCCCTGGTGGGGGTGCTGGCCGTGCTGCTCTCCCTCGTGCTCGGTGCGTCGCACGCCGTGCTGCCCGGCCACGGCAAGACCCTGATCGCCGCCTACCTGGCCGGGCGGCGCGGCACCACCCGCGATGCTCTGCTGGTGGGCGCCACCGTGACCGTGACCCACACCGCCGGGGTCCTGGTGATCGGGCTGCTGCTCAGCGCGTTCGCCACCCTGGCCGGAGAACAGCTGCTCGGCTGGCTCGGTGTCGTCAGCGGACTGCTCGTCGCCCTGATCGGCGCCAGCCTGCTCCGCACTGCGCTGCGAGCTCGACGGGATGACTCGGCGATCGGAATCTCAGCTCCGATGCCCACTCTCGTCGGCGTCGCTTCCGGCCATGGCCACGGACACACCCATGGGCACGGACATTCCCACGGGCACGGACACACCCATGGGCACGGAGCCGCTGTGGCGAGTGGGGATCGCTTCGGGCGACCGGCCTTGCTCGGCATGGGCTTGGCCGCTGGCCTGGTGCCCAGCCCATCCGCGCTACTGGTGCTCTTCGCGGCGATCGGCTTGGGCCGGACCTGGTTCGGCGTCCTCCTCGTGCTCGGCTACGGCCTTGGGATGGCCGCAACCCTCACCGCCGTGGGCCTGCTGCTGGTCCGGCTACGCGACCGCGCCCAACGCCGACTGTCCCAAGCCCGCGCTAACCGATTCCTTGCCCGGCTGGCCGCAGCGAGCCCGATGCTCACCGCCGCGCTCGTCCTCATAGTCGGGCTGGGGATCGTCGCTCGCGGCCTCACCGGAACGATCTAGGAGACCGCCCGTGCCTATCCGCCGCCTGCTGCCCGCGCTCACTCTCGCCCTGCTCGCCACAGCGGGCTGCGCCGACGACGGCGGCCCGGTCTTCAACAACGAGGGCGGCCAGGAGATCAGCTGCATGCAACATCAATCCGAGCCGCCGGGCTCCCGCTACACCGACACCGAGCGACGCAACACCGCCGAACTGCTCACGGTACTGCGCTACTACACCGCTCACGGCACCAAGCCCTACTGCGACAACGCCCCACCCACCGAAACCGATCGCGCCTGGGCCGAGCTCTATGTGCAGCAGGGCGCCGACCGCACCAACGTCGCGCCCTTACTCAACGGTTAGAACCGTGGTGTGACCAGCGAATCGGCAGCGGCATTCACCCGAATCGACACCCAGCTCGGGCTCGACGAGCCGCCGCAGCGCAAGCTCGCGTGACCCCGGACCGGACCGCGGTCCGGGGATTGACCCTGGACGCGGGTGCACTCATCGCGATCGACCGCGGCGATGAAGACATCCGAGCCTTGCTGCGACGGGCTCGTGCACACGGCTGGCCCATCGTCATTCCGGCGGGGACACTGGCCCAAGCCTGGCGCGGAGGCACCCGGCAAGCTCGGCTCGCCGGTTTCCTCCGTGCCCGACGCGACAGACCCGTGCTGCATCCACTGGACGGAACAGACGACACAGTCCCCCTCGTGATCGTCTGAGAGCCCGTGGGCATGGCCTGAGCCCCACACGTCAGACTGCCGCGGCCGCTTTGCGCGCCGCCACCAGGACGGGATCCCAGACCGGGGAGAAGGGTGGTGCGTAGCCGAGGTCCAATTCCGTCATCTCCTCGACGGTCATGTCGTTCCAGACCGCGAGAGCGCAGATATCGACTCGCTTGGCCGCCCCCTCCCGGCCGACGAGTTGTGCGCCGAGCAGCCGTCCGGTGCCGCGCTCGGCGATCATCTTGACTGTGATCGGGGCGGTACCCGGGAAATAGCCAGCCCGGGTGGTGGACTCGATTCGCACGCTCACCGGCTCGAACCCGGCGGCCCGTGCCTCGGCGTCGCGCAGCCCGGTCCGGCCGATCTCGAGGTCGCACACCTTGGTGACCGCGGTGCCGACCACACCGGGGAAGGTCGCGTAACCGCCGCCCAGGTTCGTGCCGATCACCCGGCCGTGCTTGTTGGCGTGGGTCCCCAGGGCGATATGCATCCGACGCTGCGAGACCCGGTTGAGCACCTCGACGCAGTCACCGCCCGCCCACACCCCTTCGTAGCCGAGGACTCGCATCCGCCGGTCGGTCAGCACACCGCCGAATTCGCCCAGGGGTAGCCCGGCTGCGCGGGCCAGCTCGGTCGCCGGCCGCACGCCCAGACCCAACACCACGATGTCCGCCGGGAGCCGCTCCCCCTCGGTGACCACGGCATCCACCCGGCCATCAGCTCCGGTCTCGAAACCCGACACCGGGGTGTCGGTGAGCACCGTGATTCCCATCCGCACCATTGCCTCGCGGACCAGGGCACCCATATCCGGATCCAGCGTGGTCATCGGCTCCGGTGATTGGTCCACCAGGGTGACGGCCAGGCCACGGCGCACCATTGCCTCAGCCATCTCGATACCGATGTACCCGCCGCCGACCACGACCGCCCGGCGTGGCCGCTCAGCCAGCCCGGCCAACAACGTGGCGCCGTCGTCCAGGGTCTGCACGCCATAGACACCCGGTGCGTCCACGCCAGGCAGGTCCGGCCGTATCGGGACCGCGCCGGTGGCGATCACGAGGTCGTCGAAACCCATCTGGTAGCCCGCGCCGCCGTCGAGTGGAGCAACGGTCAGCTTGCGGGCGGCCAGGTCGATCTCAGTGACCTCGGTGCGCAGCCGAAGGTCAATCCCATTGGCCCGATGCTCGGCTGCGCTACGCGCGATGAGCGCCTCCGGACCGTCGACCTCACCAGAGACCCAATAAGGAATACCGCAGGCCGAATAGGACACGTGGTGCCCGCGCTCGAAGGCCACCACCTCCAGCGCGTCACACCCCGCGCGGCGCAGCGCCTGCGACGCCGCACTCATCCCGGCCGCGTCCGCGCCGACGACCACCACCCGCCTTGTCACACCGATCACTCCACCGGATCGACGGTGCCGCGGTCAACCGTGCTGGCCTGGAGGCAGACCGAAGTCTCGGTGGTGCAGCCGTGCTCGGGAAGCGACACCACCAGGTCTTTGCGGCGCTGCCGCTGACACAGCACCCGATAGCAGGCCTGCCCGGCCTCGGTGAGCGCCACCTGCCGCAGTCCGTACTCGTCGGGATCGCCCAGCTCTGCCAACCCGGCCTCGAGTAACCCTTCGACGATAATGGGGATAAGACGGCCGGACACCGGGGCGCCCTGGTCGTAGTAGTGACCGTCGCCGTGCACCAAGCCACCCCGGCGCACCTGGCGCAACCCCTTCAATTGGAAAAACTCCGGACCGGTCAGCCTGCTCACTCGACACCGTCCGGAATCACCCGCTCGATCTTGACCACAGCGGAAAAAAGGGAATTCAGTAAAGTCGGTCGATCACCGTTGATGTTTGCTTCTGCACAGTCAACACTCAGCATATAGCACCTCTCGCTGGCCCGCTCGGACAACACAAGTATCGCCAATCACCAAGCCCGCAACCAACAACACAAAGTTGTATCACCCCGAGTTGTGCACCACTGGGAGCCAAGCGGACCGCTATTAGGAGCCAAATCGCAGTTTTGGCCACCCCGTAGAGCGCTATTAGGAGCCGAATTGCTGCTCACAGGGCTACCGGGGAGCAAGAAGATGATCGCTTTGCCCGGACAGCTGGTCGATGGAAGCGACTACATCAGTGTCACTGTCGTTGCACGGTAAGCGACCATGACGGTGCCCTGGGTGCTACAGGCCCAAGGAATTGCGATGCTTCCAGGCCAGGGCTAGGCAGGCCGCGCCCGATGCACCCATCGGTTCGGTCTCCAGCATGCGCCTTACCGCCTCCTCGGTGAACGGGACGCCCTCGGCGGGCACGCCACCACCGACGGCGACGATCTCGCCCTCCTCGTTGAACCGCACCATCGAGCCGAATACCTCGGTGAACACGTCGTCATCGATGACCACCACGGTCAGAATCGAGGCGTTGAGGCTGCTCGCGCCCAAGCCGAGTCCCAAGAAGAATGCGCCCACCGAGCCATCGGCCCGGGCCGCCTGGAGCCTTTGGAACAACGGCCACTGCTCGTAGTCGATCGCCTGGCTGCGGGTGCCGCCATGCTCCGGCTCACCAAGCAACTCCTCGGAATACTCCCGCACCATGTTGCGCCACAGGTCGAAGTCATTTCGCCGATCCCACAGTGCCTCGCTAGCGGGCTCGAATATCCCCTCGGGAATGACACTGTAGGTGCCGCCTCCGGTGGCCACCTTTGCCGCATCACGCCAATGCAACAAAAACGAAGGCTCGGCCGGATAACGACGCAGCCGGATCGTCAACGTGGCGATCCCCGGGATCACCACGCGGCGGTGCAGGTCGAACGGATCACCAACCAACTCCCGGAACGGCAACCGCCCACGCAACCGCTGCGCTGAACGCGGCAACCCCTCAGCCAAACACACCGCGGCCAGCTCATGCCCGAGCGCCTGACCAATGTCGATCTTGTCAAAGTAGGCCGCCAACCCGAACTCCAACCGCCGCGAGGCCAACGAGACATCCAGCAACCGATAACTCGGGCCGCCGCTGAACAACGCAGGCGGGCTCAGGTGCTTCATCGCCGAGGTATAGCGCTCGAAGCGCAACCCGGCGGTGCGCAGCGGCCGAGTCGCCGCGGATTCCAGTTCCGAACCGTCCACCACGACAGTCTGCGGCCCCTCATCAAGCCGCAACGCCAGCGCGCCCAGCTCCAGGGGTTCAGCCACCAGCCACTCGGGAGGCGCGAGCAGAGAAGTACCTGGCACCCGATGCTCGGCTGGATAGAGCTGCACCGCCAGCTTCGCCAGTTCCGATCGGTGCTGGTTGAGCCAACACCGCTCATTACGCCACCGCAGTCGGCTGGCCGCAATCTCCGGGCTGGCATCATCCGGCGACACCAGCCCCCGGGCACCCCCAGACGACAAGCCCAGCTCCTCGGCCGCGATACCCAGTTCGGTGACCATCTTGCGGCGCAACTCCAGAGACACCGGCCGCTGCCCCGTCTCGATCAGACTGAGGTGCTGCTGAGTCGTGCCCAGCACCCCGGCAACATCGGTCTGGGTACGACCGGCATCCTCCCGCCAGACACGCAGCACCGCTCCCGCATCATCGGCTTCCGCCGCGC
>JBQTGW010000307.1:0-7600 GCA_052390495.1 Pseudonocardiales bacterium
TTCCAATCACACGTCTACGATCCCACTGATGAATACAAGTTTCCATGGGACTGCGTACTCAAAGATGTATGGCAGCCCAAAAACGGCTGACGGTAGGAGAAGCGCCGGGTAAAGGCTGGTCAACGGCCGACACAGGATGTGGAGCCGACTGACCGGCTGGCTGTACCGGACAGTGCCGAGACGAGCAGCGGCAACGGAACCCACCGGTGACACCCGCGTTGACACCGACCTGCTCGCGGTGACGGATAACTGCCAAGCCTGGGGCTGGCCGGTTACCCTGCGCCGCAACCAGATCTCGCTGAACCTCGACAGCGACACCGTGGCACTGATCATCCCCGTCCCGCTGGCCACTGAGGTGACCGCGATCCTGACCCAGCGCCGCTGCTCGGTGCCCGTGCTTGCCCATCCCTATGCACCTGAGCACCGGATCCTGCTGGTGGCCGAGCGCTTCGGGGTGGCGCTGCCCTGGCCACCCGGCGTGCATCAGGTCGCCGGAACCCTGCTGCTCCCACCCACCGTGACTCCGCGCGGGCCGATCACCTGGGCGCAGCTTCCCGAACCGGACACCCTACGACTCAGCCGCGAAATCGACGTCCTCGCGGCCCTGCGCATCGCACTGAACGATCCTCCAGCGCCGCACTAGCCACAGATCAACCTCGCTTTCCTGCGCCAACAGGGGGTACGGCGGAACTGAGTGTGTGACGTAATCGTTCTGTTTCGATACACCCAGTGAGCCGACACTCTGTCGGTCTGGTCGTAGCGGGGCAGCGGACTATGGAACCGATTTCGCTGATCGTGGCTGCATTGGCGGCGGGTGCGGCGGCGGGGTTGTCCGACACGGCGAGCACTGCGGTGAAGGACGCCTACACCGGGCTGAGGGAGTTGGTGCGCCGCCGGTTGGCGGGCCGCGCGGCGGCGCAGGTCGCGTTGACCGAACACGAGAGTGCCCCCGAGGTCTGGCACGCGCCGCTGGTCGCGGAGCTGGAGAGCGCCGGGGCCGATACGGATGAAGCGACGGTGGCCGCGGCGCAGCGGATGATGGCCCTCCTCGACGAGGAGGGCACCCGGTCGGGGAAGTACGCGGTGGACCTGCGGGGAGCCCACGGCGTGCAGGTCGGTGACGGCAATCTCCAGGTCAACTCCTTCACCACCCCGCCGACACCGTCGGGCCTGTGGTCTTCATAGCGCTGAAGCCGCACTTGCAAGCGTTATGCTCGCCTGCGACCCCGTCTCCGGTACCACGCCGCTGCCACCTATATGTGCGTCAGCGGAGCCGTAGTTGTGACCTTGCCGTGGCAGCAGTGGAGTCAGTATGGTTTCGTGAACAATTCGCCGCTTCCGGCCGAATGCGGCGGATAACCAACGGGCGGACAACTGGAGATTCTGCGATGGGACGGCGTGAACGTCCGCTCGATCCGGAAGCGGGTCCGCTGCAGAGCTTCGCGTTTGAATTGCGGCGGCTGCGTCAGGCGGCGGGCCGGCTGAGTTATCGGGAGCTGGCCAGGCGTGCGCACTACTCGAAGACGGTGTTGTCGGAGGCCGTCGGCGGGCGGGAGTTGCCCACGCTGGCGGTGACGTTGGCCTACGTGGATTCCTGTGGCGGTGACCAGGGTGAATGGGAGGCCCGCTGGTGTGCGTTGGCCGCCGAGCTGACCCCGAATTGTCTGGTGACCAGCGACGTCGAGGCTCCGGATGAGGCGGCGGCAGGGGATTGCCCGTATCTGGGTCTCGCGGCGTTCCAGCCGGAGGACGCCGAGCGGTTCTTCGGCCGCGAGCAGCTGGTCGCCGACCTGGTGACCCGGCTTGACCAGACGCCGTTTCTTGCGGTGTTCGGCCCGTCCGGCAGCGGCAAATCCTCGGTGCTGCGCGCGGGGTTGCTGCCCGAGATCTGGGGTGGCAGCCGGCCCGAGACGAACAGATGGACCACGATCCTGCTTACTCCTGGCCCGCATCCGCTGGAGGAGCTCGCTATGCGGGTCGCCCTGGTAGCGCAGACAGCTCCCGGGGAACTGCTCGAGGAATTACGGGCCTCGCCTGGCTGCGCGCCAGGTGTTGGCGGATGCGTCGGCTGACGCGCGCCTGCTGCTGGTGGTCGACCAGTTCGAGGAGATCTTCACATTGTGCCGCGACGACACCGAGCGTCGGAACTTCGTTCAGGCGCTGGTCTACCTGTCTGGTGATGCCACCGGTCCGGTCAAGGTGGTGTTGGGCATCCGCGCCGACTTCTACGCGCGTTGCGCTGACTACCCCGAGCTCGTGGGGGCGTTGGAGGACCGGCAGGTATTGGTCGGCCCGATGAGTGCGGACGACCTGCGTCGAACGATAGAAGGTCCCGCAGAGGGTGCCGACCTGGCTCTCGAGCCGGGGTTGGTTCAGACGGTGCTGGGCGACATAGGTGAGGAGCCAGGGTCCTTGCCGCTGCTGTCGCATGCCCTGTTCGCCACCTGGCAGCGCCGTCAGGGCCAGACACTGACGACTGCGGGCTACCAGGATGCCGGCGGAGTCCGTCAGGCGATCGCGCACACGGCCGACACCGTGTACGGCCGGCTGAGCCCGGCCCAGCAGATGATCGCCAAGAATCTGTTCCTGCGCTTGGCCGCGCTCGGGGAGGGCACCGAGGACACCCGTCGGCGCGTTGGACGGGCTGAGCTGGTCAGCGGCGGGGACACCCAACCCGTGGAGTTCGTGCTCGACCGGTTGGCCCAGGCTCGGCTCGTCACGCTCGACGAGGACACCGTCGAGGTCGCCCATGAGGCGCTCATCCGCTGCTGGCCTCGGCTGCGCCGATGGCTCGACGAGGACCGGGACGCCCTGCGGGTGCACCGGCGCCTGACCGAGGCGGCCGACGAGTGGGAGACGCTGGGGCGGGATCCGGGGGCGTTGTATCGGGGTGCGCGGCTGGCCGTGGCACGGGAGTGGATCAAGGGCCGGGACGAGCGGTTCAACGAGCTGGAGCGAACGTTCCTGGCCGTGAGCGATGATCGGGAACGCGATGAGCTGGCAGCGGTTCGGCGACGCAGCCGTCGGCTACGCGCGCTGGCCGGGACCCTCGCCGTCCTGCTGGTGCTGGTAAGCACGATCAGTGTGGTGCAGGTGCAGAAACAGCGCCGCCTGGCGCTGGCTCGCCAGCTCGCCGCCCAGGCATCGGTGAACCTCGACCAGCAGGCCTTGTCGCTGCTCTTGAGCCTCGAGAGCCTGAGCGTGGCCCCGACTGGCGAGGCGCTTACCGTCCTGTTGCAAGGGCTGCTGAGATCCTCGCACAGAGGCTATAAGCTGACCGGGCACAGCATGATGGTCAATGGAGTGGCGTTCAGTCCCGATGATAAGATCATCGCATCCGCCGGTTTCGACCGGACGATACGACTGTGGGACACCAGCACCCGCGAACTTGCTCGCGTGTTGACCGGCCACGAAGGCGAGGTCTCCGGGGTGGCGTTCAGCCCCAACGGCGAGATCATTGCTTCCGCTAGCCACGATCGGACAGTGCGACGGTGGAAGGTGCTCACCGGCGAGCAGATCCTCCCGCCCATGGAAGGCCACAGCGACGATGTCTGGGAGGTGGCGTTCAGCCACGACGGGAAAACAATCGCCTCCGCCAGCGCTGACAAAACGGTGCGGTTATGGAAAGCCGACACCGGCCAGCTAATCCGGATCCTTGGCGGCCACGAGGACGTCGTCCGGGCGGTGGCGTTCAGCCCCAACGACGAGATGATCGTCTCCGCCAGCCGCGACGACACGGTGCGGTTGTGGAACGCGGCCACCGGCGACCAGATCGGCCAGCCCATGACCGGCCACATCGGTACCGTCTGGGAGGTGGCGTTCAGCCCCGACGGCACCAAGATTGTTTCCGGCGGCATCGACAAAACGGTGCGATTGTGGGACGTCGACACCCGTACCGAGATGCCCTTCTCGTCGACCGGCCACACCAAAGAGGTTCGCGGGGTGGCGTTCAGTCCCGACGGAAACACCATCGTCTCCTCCAGCACGGATAAGACGGTGCGGTTGCGGAACGCCGAAATCGGTGCCCCGCTCGGCGGCCCGTTGATTGGGCATACCCTCACGGTCTGGGAGGTGGTGTTCAACCACAACGGCACCACGATCGCTTCTGCCGGAGGTGATCGGACGGTGCGGTTGTGGGACGTCGACCCCATTCCTCCGCTCGGGTCCATATTGACCGCCCACTCCGGCCCGGTCCGGGATGCGGCGTTCGCCGATCTCGACGGCAAGATGATGGTCGTCTCCGCTGGCGACGATAGCACGGTGCGGTTGTGGGACGTGGCCACGGGCGATCCCATCGGTCAGCCCCTGACTGGCCACGATGACGTCGTCTGGGATGTGGTGTATAGCCCCGACGGCAAGACGATTGCCTCCGCCAGCGCCGACTCGACGGTTCGACTGTGGGACGCCGTTACCGGCACCCCGATAGGTCCGCCCCTGGATGGCCACACTGATGCCGTCTACGGAGTGGCGTTCAGTCCGAACGGTAAGATGATCGCCTCCACCAGCGCCGACTCGACAGTACAGCTGTGGCCGGCCACTGTCGATCTCTGGGTGGAGCGCGCTTGCGCCGTGGCCGGCCGTAACCTCAGCCAAGCGGAGTGGGATCGATTCCTTCCTGGACGACCATATAACCGGACTTGCCCGAACCTGCCAGCCGGTGATGGCGCAATGCCCGGACGGGTCCTGAGCCATTATCGTTGAGGATGTGCGGACCGTCTGATAGCCGTGAGGTGGAAGCGGCCGACTACGCACGGACCGAAACACCTCGGGAGCCTACGGCGGCTGAGATGCCCGAGCCCGAAACGGCCGGGCACCGCAGCCGTACTAGCCCGGAACAGATGTTTCGCACCACAGCGGCCCGCAGAGCCCCACCGGTCACCGCTACCCCCTCGTGCAGACGTTGCACTGCTGTCCCGCCCCGCCGTACGGAAGCGAAAAAACATCTCCCGTACGGCGTGGCGAACGATCAGAACTCGTGGCGGTCAACCGCCGAAACAGGTGGATTCGGACGAGATCCTGATGCCGTCAACGATACCGAGTGACCGCAGATCAGCCGTTCTCCCTGGTTCAACGCAGCCAACCTGTCCGTCGGTGTACCGGAAGTAGGCAACGTCATCACGGCGACTGTTGTACGTGTAATAGGCGCCGTGGCTCGGCGCGCCGGGTGGGATGTTCTGCCAATCAGCGGTGACGTCTTGGAATGCTCCAGTACGTGCCCAAGAGCTGTCGTACAGACAAACTCTCGGCCACGGGCAGTCCCCCGGAGGGGCAGCTGCGGCGGGCATCTCAGTGGCGAATAAGAACGCCACTACGAATCCGAAGGAGGCCATAACGGCGATCGCCGCTCGGTGTTTGATCTTGTTCATGCGGCCGGGACGCGCGCTGTTTGGTGACCTACGAAGCAGCAGGTTCACCATTTCTATTCTCCGATCTTTGTGTGTGTTGTGATCCACGTGAACCGCACGTTGCACAGCTAGGTCTACCGCAGATAGGTTGTCCGGTGTCTGTTTGTGGTCGATGGACAATCAATTGTGGACAAAAGTGGAGCCGATCCAGATGCCTACCGCAAGCCGCCACAGCGTAGGTCGAGGTGATGCCCGGACACGTCAGCGTGGATGCCGCCGTATTCGGTTATCGGGTGCAGATCAGGCGTTCGGAGGTGAAGGCTTCGATGGAGTCAGCCAGTTCGATGCCGTCTCAGCTGGGGTCCTAGAGGTGCTCAGCGTGGTGTGTATCCGCTGGCTGTGCGGCCGGTGTCGCTGCTCCGCCTGCTCGGGCTTGGCTTGCTGGCCAGCACACCCGCCGTGGCGGGAACACTAATCGATTCCACCGTCGTCCACGCCGAGCTGTCTGAGCGGCCTGATCGACCACGTGGTGTACGGAATCGAGGCAGCCTGCACTGTCGCCGTAGAGTAGGTAAGCCAATGCGAGGTCAGCGCATCAAGAGCTTCGGGGTTGCGGTCGCTCGGGGTGCTGGCCAGAGCGGATGTGGCGACATCTCTGGTTCGGCTCAGCGCGGTGGTGCCTTCCTGGGCCTCCATCGACATCGCTATCCAGTGCGGCACACCGAACTCACCCAAGCCAAGTGCAGCGATCAAGGGTCGCTGTGTGTGGTCTGTTCACAATGCTCGGGGAACAGACCACACACGGCCATCTCACGTGATTCGGATCGTTACCATCAGACCTTCGTGATCCGTCCGTTTCAGCGGGATTTTCCTCATCGATACGAACTCGAAATGTTCGGACGCCATTACATGCTGGACGTTTCCGTCACCCTTTCGGAAGAAGCTTTCTGGGACACATTTCTGAACATTCTCATCATACTTCAGATTGAAATCTCCAGCGACAACTGTTGGCCGTTCGCGAGCAAAATTGGCTGCGATCTCCCGTAGCCACTCGCACTGCTTCAAGGCGGTCGTTTCGGCTCCCACGACCAGATGTGTGGTGCACACATTGAGATTGAGTCTGTAGTACTCGGAGCAGGCCATCACCCGGACCTCATGGGACGACGTGTCCTGCATGGACTCGGGGTAGGGTGCCCAGTAACTGGTCATCGGGTAGCCGTGATTGCGAACGAGGATCCCGATTCCGAAGTCTTCGGTCTCGTAGCCGGTTCGCTGACCGTCATTGCCGTCTGCGTTGTCTGTGCACTTGTAGTTCGTGGTAGATCCATCATCGTTCCGACGAAGAACAGGAAAAAAGTTATAGTGGTCCGCGTCGTAGTCTGTTGGGTAGCCGGTAGCACGGGCGATGTTGGTCACGTCCTTTCGGCAGACCTCGTTCAGCGTGATCACATCCGGCTTCGGCTCTATCTTCTTGATTTCGTCGATGGCCTCGCGAACAGATTCATTCCGGTTCACTTCTTCATAGCATGGCGCGTGACCGCTATTGCAGAGATTGAGCTGTAGCACCGTGATCGTTCTTGGTTCCGCCTCGGCAATTCCGGTGGCGGTTGTTGGAGTCAGCATGCTGGCAGCGATCAGTAGTGTGGTGGCCGCCGTCTGAATGAAACATCGAGGGGAGACCCCTAATAACGTAGACATGTGCAACCTCCTGGAAGGGAGAGATTTCAGCAGGCACTGCGCGTGGAAAAAATGGTTCCACGGTTATCCTTGCGGATGATCGGATGGTTATCACTCAAACCCCAGTCAAAACTCATTCCTGGTGCCGATACTACGTTGGACACCGGCACCATCGGGCTGGCGTTCGCAACGGTAGCGCTCAGGTCGAGCAGCGGTCCGGCTCCGATGAGGACCAGCGGGGCCAAATGTGCCCGAAAGTCCTCGCCTGGGCCAGCTTCTGTGCGAAGTCGAATGCCATCGTGAACTTTCCTTTGCGTACAGTGGTGGCGCTGCTATATCAGCTCGGACATCGGTTGGGCGATTCGAAATGTGTCCAGCTGGTCGGTCGGGACTTACGTGAACCGCACGTTGCAGGCTCTTCGAGCTTGGCCGGGATGCGTAGTCAAAGGATCACTTTCCGTGGTCGTCGGCTGGTGCTGCCGGTAGCCACAGCAGGGTGCCGTCCCCCGCCGCGGCCCGGTTCCCGGCCCCCGGGTGCCCTCCACCCTTGACAGGACAGGGTTATCACCGTCTGTCAC
>JBQTGW010000308.1:0-1600 GCA_052390495.1 Pseudonocardiales bacterium
GCGCGCCCGGATCATGGCCGGGCTGCGTCGGCTCGCCCAGGACGCTCCCAACCTCGACATCAAACCCATCGTCGCAGCGCACGGGTGGTTCCGGCTACGGATTGGCGATCACCGGGTCTGCTTCTACCGGGCACAGCGGGACGGGCCGAGCGGCCCCATCACCCTCTACGCCGTCGAGCGCATCGTGCCCCGAGGCGCCTTCGACGCCGCTGCCGCATCCCTACCCGAACAGCGCTGACAAGCGAGGCGCGGGAGCGACTCGCCCGAAGGAGATCTGCCGATGAGCATGTCGCGCCGCGTCGGCGTACTCACCACGTTTGATCACGTGGTCGGTGCGGTAGAACCGCGTCTCCTCACGTCCTGTACCAGTCTTGCGGAGCGTCCCCGCTATCCGAAGCCCGAATCGCGGTCTCAGGCTAGCTGGGGCCTAGTGCCCCTAGGTCAGCACCAGGGTGAGCACCCGAAGTGCGCTGCCCTCGACCCGATGCCCGGCCACTGCGTTCCCACCTGCCCGGTGCCGCCACGCGGAGCAATCACGGGTGAATCCCTCCAGGTGGATCGTGTCCACCCAGTCCGCGCTGATTCGGCTTCCCACCAGCGGCCCACCCGCACTCGTGGCGTCCGGGTGGAACGAAAAGCCTCGTAGCTTGACACAGTCGATCAATCGGAGCGCTTTCGCCAGGTCCGGATTGTCCGTATTCATGACAGCATCGTTTCGTGGGCAGGCACGCCCGGTTTCCGCACTGGTTTTAGTTCCCTTCCGTCGGGCCGAATGTGGAACGCTGGTCGGGGCCTGCTGGCTTGGGGAGTTGTCGACCACCGTGGTGCTGTAGTCCGGCGCAGTGGGTCTGCCCGGTCACGGTGACGCAGACCGTGCGGTGCCCCCTGGGGTCGGGTGTGCCCAGTGCCAGGTATCCGGTGTCGATCAGCCGGGTGATCGCGTCCGCCACCTCACCGATGACCACACGACCGTGCTGGACGTAGTCGCCGTCGACCAGGATGACGCCACCGTCGTGCACCCGGCGCAGCGCCCACCACTGGACCAGGACGCCGCGACCGCCCGGCGCGCTCACCGCATCGCTCGCCGGCAGGACGGGCACCGGCCGGACTCCGGTGCGGAGCGTTCCCCGGCTATTTCCGCTGTCCGCCCGCGGGTTCTCGTTCCGTTGTGGGTGCTGAGCCAGCGTTGGCCGTGTGCCCGGAGATGGCTGAGGTCGGTCCACCCGTGTGGGGGGACGTCCATCGTGGTGAGCACGCCCACGCTCGTGTGGCTGCCGACCTGGTTGCCGGGCAGGATGTGAGCGGTCTGGTCGCCGCGCTGCCAGCGGATCGTGTAACCCTCCGGGGAAGCACCACCACGCAGGTGTGCCCACCCCGTCGGCGCTGCATGAGCGGTCGTCCCGCTCGCTCTTCTGGTCACCACGATGCCGCCTTCCCGCAGCGCCACGGTCCGATCGCGACAGACCGCCTGGAAGTCACGGGTGCCCGGTTCGGGTCACCGGACCCCGGGGTGATCGGTCACGCCCAGCGAATCGCGTGGTGGCGGGCAGGGGCACTGCTGAGCATCCAGTGTCGCCACCGGAGATCGGATCGGGGTCCT
>JBQTGW010000309.1:0-5038 GCA_052390495.1 Pseudonocardiales bacterium
GGCTCCTTCTTTTCTGTTCTGGTCAGACACCCAAGAACGTAGACAGAAGGAACCCACCCCGCTTGCCATCACACCCTGTCAACCACCCGTGACTAACAATTCAGTCCCCTCAGAAGCGCTGCACCCGTTTCCCACACATATTCGGCCGAGTCAGTCAGCGCGGTGATGGCGCCGGTACGGTAGTCGATGAGCACTGTCGCGTGTGGGGCTAGGACCGTGACCACGTGCGGCGCCGGACTCCAACGCCAAGCCGACATCGACGACCGTGTGGGAGTGCTCATGCGGTCCTCATCTCCTGGCTGTCCGGGTTGTTGGTTTGGGCATGCTGCCGTGTCCAGTCAACAGCTGGGGCGGCGGCGATGGAGCGCAGCCACAGCTCGGCGCACAGCAGTGGTTCGAGATGGCTCCAGGTCGTCTCCATGCCTAGGCTGGCGGCAAGGATCGCGGCGCGTACCGGTTCGGGCTCGATCAGGCCGTGCTCGGCGAGGTGACCGTTGGGCAAGTCGAGTACGGCGTTGAGGTTGGCACGCAGGCCCTGGTGGTGGTCGCCGACGAACACGCCCTTGGTTGTGCGCATCCGTACGGTTTCAGGCAGCAGACCGCCTGCAGCGTCCGCGAGCATCGGCTTGTATACGCGGGGTGAGCATCGTGACCGGGCTGGGACGGCGAGGACGGTGTCGAGTACGCGCGAATCGAGGTATGGGTTATGTAAGGCAACGCCGTAGGTCGCGGCGAGCTGGGCCTCAGTGTGCGCGCTGCGTGCCACGAATCGGATCTCGGCCAACAGTGCGGCGCCCGCGAGACCGGTTCCGGCTGGGCGCTCGGCGGTCCCGGTGACCGTGGCAGTAACCTCCAGCGCTCGGCGAGTTAGCCACCTCGGTGGGTCCGGGGATGTGGAGAGGCCGCGACCGAGCCCGGTGGTGGCAGTGGTCGCTGCGGCAGCGAGCAATGGCCACGGGCTGCTTCGCCGTAACCTCGCCCACGCGACCGTGTCCGCTAGCAGCTGACGCCACCGGCCGCAGCGGGCTAGGTCCGCTAGATAGGTCGGTGGTGCCAGAAACAAGCTGTCGCCGCCGTCACCGGTCAAGTGCACCCGAGCGCCACGCTCGGCGAGTTCGCCGAGTTGCGCGGACAGCATCGCCCAGGTCAGCGACGAGGGGGCGGGCTCGTCAGTAGGGGGAAGCGGCCGGTCGATGTGAGCGTAAGGGAGGTGATGTTCGTTCAACGGCAACAGCAGCGGCAGCATGGAAGGAAACGCTGCAGCAGTGATGGCCGCGTAATCCAGGTCGCCGCCACCGGTGACCCCGGCGGGGTGGACAGTGACTACGGTGATCTTTCCGACCTCAGCGGCGAGTGCGGCCAGAGTGCTGGAGTCCAGCCCGGCCAGATCGCACGCGGCGACGACGTTCTCAACGCGTATGCGCACTCCGGCGGCGAGGGTTTCACGAAGCCGATCGACGGCACTGTCCCAGCCGATCTGGGGCGGAGCCCAGCAGGGTGTGGACGAGAACTTGCCACCGGCCGTCGTGATGCAGTGGCCGGGTGGCATGAGAGCGATGCCCGACCACGGGCTGCGGCCTGGTAAGGCAGCGAGTGGGGCACCAGCCCATGCGGTTGCTGCCATTCCGAGGGTTGCTGCGTTCCTCGTGACGAGCCCACGAAGTTCGCTGTCTGTAGCCGAGCATGGGCCGAGAACTGCCAGTCGGCTGCTGCCCCGTCCGGTGTTCGTACGTACCTCCCGCGCCGACCAGTCGCCTACGATCCACAACGCCGGTTGGCGCCACAGCCACCGGGCACCGACTGGCGCGACACTGTCGGCACCATCAGGGTCGAGGCATCCGCCGAACCAGCGCATCGCGTCACCTACTCCGTTGCGTAAGGGTGCGGCGGCACCCCCGGGGTGGTATCGGGGATGCCGCCGCGGGTCGGTCAGCCGTAGGGGAAGCGCTTCTGCTCGCTACTGCCGCCGCTGCCGCCCTTGGTCAGGGTGGCGGCGTCGCCGAGCGACCTCAGCCCTGCCGGGTCCTGACGACACGGGCGGCGTGCCCGCATGCTGCGGTACTTGGACATGCCCATCACCTCCTCTCCATTCATGCTGTGGTTCGTTGTGCATGCCCGGCAGCCCGTCGTGCGGGGTGGGGACACCGGGGTACGTTCACCATCTCCTTTGAACGGTGGCGCGTCATTGCGGCCGGTCCGGGCCAGGTATTGAGGGTTGGGGTCAATACGGCGGTAATGCAGCCGGCGGTCCTGTCTGGAGTTGTCCGCCCTAGAAGCCTGGCGTCTTGCGTTGGGTTGGTCTCGTGCGCAGGCCATCGATCAGGTCGCCAAGCTGTACATAGCAGACGGGCTACGGCCGCCGGGGCTGTCGGCCGAGCAGCTGTGCCGGTTCGAGCATGGCCCGGACCGACCCGGCCCGGAGTATGCAGCGATGTTCGCCCGTGCCTATGGGGCATGCCTGGATCAGCTTGGGCTCGCGACACGCTGCCACTGCGGTGGCCCCGAGATCCCCACTGGACAGGACGGGCTCCGGTACGGTCACCCGCAGCATGCTCACACCAAGTGGGCGCCGATCCGTCGGGCGGAGATAGCGCCGATGACCACAGCCGCCGGACTGCCCGCCGTCCGCGAGTCCCTCCACCTCGCCGTTTTCGATACACCCGGCGGTAGTCTCGTGGTCGTCGACTTGGCCGAGGCTGCGGTCGAGCACTACGCGTTGAACTACTCCAAGCACCCGCCGGTGGTGCTCTTCGACGAGGTTCACGCCGCCCGCGGCTTGCTTGTCGGCGCCCTGAGCGCGTCGGCAGACGACGACAGCGGTTCCGGGATGCGGCGCGCAGCCGGGTGGCTGTCCGGTCTGCTCGGCAACCTCGCATTTCACCTCGGCGACCACGCCGGTGCCCGCGCCCACCTCACGGTCGCTGCGGCTTTGGGAGAACGCACCGGTGACGCCAAGCTGATCTCCTGGAGCTGCGGCGCGTCCAGCATGCTCGCTCGTGCCAGCGGAGACCACGCCACCGCGCTCGACTATGCCGAGCGGGGACTGGCTCACGCCGTCGGGCACCTGCAGCGTGCACAGTTACTCGCGTGGGCCGCCCTGCCGTCCCTTGCCGCACTTTCCCGCCCTGCCGATGCCGAGCAGGCGATGGCCGACTCCGCCCGCGAGCTGGAGGCCGACCAGGTGGGCTGGTCGCCGGGACGGTTCGGCTTCGACGCGGCCGAGTATCGTCTGCACGCCGCCGAAGCCCAGCTCGTCCTTGGACGCTACGACCAGGCTGCCGCATACGCCGCCACATCGATCGACGCCTGCGTCCCGGAGACCCCAGGGTGGGCCGCCGCCGCTGTCGTCCTCGCTCAGACTGAAGCCCCCACGGATCCCACCGCCGCCGCACAGCGCGCGCTCGACGTCCTCGACCGTATCCCCGCCGCCCGCCTGCGTTCCACCACCCGTGACCGGCTCACCGCCCTCGGGCAGCAGTTGCACAACATTGACGCCGTGCATGTGAGCGACCTGCACGAGCGCCTGCGAACATTGCCCTTGTTAGTCGACCTCCATGGTCGTGGTGTTGCCTCCTGAACTTGGGCACGGCTCAGTGGCGGCGGGGGCGGATTGAGCCGATCACCAGCAGCAGGCCGACGAGCATGGCCTCTGCAGCCAGCACCCAGCGCGCATCCAGTCCCGCCAGCCAGCTGCCGCCGCTGAGTGGCACGCCGATCGCCACCGCGAGGGCGCCGAGCCCGGCGGATAGCGTGAGCAGATCTGGGCCGCGTCGCTGAGCAGGCGTACCGGGTTCGCCGTCGATGCTGGGTATTTCGGTGTCAGCCATTCTCCACCTCGAACTCCTCCCGGCTGGGCGGGACATATTTCAGCACCAGTCCCGATTCGTCAATGAGGTCGAGTAACCGCTCCTCATCGGATCTCACAGAGGTACTGCCGCCTCGACGACTCGATCCCGGATGCGGGGTTTGAGCCCGGGAACCGTGACCACCTGCGTGAAAACGGCCATGAGCTGCTCGACATCGAGCGCGAAGCTGGCAAGGTCGAACAACCCGGTCTCCGCGCTGGCGTCGATAAGCAGATCGAGGTCACTGTTGTCGTTGGCATCGCCCCTGGCGACCGACCCGAAAAAGCGGATATTGCTTACGCCGTACCGGCGGCCTATCTCCTCGATTTCATCCCGGTGCGCCCGTAGTTCCTTCAATTGACTGGCGGATGTCGTCCGAATCGGGTTGCTTTTGCAGGAGCGGCGGTTCAGTTTGCGTCGGGCGTTGGTGATGATTGAGCGGTCAGGTTGCCCGGAGTGCGCGGGCTGCGGCGTCGAATCGTTCGCAGAACTCGGCCGCGCGGGCTGCGGCGGCGGCGTCGCGGACCGGTTGCAGGCGTTGCAGCACGCGGCCAGAGGTCAATACGACCCGTACACCACCGAGGACCGATCAAGCCGCACCCCGAACACCCGCTCCACGTGGTGCAGCACGTCCTCGTGCGGCTCAGTCCGCACATCAGTCCACTGAGTCTGTCCGGAGGTGGACAGGTGGGCAGACACGATGCATCGACTCCTTCGTGGTCAGCGGGACGGCTGGGCACCGTCGCCAAGGCCGTAGGCGAACACGTCAGTTCCCCGTGCCCTTGTTCGGGTTGGGGAATACGGTGGCGAGTTCCTGGTAGACGGTAGCCGAAGCCTCGACCGTCCTGCCCAGAGGCCCGCGGAAAACGTCGCGGCCGTCGTCAGCCTGGGCCTTCGGCGAGGATGGCCATGATCTGTGGAAGCTTCGCCTCGAGGAACAGGCCATCGCGGTTGGGAATGGCGTGGCGCATGGTGAAGAACGACACCGGAGGGTAAGGATTCGGAGTTCCCGTCGGTCGGGCTGGCCCGCCGGGGCTCTCGTGGTGGGAGGATCAGCCCGGTTCGGCCCACGGCGAAGGCAAGATCACCTAATGTGACGTCGATGTAGCAGCGCGTGATCGTTTGTGGCTGGGTGCGACGGACCCAGGGCCGTGACATGGGGATGACCTCCTGTCTGGAAAAATGAGGTTTGC
>JBQTGW010000310.1:0-17331 GCA_052390495.1 Pseudonocardiales bacterium
GCTCAGGCAGCATCGACCGGCGATGACACCGGGGGAGGCACAGACCTCCCACTCCCCGGAGCCGGTGACCGCCGTGCCCAGCGCGACCAGCCACCAGCCCAGCCCCTGATCACCTTCTCGGAAGAACACAGCCCGGTGAGCACCCTCCTCTGCCGACACACCAATCAGAGGGCACCAGCCCGGCACCAGGAAGATCCCACAGTAGCCAGAGAGGACCCAGACCTGACCGGGATCCCGGCGCACCCCCACCGGACAGAGTGAACCCACACCCAACCTGCGACTCGATATGACGATCACACGACAGCCGGCGAACTTGCCGTTGCCCTGCCGTCAGGTAGGCCCATACCCGCTAGCGGTACTCCCTCAGCTGTCCGTTGCCTTCGGGTCTTCCTGGTGGGTCAGGTGGATTCGTCGTAGGTGGGGGTGATCCATCATCGGAGGCGCTGTCCCCTACCGTGAGATCGTTGCGGCGGCGAAATGGGGGAGCGCAACCATGCCGGACGACGTCCTGACGCTCGCCTACGACTCGGCGTTGAACGCATTACGCGAGCAGGACAGCACGATCTCGAACCTGCGCAACCGGGCGACCGGGCTTCTCGCGGCGGCGGCCGTGGGCACCTCGTTTACCACCGCACTCGGCTTGCTCAACACAGACCCGGACCGTGGGGCGATCTTTCCGCCATGGGCAGGCTGGACAGTGGTGGGCCTCGTCGCGCTGATCGGAATCAGCGTCATGGTCGTACTCTGGCCCGCGCCGAAGTGGATCTTCGGCCCAGATCCGGCGAAGCTGCTGGAGAACGCGGGCAAGGACATCGACGACGTACGCCGGATTGCGACAAGGGCACTGCTGCTCGGAATCACCGCGAACAACCGATCCATCGCGCTGCGGGTAACGGCCTACCGACTCAGCGCTGGACTGCTGCTGACGGAGAGTATCGTCTTGATCCTCGCCCTACTGACCAGCCGACAGTGAGCCACGATGCCAGCTGAGGACACCGATCCGCCGCCGGACAAGCAACCCGAAAACTTGGAAGCCTGGCTCAGGACCGGACCGAACAACCGGGCGGATTACCCGTCGGAGGCATCCCGGTATAAGGACCTGAGTGGACCGTATAGGGACCTGAGTGGATCGGCGTCAGACTACTGTGGCTACTACACGGACAAGTTCTCGCCGCCGACACGCCCCCCACGTCGGTGGAAGCGAATCGTCCTTTTCGTCCTTCTAATTGTGATCATCACGCTGACCGCTGTGTTTGTGCTCGCCGGGTGTGGCACAGGCAGTCACGACGTGGGGATGGAGCATGTCCATGCGCTCGGGGTCGATCCGGGTGATGGGGTGCTGTATGCGGCGAGCCACCACGGGTTGTTCCGGATCCAGCCGGGCAGCGAACCCCAGCGGGTCGGTAGCAGCAGCCAGGACACCATGGGGTTCTTCATCGTCGGCCCCGGGAATTACCTCGCCAGTGGGCATCCCGCTCCCGACGAGGACCAGCCGGCCAATCTCGGGTTGATCGAGAGTAGCGACGGAGGCGTGACCTGGACGCCGGTGTCGCTCTCGGGGGAGGTCGATTTCCACACGATTGACGTCAAGCAGGGCATGGTCTTCGGCTACGACAGCCAGACCCAGCAAATCATGGTCAGCTCCGATCGCACGACCTGGGAGCGCAGGGCGCAGCTGCCGCTGGCCGACCTGGCCGCCTCGCCACAGGATCCCCAGTTCCTGCTGGCCACCACCGCGCAGGGGCTGGCGCACAGCGCGGACGGTGGCCGCACCTTCATCCGGATCACCAGCGCGCCTACGCTGAAGCTGGTGGACTGGTCGATCGAGAACCTCATCGTCGGGGTGGGACCCACCGGGATCGTCGGCACGAGCAGCGACCACGGCGCCACCTGGAAACCATTGGGCACCGTGGAGGGCGACCCGGTTGCGCTGGCCACGAACGGACCGCGCGAGGTGTACATCGCCACGGATCGCGGGATTTACGCCTCCACCGACGGCGGCCGGACATTTTCCCTGCATCAACCCTTGACCTCAGACGGCCACTAGCGGGCCCGTGAGTGGAGCTCACGCCGCTGCTGCTCGCTTTCGCGCTGGTGCTGCCAGCGGAGTTGCCGGACAAGACGATGGTCGCGACGCTGCTGCTCTCGGCGCGCTACCGGCCGGGGCCAGTGTTACTCGGGGTGTCAATGGCGTTCGCGGTGCAGTGTGTGATCGCGGTCGCCTTCGGCAGCGTGCTGACCCTGTTGCCGGACCGCCTCGTCGCGGTGGTGGTGTGCGTGATGTTCGCCGTCGGTGCGGTGTTGCTGCTGCGGGGCAGTATCCATGCGAGCGACGTCCGTGCGGGCGACGAGCCGAGCGTGGGTGTGGGGGTGGGTGAGCCCAGCGCAGCGTCGCCCGGATGGCGGGTCACCGCGCTGTCCTTCGGGGTGCTGTTCGCGGCGGAGTGGGGTGACGCGTCTCAGTTCGCCGTCGCGGCGCTCACCGCCCGGTACGGCGAGCCCCTCTCGGTGGGGTTGGGTGGTTGGCTGGCGCTGGTGACGGTCGCCGTACTCGCGGTGGTGGTGGGCACCCGATTCGTGGCCCGGCTGCCGACACAGTGGCTGCAGCGGATCGCGGGGGCGGTGTTCGCGGGCTTCGCCGTGGTGGCGGGGGTGGCGGCGGTGCTGGGTTGATCCCCGCTCTGGGGTTGATCCCAGCTGGGTTGATCCCAGCTGGGGCGGGCTATCGCTGAGGCCGCCCTTTGGAGGCGCGCGGGTGCAGTTCGGGCTCCGGGAGCAGGCCCAACCGGATCAGCTCGGCCACCGGCGCCCGACGCGAGGCCGACTCGTAGCAGGCGAACACCTCGCGCACCGCCCGCACAGCATCGTCGGACCAGGTGCCCACCTCAGCGGCCAGTGCCTGCTCGTCGGTGCAGTGCAGCGCCTCGTGGACGCTCGTGCCGGACACCGCGCGGGCGGTGCCGACCAGCATGTTGAGCAGGCCGTGGTGGGTCAGCCCGGTGGCGTCGTCGTGCTGGCGCACCGGGTGGTGCAGCCCGCCGGTGGCTTTGAACGAGCGTCCGGTACTGGTCGCGATGGCCAGGAACTCCGCCACCTCATCGACGGAGGGGAAAGACTCGGTGGACTTACCTCCGCAGCGCAGCTTGGGCCAGCAGCCCGCCTCGGCCACCCGGCGCACACCGTCGAGCCAGTCCGGCCTGCCTCGGCGCGGCTCCACCACCCGCACCACGTCATCCGGTACGAACTCGGTAAGCGCAACCAGCCAGTTGGAATCCACGTCAGACGGTGCCGCCACCTCGATCATCCGGACGTCGACGAGCTGTCCGTTGTCCAGGGCGAAGGAGATGGCCTTGGGCAGGCCACCGAGCCCGGTGTTGGCGACCAACGACAGCGCCACCGGCCGCTCGGGAGGCCGCTTGCGCAGCTGCGTGACCAGCTCGCCGAGCCGGGAGGTCGGGCAGAGCAAGCATCCGACCATCCCCGCATACGCCTTGCCCCGAGCAGCCAGGTGCTTACGGACAGCATCCGCCATGCTCACGCTGGGTAACATAAAAAGGGCTGCGTCATCGACCAGGCGAGTGAGTAGCGGCGGGACGCCTCTCGGATCAGGGATAGGCAGGTTCAACACCGGTGGCACCCGATCACCCTACTGGCACGCTGACCGGTCATCTGAGGCCACGCACCTCCCGCGTCACGCTGCGCTCGGCGACAAAGGACATCAGGGGGATGGTGCCTGCCAGCGCCACCAGCACCATCCGGCTGGGACGCCAGCGCACCGCGGTACCCAGCACGACCACCGTGATCAGATATACGACGTACATCCAGCCATGCGCGTAGGCGCTCCAGTTCAGATCTTCCCGGTCGAACCCGTACTTGAGCACCATCGACGTACACAGCAGCAGCAGCAGGACACCGGTGAGGTAGGCCATCACCCGGTAGGCCAGCAACCGCGGCTGCACCGCCGAGCGGGCGTCAGTGCCCCCGGCTCCGCTCGGCGAGCTGGGTGAGGTAGGCGTTGTACGCGGCGAGCTCATCGTCGGCATCATCCTCTCGGGGTACGGCTCCTCGGGTAGGGGCTCCTTGGGTAGGGGCCAACGAGGCAGGCACGGGAATCCGGGGGGACGGATTGGGTGCGGGGTCGCGCTCGCGGGGCAGTTCTGCGTGCTGCTCCAGCCACAGGAACCGCAACCAACCCGCGACGAGGACCGCGGCGAACAGTGGCCACTGCAGCGCATAGCCGAGGTTCTGCCAATCACCGGTGATCGAATACGCTCGGCTCCACTGCCAGCGCGCCAGGGCCAGAAACACCCCACAGCCTGACGCCACCAGTACGTGCCCGACCCACCAGCGTCGGGAGAGCGCGAACCGCCACATCCGAGTCACCATACGCTCGCCCCATACCCCAGCCACGCGGGCATGGGCGGCGGACACGCCGGGCATGAGGGGCAGACACACTGCACATAGGGGACGGACATACCGGACATAAGGGACGGACACACTGGGTATAAGGGACAGGGATGGGGGGGAGCGGCGGGGGCTTGGGGTTGAGGTCGTGCTGGTGCTCAGCGTGACGCTGGGGCTGGCGGGGGTGCGTGGGCTGCTGGCGTTGGTGGATGCGTTGGTTGCGCCGGTTCCCCTGCCCGAGCAGTCGGTGGCGATCAACGCGCCCGTGCGGCGGGCCGAGCTGGTGGATCTGGCTTACCAGCTCACTGGGGTTATCCAGCTCGCGGCCTGGGGCGGGTTGGGGGTTTACCTGCTGTGGTGCAGCGGGATCGGGCTGGGCAGAATTGGGCTTGACCGCAGTGCCCCGGCCAGGGATGTGGGGATCGGCGCGGGGCTGGCCGCGCTGATCGGGGTGCCGGGGCTGGGTTTCTACCTGCTTGCCCGGGCGACGGGGCTCAACCTCACCGTGTTGCCCTCGGCGCTGGACGACACCTGGTGGCGGATCCCGGTGCTGCTGGCCTCGGCGGTAGCCAACGCGCTGGCCGAAGAACTGCTTGTGGTCGGATACCTGATCACCAGACTCCGCCAGCTGGGCTGGAGCGAGGGTGGCGCTGCGCTGGCCAGCGCCGTACTGCGCGGCTCGTACCACCTCTACCAGGGGTTCGGCGGGTTCCTGGGGAACGTGGTGATGGGGATTGTGTTCGCTCGGGTGTGGCAGCGAACCCATCGGCTGTGGGCCCTGGTGATCGCGCACGCGCTGATCGACATCGTTGCGTTCGTCGGATACGCGGTGCTGCGCGGCCGAGTCGGGTGGGTGCCCTAGCGAGTCAGACCGTCTGCTCTGCGAGGTCCTGCTCTGCGAGGTCGATGTCGGCTCCGTCGTCGTCGGAGTTGAACGAGTCGTCGACGACAGTGTCGACAGTGTCGTCGTCAGACGCGTCGACGTTGGTTTCGCTGTTGTCGGTGTTGAACGAGTCATCGACGACGGTGTCGTCGTCGGAGTTCAGCGAGCCCTCGATGTCGTCGCCGGCCACGGCGCTGTCGTCGATAATGCCGCCCTTGTTGTCGACACCATCGTTGTCCTGGTTGAACGAGTCCTCGATCACGTTCACATCGGTGTCGGAGTTGAACGAGTCCTCGATGGTGACGTCACCCTCCGCGGTGATCGTCGTGGTGTCCCTGTCGTCGACGGCGATGATCGTGTCCCGGTCATCGATATAGGTGTAGCTGTACTCGTTGGTCTCGTGCACCACGGTCTCGTGGACCTCGTGGTGCTCCTTGAGGTAGCTGATCGCCCGGACCGGGTCGTCGTCGCCACCCTGGTAACGCAACGCCTGCACGTGGTCACCACCCGTGGCCTGCACCCCCGGCTGGTCAGCCAGCAGCGGGTACACGTCCTGCACGTCCTGAGCACTCAGACCATCCAGACCGTGCTTGGCCAACGTGGCTTGGGGGTCGCGCTCGAACTCCTCCTGAGTGGCCTCGTCACGCAACAGGCTCACGAGAAAGTCGAGCAGCGAGGAAACGCTGAGCATGTCATTCACCTCACATGTCTTCTTGGCTGTTGGGTGTGGCGGGGACTGGGCGTAAGCCGGGCCCGCCACCCCGGGGGGAAGGTAGCGGGCCCGGCCTCGTCAAGGCTGCCGGACGAGCTCACTCGTCCGTTCGGTGCTCAGATGATGTCGAGGTCGACCACGTTGTCCTTGATGTCCAGGTCGAGGAAGTCATCGTCGGAGTTGAACGAATCCTCGATGTCCGTGTCGAAGACGTCATCGTCGGAGGCATCAATGTTGGTCTCGCTGTTGTCGGTGTTGAACGAGTCCTTCACCACGGTGTCGTCATCGGAGTTGAACGAGTCGTTGATGTCATCACCGGCGACGTTGCTGTCGTTGATGATGCCGCCCTTGTTGTCGACACCGTCGTTGTCCTCGTTGAACGAGTCCTCGAAATCGAAGTCGTTGACGACGGTGGTCTCCTGGGGGGCGAAGACCTGGGCGTTGCCACCCGCGCCACCCGCGCCACCGTCGGCGCTGGAGCTGGCCGCGGTAACGGCCGAGGCGTTGCCACCGTCGGCGCTGGCGTCGGCGTCGGCGAAGCCGCCATCGCCGCCCGCACCCAGGCCCACGCTCTTGCTGATGTCGCCGCCATCGGAGTCGGCAACGGAGACGTTGGAGTCGTCACCCCAGCCGTCCCAACCCTCCCAGCCGAAGTCGCCAGCCGAGGAGAACGCGGCGGAGTCGCCAGCATCGTTACCGGTGCCGTCGCCACCACCGGCGTCAGCGAAGCCACCGAACGCCGTGCCGCCGTCACCGCCCTGAGCCTGGTTGAAGCCGAACGCCACGGCGGAGCTCTCACCGCCGGCACCGCCGTCGCCACCCGAGGTGTCGGTGTCGACGTTCTGCACCGGGGCAACGTTCTGGTCGAAGCGGAACTCAGCCATGATCTCTCTCCTTGCTCGTCTTGCTCGTCTTGCTCGTCTGTGGGACCTGTACCCGGCGGTCTCACCGGCGCCCTGTCCTGCTGAGAACAAAGTTAGGTCAGGGGCGACCCCGCGCCATCGGGGTTGCGTCCTGGTGTGTGCCGGACGGGTACCGGGACTGGCAGCGGCCCCGGAAGGCCCAATTAGGGGGTTTCCCCCCACCCCAACACGAGGGCCGAGCCCGCCACCTCGTTAGGTGAGGTGGCGGGCTCGTCGTTAGGTGAGCTGGCGGGCTCGGCCCTGGCCAACGCTGACGGACGAGCTCACTCGTCCGTTCGGTGCTCAGAGGACGTCGATGATAGCCAGGTTATCGGTGATGTCGACGTCGATGCCGTCGTCGTCGGAGTTGAACGAGCCCTTGATGTCGGTGTCGTAGCCGTCGTCGTCAGAGGCGTCGAGGTTGAACTTGCTGTTGTCGACGTTGAACGAGTGGTCGACGATCACGTCGTCGTCGGAGTTGAACGAGTCCTTGATGTCGTCACCGGCGACGTTGCTGTCGTTGATGATGCCGCCCTTGTTGTCGACACCGTCGTTGTCCTCGTTGAACGAGTTCTTGAAGTCGAAGTCGTTGACGACGGTGGTCTCCTGGGGGGCGTAGACCTGGGCGTTGCCCCCCGCGCCACCCGCGCCACCGTCGGCGCTGGAGCTGGCCACGGTGGCCGCTGAGGCGTTGCCACCGTCGGCGCTGGCGTCGGCGTCGGCAATACCGCCGTGGCCGCCCGCACCCAGGCCCACGCTCTTGCTGACGTCGCCGCCATCGGAGTCGGCGATGGAAGTGTTGGAGTCGTCGTCCCAACCGTCCCAACCGCCCCAGCCGCCGCCGAAGTCGCCGGCCGAGGAGAACGCGGCGGAGTCACCTGCGTCGTTACCGATGCCGTCGCCACCACTGGCGTCGGCGAAGCCGCCGAACGCCTTGCCGCCATCGCCGCCCTGCGCCGCGTTGACACCGAACGCCACGGCGGCGCTCTGACCGCCTGCGCCGCCATCGCCCCCCGAGGTGTCGGTGTCAACGTTCTGTACCGGGGCGACGTTCTGCTTGAAGATAAAGTCAGCCATGGTCTCTCTCCTTGCCACTCGTGGATGGACTTGTGCCCGGCGGTCTCGCCGGTGTCCGGTTACTGGCTGAGAGCAAAGCTAGGCCGGGGGCGGCCGCACGCCATCGGGGTTGCTTCCTGATGTGTGCCAGCCGGGTATCGGGACTGACGGCTGCCTCCAAGGGAGCAATTAGGGGTTCTGCCCCAACCCCCGGTACATCAGGTCCAGCCGAGCGTGAAGACGTCGGCGAGCACGGTGCCGGGCTCGGGGAACCGGTCCGGCGCGGGGCTGTCGTAGACCACCAGCAGGCGCCGTCCCGGCAGCAGCGCGATCCCCTCGGCGTGGTCGTCACCTTCGCCGTAGGGCAGCTCAAGCTCGCGAGTCAGTGCCGTCTTGGGCACCACCTGCGGCGGGTCGCCGCCCAGCACGTCGTGCCAGCGCAGCACCCGCACCGGTCCGTCCAGATCCATCGAAGGCCCCGCCAGCACCAGCAGATCCGCCCCGTCCGGACAGAGATCCCGCACGCCGAGCCCGCCGAGGTGCACGAAGTGCTTGCGGTACAGCGAACCGTCAGCCAGCGGTGCCAGCTCAAGGTGTCCCGGCGTCGCACTGTCCCGCGGCACGATCTCCAGCACCACTGCCCAGCCACGCAGTACCGGACCACGCAGGCCCAGGTACAGGGAGTCCCCGTGCACCGCGACGCCCTCGACGTCGAACCCGTTGTCCTTGCCCGGGATCCCCAGGAACGCCGCCAGGTGCTCGTCGTCGCGGAGCAGGGCGGAGACCCCGCCGGGGAGGATGGCGCTGGTGTGCCCGCCGGGCGCCTCGGCGACGAGTGCGGGCAGGCCGTCCTGGCCTTCGGTGACCGCCAGCCGGGCCACCACGTGCCTGCTCGGTTCGTGGCGGACGCGGGCGAGCCGCCGCATGCTCTTGGCCTCGTCGTGCCCTTTCTTGATCCGCTTGCGGCGGGCACTGTGCGACCCGACCGCCCACAGGTAGGGGCCCTGGCGGGCTATTCCCTCCACGTCCACCTCCTCGGCCGGGCCGCCGGGCAGCGCGACCACGTCGGCGAGTGGGAACGTGACGTGGTTGCCATATCCCGAATCGTCGAGGCTGAGCCGCTCCACGGTGGCCGTCTCGTCGTCCCCGATCCAGAGGCAGGATCCGTCGGAGCGCACCGCGGAGAGGTTGACATGGTTGCCTGCATCGATGGCGCCTGCGGTGAAGCGCAGCGGCACCCGAGCCTCGAAGGTCACGGCGCCACCCCTGCAAGATCCGCTTTCATGAGGCACCACGGTAGCCGGAATCAGCGTGCCGGTGGCGGGTTCGGCACCGGACGGCCGAACAGTGCGAGCACGGCGTCGCGGTCGTCGTCGCTGGCACTGCGGTTGCGCCGAAGGTGCCCGCAGACCACGCACCGATGCACCAGGACGATCCCATCCCCCTCGGACAACGCCCCGATCGGCTCCATCGCCCCGCCGCATTCGGCAGCTCGATCGCCGGGATCGACGTCCACATGTCGCGACCACAGGCACTGTGGGCAGTGGTTGGTGTAGCCGGTCCCACGCACCGGCGTTGCGCAGCGCAGGCAGGTGAAGTTCTCCCTACGGCGAGTGAAGATGGGACCATCAGTGCTCATCGGTGAGTCATTCTGCTCACCAGATCGTTTTCGGAGTTACCCTGGACGTGGTTCAGCCGCACGAGGGTAGGAGGAGGTGTCGGCATGGTTCGGGAGGTGCGCGCTGCCGACGGTCGAAACTGGACAGTTCGGCGCGAGATCAACTGGGTGAGACCGGCCCACGAACAGCAGTTTGAGCACGATGTGTCCGTCAGTAACATCGCGGGGATCCTGATAGCGGCGCTGGTCGTCGTGATGGTAGCCGCCGTGGTGATCTGGACACCGGACGGCGTATACATCCCCAGCTGGCTGATAGTGGCGCTCATCGTGGTGGTGTTGCTGGTGCCTGCGCAGTGGGCGCTGGCTCGCCCCTGGCTTATCGAGGCGGCCACCTTCGAGCCGCTGGACAGCGCTGGGGAGCACTGGGAGGGCACCGTACGCGGCATGCGGGCGTCCCGGCACGAGGTCGCCCAGGTCACCCGTCACTTGCAGACCCATGCCCGCCCCGTCCTGCACGAGGACCAGGGGCCACTGTTCAAGATCAACGATGAGCCTCGGTTGCAGTGACCCGGCCGACCTGGCTGTACCTGGCTCCTGCGGTGACTGCGCTGACTGAATGGAGTGATGAACCAGGCCGCGCCGTAGCTGGACACGCACGCCGCGTTGCCTCCTTGCACCGGGACCGGAGAATATGGCCTCGTGACTGAGCTGTTCGGAAACCTCACTGCTGTGGTGGTGCTGGTCGTTGCTGTGCTGGTGGGGTTCGGAGCAGGCTTACTGTTCTGGGCACGGACTCGGCGCGAGTTCGCGTCCGACGTGGAGCGCGCCACGTACACGGCGCTGCACACCATGGCGCTGGCCGCCCCAGCGCTACGGGACGGGCTGTCGGCGGTCTCGGCGACCGCTGCCGCACCGCACCTGCGGGCATTGCTGGACTGCGCGGCCGTCGCAGTCACCACCGACGAGCCCGTGATGCTGGCCTGGGACGGTGACCCCACCCATCACAACGGGATGGTCGCCGAGGCTGCTACCGCGGTGGCCAAGACCGGTCGTCAGCAGGTGCTCAATCAGCGGGAGATGGACTGCGGGCGCGCCGACTGCCCGGTCCGGGCCGTGATCGTCTCCCCGTTGGAGGTCGAAGACAGCATCGTCGGGACCCTCGCGGTAGTCAGCCACCGGGTCGCCGAGGCAGGCATGATGCGGGCCATCGCCGAGGTCGCCCGATACGTCTCCAGCCAGCTCGAACTCGCCGAGCTCGACGAATCCCGCACCAGGCTGGCCCATGCCGAAGTGCGGGCGCTGCGCGCGCAGATCTCTCCGCACTTCATCTACAACGCCCTCACCACCATTTCCTCCTTCGTTCGTAGCGATCCGGAGGAGGCCCGCGAGCTGCTCACCGAGTTCGCCGATTTCACCAGGTACTCATTCCGCACCGCCGGGGAGTTCACCACCCTGGCCGAGGAGCTCAACAACATCGACCGTTACCTGGTTATCGAGAAGGCCCGGTTCGGGGATCGGTTGAACGTGAAGCTGCAGATCGCTCCCGAGGTGCTGCCGGTAGTGCTGCCGTTCCTGGCGTTACAGCCGTTGGTGGAGAACGCCGTGCGACACGGACTGGCTGGTAAGCCCACCGGGGGCACCGTCTCGGTGATCGCCGAAGACGCCGGAGCCGAGTGTGTGATCAGCGTGGAGGACGACGGGGTCGGCATGGATCCGGCCCGGTTACGCGAGGAAATGAAGGACTCGCACGTCTCAGGCGCGCATGTCGGGCTGGGCAACGTGCACGACCGGCTGCGCGCGGCCTTCGGCGACGAGTGCGGCCTGGTGGTCGAGACCGGCCCGGGAGCGGGCACCAAGGTCAGCATGCGGGTGCCCAAGTTCAGCCGTGGAGTGCGAGCGGCCGCCCCACCACCACCGACGCCCGATTCACGGTCGCTGCCGCCGGTGAGTGCCTAGCCCATTAGGGCTGACGAAGCCGACCTAAGCCTTCTAACCCGGTCGGGTCGTATCTCCACCCATTTGGGGCGCCTCATTGGGGTGTGTCCGACCCTCACTCGGGCGTAACGTCTGGCGCGGCGACATCGATCGTCAGGCTACGGGGACGGCCGACTCAAGAGGAGTGCGTGGTGGCAGAGACGGGGCAGCTCATTGGACTCGCCAGTCGAGTTCTGGCCGTGCTGCTCGTGCTCAGCTCCTCCTGCGCCGAAGCGGCTGGGAGTGCGTCGGGGAGTGTGTCGGGCACGCAGGCGCCGGTGCCCGTCGCTGAACTGTCGGCGGTTCCGGAAGGTCCCGCCGTTGTGGACACCGGGCGTGCACCGCTGAAAGAGGAGCACGCCGAGGTAGTCCGGTCGGTGCACCGGGCGCTGGTGGCGGGGGATCTCGACGCCTTGCGCGGGCTGTATGCCGGCGACGACTGGGCTGGGCAGGCTGAACTGCTCGCCAGCCCAGCGGTGCGCCGCAGCGTGCTCGACGCGCTGAGTACCCCTCCCGCCAACCTCGGCGAGGGCTACGTCTACCCCGGCCTTTATCCTCCTCTGCTGCCAGATCTCCCGGTCAACGACGTGACCAGCTATGAAACCGCCTTCTTCTTGGACTACGACCCACCTGGCACAGGAGACGGCCCGCTGCGCTGGCGCGGCATCGCCCTTCCACCTACGTAGGCTGGCCGCATGGATGCGACGGATCTGGCCGCCCCCCTCGGTCACGGCGTGATCAACCTCGCTACCCTGGAGAAGATCCTGAGCCGGGCTTACGTCCTGATGTGCAGGATCGGCGCAACCCGGGGGGTCCGAGTGCGGAGGCGACCGGAATGAGTAGCGACGAGGGCCATTGCCCCACTGGCCCGACTGGCCTCACCGTGCTCGCGGTGGACGACGAGCAAGGGGCGCTGTCCATGCTGCTCGAAGTGCTCGAGGCCGAGCCGCGGATCGGCACCGTGCTACAGGCCTGCAACGCCACCGAGGCGCTCGCGGCACTGCGCGGGGAAAATCGGGTCCCCCCCGGCGTGACACCTGAGCGGGTCGATGTCGTGTTCCTGGACATCCGGATGCCCGGGTTGGATGGCCTCGAGCTGGCCCGGGTGCTCGGCATGATCCCGGACCCACCAGCTGTGGTGTTCGTGACCGCTCACGACGACAAGGCTGTCGACGCGTTCGACATCGGCGCCACCGACTATCTGATGAAGCCGGTGAGCGGCGAGCGGCTGGCCAACACGATTCGGCGGATCGTGCAGGCTCGTCGTGACCTGCTCGCGCCCGCCGGCGACCAGGGCGGCGAGGACGAGGTCATTCCGGTTGAGCTCGCGGGCACCACCAAGCTGGTGCCGCGCTCGTCGGTGCGCTGGGTGGAGGCGCAGGGTGACTACGCGCGGCTGCACACCGGCGAGGGCAGCCACCTGGTCCGGATCCCGCTCTCCCAGCTCGAGGACCGCTGGTCCGACGTCGGCTTCGTGCGGATCCACCGCTCCTTCCTGGTCGCTCTGCCGCTGGTCACGGAGCTGCGGATGTCCACGTCGGGCTACGTGGTCCGGGTGGGCAGCGGAGAGAACGCCGCCGAACTGCCGGTCAGCCGCAGGCACACCCGGGAACTCAAGGACCGTCTGGTGCGCGCGGCCAAACAAGGCTGGACGTCACGGTGAGCGGTGCGGCGAACGACGGGTGGCGGGAAGTCGAGGCCGCCCTGGCCGAAGCTATGCGAACGGACCGGGCCAAGCCAGCCAAACGAGAACGGGTGGTGATCGGCGGCGGGCGCGGCCCCAGCCGGGTGGTGCGCCCGCTGGACGAGGTGGCGCAGCTGACCAAGATCGGTGAGAAGATGATCAACGATCTGGTGCGGGACCAGCTGACCCTGGCGCTGAAGCTGATGGTGTTCACCGCTGTGGTGCTCGGCGCTATTCCGTTGGTGTTCCTGCTCGCGCCGTCACTGGCTACGATCAGTATCTTTGGGCTGCGGTTGCCGTGGTTGTTGCTCGGATTCGCCGTGTATCCGCTCCTCATCGCGGTGGCCTGGTTCTACAATCGAAGCGCTGACCGTAATGAGCAGGAATTCACCGAGATGGTCGAGAACTGAACCCCGACGATGCCGGCCAGGTCCTCTTCGCCGCCGGTGCAATGGTGGCCGTCGCCGCACTGACCGGCGTTATCGGCCTGTACGGGGCGAGAAGGAACCGCCCACCCTCGGACTTTCTGGCGGCCTCTCAAACGGTGGGCCCGCGCCTGAACGCGGCGGCGATATCCGGAGAGTACTTGTGCGCGGCCGCTTTCCTCGGCATCGCGGGTCTGTTGTTCAAGGACGGGGCGGACGCACTCTGGTATCCGGTCGGGTTCACCGCGGGGTACATCTCGCTGCTGCTGTTCGTGGCCGCGCCACTGCGCCGGTCCGGGGCGTACTCGCTGCCCGACTTCGCCGAGGCGCGGCTGGGTTCGGCGCTGCTCCGCCAGATCAGCATGATCTTCGTAGTGCTCATCGGCTGGCTGTACCTGGTACCCCAGCTCCAGGGCGCGGGGTTGACCGTGGCCACCGTGACTGGCTACCCGATATGGGTCGGGGCCGGAGTGGTCGTGGTGATCGTGATGTTCAACGTCATCAGCGGCTGGATGCACTCGATCACCTTTGTGCAGGCAGGCCAGTACTGGATCAAGCTGACCGCGCTGGCGGTGCCGGTGTTCGTGCTGCTGATCTACCAGGCGGGCGAGAAGGCCGAGTTTCGGAACTCGTTGGCCGACCCCGCGCCACCCTTGTTCTCCAAGACCACCACCGTCGACGTGGACACCGACGTCGTGTTGCAGGTCGACGAACCGATACTGCTGGAGGCCACCGGCGAGGTCGACGGAATCCCCGTCCAGGGGCCGGTGTACTGGGCGCCCGGTGAGCACCAAGTCGATCAGGGCACCACCCTGACATTCACTGCGGGCACCCGGACACCGGTGATCAAGGACCTCGTCGCGGACAATGCCGACTGGCTGCTCCCGGTGCACAACGGCGACAACCCGGCGCTGACCACCTACTCGCTCATCGTGGCGTTACTGCTGGGCACCATGGGCCTGCCGCATGTGCTGGGTCGCTACTACACCAACCCTGACGGCCGGGCCGCGCGCCGGACGACGCTGGTGGTGCTGGGGATGCTCAGCCTGTTCTACCTGTTTCCCGTGCTCTCCGGGGTGCTCGCCCGGCTCTACGTCCCACAGCTACTCGTCACCGGGGCCACCGACGCCGCCGTGCTGCTGCTGCCCCGTGGGGCGATGTCGGGCTGGCCTGCGGACCTGCTCGGCGGGTTGATCGCGGCGGGTGCGTTCGCCGCGTTCGTTTCGGCGTCCTCGGGGTTGGTGCTGAGCGTCGCCGGGGTGCTGTCCACCGATCTGCTGCCCGGCCGGCTCCGGCACGTCCGGTCCGTCACGCTGGTGGCCTGCTCCGTGCCGCTGGCGTTCGGGCTCTCAGTATCCGCGCTGGACCTCGCGCAGAGCGTCGGGCTGGCCTTCGCGGTAGCCGCCTCGTCCTTCTGCCCGCTGTTGGTGCTGGGCATTTGGTGGCGTGGGCTGACCGACCTCGGCGCTGCGGCCGGGATGCTGGTCGGAGGCGGATCGGCATTCCTGGCGGTGCTGACTGCGTCGGCTGGCCTGTTCCCTCCAGGCTGGCAGGAGATGTTCGCCCAGCCGGCCTTGTTCACCGTGCCGCTGGCGTTCTTCACAATGGTGATGGTGAGCCGTTCGACCAGGGACCGGGTCCCCGCCGACGTATCGCGAATCCTGCTCCGGATGCATGCACCAGACCGCCTGGGCCTCTCCCCTCCCCCAGACCAAGACGACCCCGAGTCAGACACCCCCGATTCACCACCACCACCGCCCCCCCCACCACCTCCACCGCCCCCCCCACCACCGGCCGCCCCCCGCAAACGGGGCGGTCGCCATCGCTCCCCCCGACCGCGATTCGGCTCCAGATAGCGCCTAGCTGAGCACCCAAAACAGCAATTCGGCTCCGAATCGGAAATGGCACAGTGAAGTAGCCTGTTCTTGCAGCTCAGAGTAGGTGTGGTGTCACTCCGTGACAGGGGCGTGGGCTGAGCTTCGGTCCACGGGTTGCCTTGCCCTCTCTCGGCACGCCGCTTACCGTCCTCCTTCGCTGGCCTCATGCCAGGGCCTGCCACCACCGAAGGAGCAAGATCATGACTGCTAGAAGGAAGCTCGGCTCGGTCGAGTCGTTGGTTTCAGGCCGCTATCGCGCCCGCCTCACTCACCCGGTCACGGGCGATCGGATCGTCGTCCGACCTGCGGACGGGTCCGAGAGCTTCACGAGCAAGACAGCGGCTCGTGCCGCCATCGCTGTAGAGGACCGGAGACTGCGCGAGGAGCTGCGCGCGCCGCGTCGAGTTGGTCGAGTCGATCTGGCGGAATTCGCCGAGCGTTGGGCCGAGTCAGCCGGGGGCACGGCTGCTACTCGCGCCAATCGTCGAGCCAGTGCTCGGCAGATCGGTCGAGCCTTTCCCGGCGTTGCGGTAGGCGAGTTGACGCGCTCGATGGTTCGCGAGTGGCTCACCGGCCTGGAAACGGCCGGACGTGCGTCGTCCAGCATCGGTGTCTGGTTCACGGCGCTGCGATTGGTGATGGCTGAGGCGATCGAGACCGAGCTGCGCGATTCCGATCCCACGGTCGGACTCAAACCGCCGCGAGTGGTCAAGAGGGCGCAGCGGTTCATCACCGATGACGAGCTGACCGCCATCGTGGCGCACATGCCCGAGTGGGCTAGGGCTGCGGTCTACCTGTCTCGCTACGCAGGGTTGCGGATCGGCGAGGTCTGCGGCTTGCAGGCGTGGGCGCTGAAGGAGGTGCCCGGTAGCGTCGTCGTGTCACACGTAGTCCAGTGCGACGGGACGGTGCGGAGCTGGCCGAAGGGTCGTGCAGTACACACCGTCCCGTTGGGGCTGGCCGCGCCTTACCTAGCAGGCCATCTGACAGCGCATTCGGTGGTCGGTGAGGGGCACGTCTTCCGAGCTCCCGGCAAGCGACCCCTCGTAACCCCGGCACGGCTTCGGGCTGAGTGGAGTCGTGCGCTGAAGGCTGCCGGCATCACGGTCCGACGTCCGCGTTGGCACGATCTGCGTCACACATTCGGGGCAGCCTTAAAGAGCGCCGACGTGCCTACGCATGTGATCCGCGACTTACTGCGACACGCTGGACTTGGTGCCACGGACATTTACACGCCGATCACTTCTGCCGCCGACCTGGCGAAATGGGTCGTCAAAGCGTCATGACACCTGGTTCGGAAGCGCGCTTTCGGGGGGGGGTGACTTCGGTGCGCTTCCGAGCTGTCACTGTCTGTCACTGGGTGACATTGCCTGGCGCTGGTTGACACCACATGGCACCGCACTCATGGTGGAGTTCAGGGTGCACGGGGAGTTGCCAGGTCATTACTGGTGATTCTCGCAGTTAGTGGAAGCAATACTGACCGTCGAAGACGGATGTCGTCGATACGGCTTGTTTCGTGTGCCTTCAGAAGACAGGAAGGAGAGCGCATGTCAACGGAGCTGGACGGCTATCATACTGTTCCTGAGGCCGCTCGTCTGATTGGAATTAGTCGCCGGACTGCGTATCGGCGAGTTGCGAGCAATCACCTGCGAGCACGCATCGTCATGAAGAGGCTTATGCAGAACCCAGCTATTGATCCATCCCCGAGCCGCCTGGCCAGATTTTTCGAATTTTCTCGACACGCCGCGCCAAATACGAAGCAACGACTTCTCCAGCTGATAGAAAGGAGGTTCCAT
>JBQTGW010000311.1:0-8766 GCA_052390495.1 Pseudonocardiales bacterium
AACTGCCGGGGCAGGCGGGCTGGATCCATCCCGGCCGTCTGGGTGGTGACGCGTGCGACCAGGTCGGCTGGGGACAGCGACGGCTGGCAGATCTGCACGTGGTAGCCGGTGGCGCCGTCGATGGCCCTCGACGACCAGATCGTCGACCACCAACAGGTGCGAGAAACCCGACGGCGGCCTGCTCGCCCCTCGCTGCTTCCGGTTCACGGTTTGTGGCCCACCCCGGCCGTGGCCAGCCATGCACGACTGGGACGAGCGACCGATCACCGACCGTGGGGCGACCGGTGATCGACAGGGCTGAGCCTGGGGCAACACAGTCGACCAGGGATGGGGCGCGGTGCCCTACTCCTGGTCGCCGATCCCGGGCTAACGGCTAGGCGTGCCGGGCCGGACGTCAAGGCGCTCGGCAAGTGCCCGCAGTCGCGTGGGCACCGCCGCCCGGCCTCGGGGCGACCAGGCGAGTGTATCGAATCAATCGCTCCAATAGAGCTAATCAATCTGATTGAGTTCTTAGCATCGTTCGATCCAACTGGGCTGATCCAGCCAATCACTCCCATAGCGTCGTCGACGTGCCAGACGCCGACCCGCTCATCACCACCGGTGAGGTAGCCAAACGCCTCGGTGTCACCCCCGGCGCGGTCGGCAAATGGGCCCGAACCGGGCAGCTCACCCCGGCCGTCACCACCCCTGGCGGCCGGTACCGGTGGCGGTGGACCGAAGTCGAGCGGCAGATGCGTGAGTGGCAGCTGCGCGAGAAGCGGAAGCGAGGCGAGTAACGCCCCGGCTCGACGTGGACAGTGGACGGCCCGGCCGTCCCGGGGTCGTCGCAAACCCGGTACCCGCCAGGAATGGCGGGATCTACCAGGATCGCGCGGGAAGATGGTTCGTGCAGCTCAGAGGGCTGCGAACGATGTTGTGGCAGGTAGCCTGACTGGGTGGTCCAGACGGGTCGAGAGTCGGTGTGGGATTACCCTCGTCCGCCGCGCGCCGCGCGGGTGCGCCGCCGGGTTCGGATTGTGCACGGCGGCACGCTCGTGCTCGACACCGACGATGTGGTGCGCGTGCTGGAGACGTCCCACCCGCCGAGCTACTACCTGCCGCGCGCGGAGTTCCGGGTGCCGCTGCACCGAGGAGCTTCTCATACCTACCCGATGACGACATTCTACGTAGGTTCCCCCGCACCGTTACCTAGAAAGAACGGAAACGGAGGCGAATAGTCGTCAAGCTGCGCCACGTCGGCATCGGCAATGTCCAGATCTATGAGACGGCCGACCAGGTCGGCGGCACTTGGTGGGACCTGCTCCTGGGCGGCGACGTCATCAGCGCGTGCCTTTCCCTGTTTGCTGGTTTCTGGCTGTGGAAAATCACACGATCAAGGGATGTGAGCTGGTGCACGATCTCCGTTACCATCTGTGTTTGATCGGTAACGCCGAGCTAGAGGAGGAACGTGCGATGCACCGGATAATCAGAATAATGGGCGCAGCTGTGTTGGGACTTGCGCTACTGTTCGCAAGCGCCGGATTGGCTGCCGCTCAGGAGCCCGTTTCTGTGCTCGACTGCATACAGGGTGAGGGGACGGTTGAGGGAGACGATGAGTCGCCAACCGGGCTTATCTGCGGTGGCGGACTTTTTGAGGATATCCCTGTGAGCCTGCCGGAGGGTCAATCACAGGCTCCATCACTGCCTGCACTACCGGTTCAATCAGGGATTGAGTAACGGTTTGCCTACCGGCTCCACCAGAGGTTAACTATAAGGAGTAAGTGAGGCTGCTTGATTGATCACGTCCGAACGCCGTGCCCGGCTAGCGGGATGCAGGGAGCCCAGGGAATCTCACCCCTGGGATCCCGCAAACGGTGGGGAGGTGAGTGAAGACCATAGAAAGGTCTTCCAGGAGGGGCCGGGTGACCGGATCCGGGTGACAGTGGTGGGAGATCAGGGCTTGGGGCTAGCCTCGACACGGCCCCGCGCCCGCAGACCACAAGGACAGGACTGAGAACAATGACGGCTGTGACCAGCCCCCGCGGTGAGATCCGACCCGGCGCCCACGGCGTGCGGACTCTGGTCTTCCACCGCCGGTATCCCTACCCGATCGAGGACGTGTGGTCTGCGATAACGGACTCCGAACGTCTCGCTCGATGGTTCGGCTCCTACCGGGGTGTCGGAGTCGTCGGGGGCACCGTGGCGCTGACGATGACCGCCGAGGAGGACGCCGGAGGCGAGCCTTCGACGGTGCACATCGTCGAGTGCGAGCCACCGGGCCGCCTCCTGGTCGAACTCCCGGAGAGCGAGACCGGGTCCTGGCGGATCGCGCTGACCCTGTCTCAGGAGGCAGGCACCACGACCCTGCTTTTCGAGCAGGCCGTACCGCCCGAGATGAACATGACCGACGTCGGCCCTGGCTGGCACTGGTACCTCGACCGGCTCGCCGCATCGTTGGCCGACGCCCCCATGCCCGACTGGGACGACTACTACCCAGCCCTCAAGTCCGCTTACAGCTGACCCTCGCTGAAACCGGCCCTCGGGGTGAGATCCGACAGGGCGGCGGCGGACGGAGCTGGTTTCCACCGCCGGTGCCCCCTATCCGATCGAGAATGTGTGGTCAGCGGTGACGCCCTCCGAACGTCTCGCTGGTGGTTCGGCTCTTACCAGGGTGCCGGAGTGACCGGCGGCACCGTGGGCCCAAGGCCCCAGGTATGGATCCCCGCATCGAGCTCATTTTGTCGGCCCGACCGCATCCAGCCGACGGCCGAAATCCCAGTTCCGCCGATAATCACCAGGACGGATGATTCGGACTTCCTTCGAAGGCTTATTCCTCCAGTCGACCGCATCGACGTTGACGTGAAGCTTACTATAGAAGCTGTAGGCATGATTGAGGATGTAAGGGGGAACATCTTGATAACCGCTCCGCGGGTTGTAATTCCACGCGTCACCTTCCCAGTTTGCGCCTGCCCAGAAACGGACATGGCCGTCGGGAGTCTCCCTCTGGGCCTCATTGATGGTTGCCATGTGATTCTCCGGTTGTGTGTTGGTAACCGAGTTTCGGTCGACTTCGACGTTACACAACGATTTTGGCGGTTTGCTGGGTTCTGCCCGAAGATGGCAAGATAGCTGCCCGCTGGCGGACATAGGTTCTGCCCAGTGGGGGCATGGGTGCTGCCCCACGCGACGTTCGTTTGGGCATTCGAACGCGGATTCATGGTTATCAACATCCAATGTCGTGGATCATCGCATACCCGATCCGCCTGGTAATGCCTGAGCTTGGCGGCGAGCACGGACGACGATGTACCCGTGGGTGGCCCGCCCTCGGCGTTGACGGTGGGTGGATGTGCAGGGAAGATCGCCAGAAGGTTTAACGTGAGACACCAAGCCGAGATGAGGGTGCAGACGGGTGATCGGAGCGCTGATCGGGCCCGCCCGCCGGACGGTGATTGCGCTGGGTGCGCTGCTCACTGTCGTTGCGGTCGCCGTGTTGGCGCTGTGGTCCGAGCGGGCGCCGAATCCGACGCCCGCGTCGGCCCCGCCGCAGGAGTTCAGCGCGGAACGCGCGCTGGGTCCGCTGGGCGAGTTCGCCACCGAGCCCCGGCCGTTGGGCAGCGCGGCCAGTGATCGCGCCCGTGACTACCTGGCGGAAGCACTGCGCTCGGCGGGGTTCTCGGTGGAGCTCAGCAGGGGGGTCGGGGCGATCACGCGCGAGGGCGTCGCGGCCTTCGGGCGGGTGGACAACATCGTCGCCACGCTGCCAGGACGGGACCCGACCGGCAGCGTCGTGCTTGCCGCGCACTACGACTCGGTGGCGGCCGGGCCGGGGGCCTCCGACGACGCGGCGGCGATCACCGCGATGCTGGAGACTGTGCGCGCGCTGCGCAGTGCTGGTCAACCAAGCGAGGACGGCCGACTGCGCAACGACCTGGTGCTGCTGCTCACCGATGGCGAGGAGGTCGGCCTGCTCGGCGCGGCCGCCTTTGCGCAACAGCACCCGCTGGCCAGGCAGCGGGCGGTGGTGCTCAATTGGGAGGCTCGCGGGGTCAGCGGCCCTTCGCTGATGTTCGAGACGTCGCGGGACAACGCGGCGCTGGTCGAACTGTTCGCCGACGCCGCGCCGCACCCGCACGGCGACTCCTCGCTGGTCGAGTTCTACCGACAGCTGCCCAACGACACTGACTTCACCGAGTTCGCCAGGGTCGGCCTGCCCGGCCTGAACTTCGCCTACGTCCAGGGCGCGGCGCGCTACCACACCCCGGGCGACACGATCACCAACCTCGACCGGGCCAGTCTGCAGCACCACGGCGCGAACATGCTCGGGCTTACCCGCGCGCTGGGTAATACCGACCTGGCCACGCTGACCGCCGACCACGACGCGACCTACTTCCGCTTCCTCGGGCCTGTGATCACCTACCCGACCACCCTGGCGTGGCCGCTGGCGCTGGCCGCTGTCGTCATGCTCGCCGGGTTGGTGACGCTGGCCCGGCTTCGGCGGTTATTGAGCCTGCCACGGCTGCTGCTCGGCGTCGTCGCAGTGGTGTTACCGCTGGTCACTGCCGTTGCGGCGGCCCAGGGGCTGTGGTGGATCCTGGTGCGGCTGCGACCTGACTACGCCGACAACCCGTTCCTCTACCGCCCGCAGCTCTATCAGCTGGCCGTCGCCGCGCTGGCCGCGATCGCGGTCTTGATCTGGTACCTGCTGCTGCGCCGCCGGATCGGCCCGGCCGCGCTGGCCTGTGGTCCGCTTTTCTGGCTGGCGGTGTTCGGCGTCCTCACCGTCTGGGACACACCCGGGTCGTCGCACCTGTTCGCGGTGCCCGCGCTGTTCCTGGTGGGTGGCGGGCTGGTCGCCATGATGCTGCCTAGACGCTCGGTGTGGCCGGTAGTGGCGATCACCGTAGGCATCGTTCCGGCTGTGGTGCTGCTGATGTCACTCGGGGTGAGCACCTTCGACGCCGCCGGGCTCGCGCTGGGTGGGTTGCCCGCAGCTCTGCTGGCCCTGTTCGGGCTCACCCTGTTGCCGCTGGTCGAACTGCTCCTGCCGCCAATCGAGCAGCCCCTCGGCAGGCGCCGCGCCGTGCTGCTTCCGGTGGCCGGGACAGTGCTGGTAATCGCCCTGACCGGCACCGGCCTGGCCGTGGACCGGATCGACGCGGCCCATCCCCGTCGGGCGAACCTGGCCTATGTACTCGACACCGACACGGGCCTGGCCAGCTGGGTGAGCCCGGATGCCGAGCCGGCCGACTGGACCCGCGGGTATGTGACGCAGCGTTCCGACTCCGCCGTGGCCGATTTCGCGGACGGCCCGGTGTGGACAGGCCCCGCTCCAGCCGTGCCCGTAGTCGCTCCCAAGGTGACCTTGCGATCCCGCCAGGGCGGCACCGCCGAGTCCCGGCGAATAGCCACCGTCGAGCTGCACGTCTCCTCGCCCCGCTCGGCTCCGGCGTTGGTGCTGCGGATCGACCACCCCATCGACCAGGTCATCGTCACCGCACCCGGGCTCGCTCCCGCCACCATCACTCTCGCAGGCACCCGGCAAGGTCCCTGGCCCACCGAGATCCGCTTCGGTGACCTGCCACCCGAAGGCATCGACCTCACCCTGCGCACCACTCACCAGGGCCCCCTGCGGATCACCGCCTACGACCAGACCCACGGCCTGGCCGACCTCCCCGGATTCCAGCCCCGCCCACCAGACCTCGCCCCCCGGCACTCCAACTCCGACACCGTGACCGTGGCACGGACCTACGAGTTTATGTGACGAACCGCCAGGTCAGCAGAACGCGACCAGGGCGCGCAGCCAGCCCGACAGCTCTTTGGCTTTCGCATCCGACACCCTGCCCACCGGTGTGGGCTGGGTGAGACGGCGGGTGGACACGGCGGTGAGGTCCTCGGTGCGTGCCCAGCTGGGCCGGGACAATCCGGATTCCGGTGAGTCGATGCGCACGTGGTGATCGATTCCCCGATCCCGGGTGGTGAGCGAAACCATCAGAGCCATGTCGATGGGGAACCGGCAGTGGATGGCGGAGCCGACGACGACGGCAGGCTGGATACCGCCCCGCTCATGGCCGACAGGGTCACCGAAATCCACCCACCACACCTGCCAAGGCTCGAGTCGTGGACTCACCGGTTGTGCTCGGGGTATTCGTCACCGGCGGGAGGTAGGCCGTCGCCTGCGGCGTTGTCGGTCAGTCGCGATTCGGCCTGGTAGTCGGCCCATTCATCGGGGTCGGCCCGGAGTTCCGCGTATCGGGCCATAATCCGGTTGATGCGGTGTTCGGCCAAAAGGTGCCCGACGACCTCACCAAGGGTGGCACCACCGAAGTCTCGCGTGGCGACGTGAGCCAGCTGGTCACGCAGCGCACAGTCCAATTGCATTGTCGTCGTCGCGATGGCACCTACGGTAGCGGTCACTATGGTGGGGTTCTTCCAGGTTTCACCTTTCGGCGGGCACCGGAGGTTGGCACGACGACCCTACTCGAGAGGTGGATCGGCTGCTTGGGCTGAACCCGGACACCGCCCAGCGGTGGATCAACGGCTACCGCGCAACGGGCGGGACTATGACCCGATCGTGCGCGACGAGCCCAGGTAGGTCACGTGGGGGGAGTTCATCGAGACTCGGTTGCTCAGCGAACAGCGGGACGTCAACGAGACCAAGATCATCCGGATGCCGCGGGTCGTCGCGGCGCTCCGCGATCACTACCACCGCCGCCGACAAAGTCATGTGGCAGCTGCGCGATGACGTCGCCTACATCGGTGACCTGGATCTGGCCGAGGTCTTCAAACCGCTGTTCGCCGACCGCCTACTGCTACGGCCTCCCGTCACCAGCTCGACCCCCGGCACGTCGAGACCACCTCGAACCAGGCATCCCTCAGCTAAGAAGGCCGAAAACTGGTCGTGCAGACCGTCCGAGACGACCTCGCCACCACCGTCCAACACCGCCAACTGCAACGACCCGTCGCCTACGACGAACTGATCTACCTCGAAGTCCTCCAACTCACCCGCACCTGCCTCGAAGAGCCTCGAAGACGCCCCCTACAAGGCGTTCCGGATCTGGTGGTAACCCCTGTACGTCATCGTCGTGTACGACACCGCTGCGCAACGCAACCCCAGCGTGCTCAAGACCTGCCGACAAGTACCTACACCACATCCAACGCAGCGTCTTCGAGGGCCGCGTCAGCTCCGTGCAGTTCAAACGGTTCCGCGTGGCTGTAGAGAGCAAGATCGACCTCAGCTACGACCGCGTCCTCGTCTACACCTTCCCACCCGGAGCCGAGCCCGAACGCCACAGCTGGGGCGCCCGAGACAGCCGGCCCGACGACATCCTCTGACCCGCCGACACGCCGACAGTTGCAGCGGACCACAGGCGTGTCGCGCACGACCGGCGGTTCGCTGCAAAAACCAACATCAACATCCCCCACTTGCGCCCCCTGACCTGCACCGTTACCGTGGGGTCCTCATTGCCCCTACGAGGGATAGCAACTGCCAGGCTTGCTTCAGACCGAGGATTACGTTCGTGGTCCTCATTGCCCCTACGAGGGATAGCAACACGCGAGCCCGCGCGTCGCGCATCCGCGCCACCAGGTCCTCATTGCCCCTACGAGGGATAGCAACGACGACCCGTGCGGGCTGTGTGCTTTGCCGCTCACGGGGGTCCTCATTGCCCCTACGAGGGATAGCAACGCGAAGTATGTGGCTACCGCGTCATACAGGTTCCCGGTCCTCATTGCCCCTACGAGGGATAGCAACGGCAGCGTGGCGGTGCGCTGCGGCCCCATGGCCACGGTCCTCATTGCCCCTACGAGGGATAGCAACGGCCCGGCCAACTGCATGGATAAACCGGTGACGGGCGTCCTCATTGCCCCTACGAGGGATAGCAACTTCTAATCCTCCGAGCTAGTGAGGCCGGTGCGCTAGCTGTCCTCATTGCCCCTACGAGGGATAGCAACCCGTAGGTGCCGCCGGCCGCGCCGGTCGCGATGATGTCCTCATTGCCCCTACGAGGGATAGCAACCGATTGCGAAGGAACATCCGCGCGCTCCCGAAACAGTCCTCATTGCCCCTACGAGGGATAGCAACCTCCAGGCGAAGTTGGCCGAGGTGTTGTTCCGGCCGACGTCCTCATTGCCCCTACGAGGGATAGCAACGACGATCAGCGTGTCTCTAGTTCGTGACGACTTGAAGGTCCTCATTGCCCCTACGAGGGATAGCAACGTGAGACCCCGGCGACCTCGTCCACCACGGTGACGTCCTCATTGCCCCTACGAGGGATAGCAACAGGGCGCCGAGCAATTCCGCCAGCTGGCGAAAAGGCTCAAGTCCTCATTGCCCCTACGAGGGATAGCAACCGTACAAAGCGTCGGCCTCGGGGTCGGCGCTGCCGCCGTCCTCATTGCCCCTACGAGGGATAGCAACCCCTTCATGCCGGACTTCCGCACCCGATTCGTGGTTGTCCTCATTGCCCCTACGAGGGATAGCAACGCCGTCTCCGGATCGGCGATATGGACCAGGTCATCGGTCCTCATTGCCCCTACGAGGGATAGCAACAGTAAAAAGGCATACCGTTGAGGGTCGCCATTTGCGCGTCCTCATTGCCCTACGAGGGATAGCAACACCATCACCGAGTTGGTGTTCATTTTCGGGAACAAGTCCTCATTGCCCCTATTAAGAAGAAATAATTAATCTGGACTCCTGCGTCTATTTCCTATATAATTGACGCCATGGGGGACATGGATGGACGAAAATTGACCGCGGCTCAGCAGGAAGAGCATCGGAAGCAGGCGGCG
>JBQTGW010000312.1:0-33362 GCA_052390495.1 Pseudonocardiales bacterium
CGTTGCAGTCGGTGGCCACCGCGACCCCGCGGTGGGTGGTCTCGTCGATGCGCACCAGGCCCGCGTCGCTGGGCTGGGCGAGCACAGTGGCGCCGCGCACATAGCGGTCGTACTGGTCGGTCACCCAGGCCCGCGAGCACAGGCCGGGGCTGCCCACCATCCGCAGCAGCGTCGCCTTGAGCTCGCCAGGCGTGGACGGCCGAGGCAGGGCGTCTGGAGTGTCGCGTTGCAGGGCGTCCTGGGTGGACGGGCGCTGCACGTGACGGTGATACACCGGGCCGTCGTGGGCGACGGTGCGCGGCGGTACGTCCACCACGGTCTCGCCCTGCCAGGTGATCACCAGCCGGTCGCCTTCGGCCACCGCGCCGATCACCGTCGCGGTGACGTCCCATTTCCGGCACACCGCCAGGAACGCGTCCACATCGGACGGACGCACCACGGCGCACATCCGCTCCTGGGATTCGCTGGACAGGATCTCGGCTGGGGTCATGCCCTCGGCGCGTAGCGGCACGGTGTCGAGGTCGATGCACATACCGCCGTCGCCGGCACTCGCCAGTTCGCTGGTGGCACAGGACAGGCCGGCGCCGCCGAGATCTTGGATACCGACCACCAGGCCGGCCTGGAAGAGCTCCAGGCAACACTCGATGAGCACCTTCTCGGTGAACGGGTCGCCGACCTGCACGCTGGGCAGCTTCTTACGTCCGCCGCTGGTCTCGTCCCCGGAGAAGGTGTCGCTGGCCAGCACCGAGACACCACCGATGCCGTCCAGGCCGGTGCGCGCGCCAAACAGGATGATCTTGTTGCCGGTGCCGCTGGCGTGCGCTAGGTGCAGGTCCTCGGTCCGCATCACACCCACGCACAGGGCGTTGACCAGCGGGTTTCCCGCGTAGCTGGGGTCGAAGCAGACCTCGCCGCCGATCGTGGGCAGGCCCAGGCAGTTGCCGTAGCCGCCTATTCCGGCGACGACGCCGGGTAGCACCCGTTTCGTGTCGGCGGCCTCGGCGGGGCCGAAGCGCAACGGGTCGGCGATCGCGATCGGCCGGGCGCCCATCGCCATGATGTCGCGCACGATGCCACCCACGCCCGTCGCGGCACCCTGGTAGGGCTCCACATAGGACGGATGGTTGTGGCTCTCGATTTTGAAGGTCACCGCCCAGCCGTCCCCCACGTCGACCACGCCGGCGTTCTCCCCGATCCCGGCGAGCATCCGCTTTCGCATCGCGTCCGTCGTGGTCTCGCCGAAGTAGCGCAGGTGCACCTTGGAGGACTTGTAGGAGCAGTGCTCGCTCCACATCACCGAGTACATCGCCAGCTCGGCCTCGGTGGGCCGACGCCCGAGGATCTCCCGGATCCGGGCGTACTCGTCATCAGCCAGTCCCAGCTCGCGGTAGGGCTGCGGGAGCTCGGGGGTTGCAGCCGCACGCTGCACGGAGTCCACGACTGGGTTGCGCACCCGCTGAGCGTATTTCGTCCCCGCCCGGTGTCCCCGTCCGACGCCGTCCTGGCGCGATCGTGCCATCGTCACCCCACCCCCCGTGCAGGCCGCATTCAGCGGGCTCAGCGGGGTTTTTCGATCCTTGTTTACCCAGCTGAACACGGGCTGGACAAGAATGCCGGAGAAGTTGTCACAGCGACGCGCGTGGCAGCGATGCACCATATATGACCGCAGCGAGAGTGGAGGGGGAAGTGTGAGTGGAGTGGCGGACGGCGTTAGCTCCGTCCCCGACGAGGACGTCCCCGACGACGGTGTTCCAGACGAAGAATCCAGCGGCGGCGAAGCCGCGGCGGCGTGCGGCACGGCAGCCGAACTGGCACCTGACCCAGTGGCCGATGACCCAGTGGCCGAGCTGGTCGAATCCGTCGGTGAGCTGGTGGAACAGGTTCGTGCGCACCACACGAGGGCGCAGGCCCGGGAGCGGGTCATAGATCAACTACACCATGAGGTCGAGCGTCTCAGGGCGGGCGAGCAGGCCTTGTTCCTGCGCCCGGTCGTCACAGATCTGCAGCGACTGCGCGCAGATCTGCTGGACAAGGCGATGAAGCTCCCCCCGCGGATCGACCAGGAGCAGGTCGCGGCCCTGCTGGAGTCCTTCGCGCTCAGCGTGGAACTGGCGCTGGAGCGGTGCGGCAGCGTGCCCATCCGGCCGTCTGTCGGCGAGGAGTTCTCCGCCCGGGAACATCGCGCGGTCAAGCTCGTGGCCGCGTCGAGCCCAGCGGAGGACGACACGGTCGCGGAAGTCGTGGCCGACGGATATCTGGACGTGAGCACCAGCCGAGTCACCGTGCCTGCCCGCGTGCATGTGCGACGCTGGACACCGCCCGACAAAACCCCACCCGACGAAACCCCACCCGATGAAACCCTGCGGGCCGATGACGCGAGGCTGAACGAACGAAAGGAGGACAACGCGGATGTCTGACAAGCAGCTCCGGGTATTCGGTATCGACCTGGGTACGACCTACTCGGCGGTCGCCTACGTCAACGAGACCGGTCAGCCGGCGGTGTGTCGCAACTTCGACAGCCTCGAGACCACACCATCGGTGGTGTACTTCGAGAACGAATCCAATGTGGTGGTCGGCTCGGTCGCCAAGAACTCGGCGATCACCTATCCGGACCGGGTGGTGTCGCTGATCAAGCGGCAGATGGGTACCGAAGCCACCTTCGATTTCGACGGCAAGAGCTACACGCCGGAATCGATCTCCGCGCTGATTCTCAAGCAACTGGCCCAGGACGCGGCCACGCACACCGGCGGCGAGGTGTCCAAGGTCGTCATCACGGTGCCCGCCTACTTCGGCATGCTCGAGCGCGACGCCACCAAGAACGCCGGGAAGATCGCTGGACTCGACGTGATCGGCATCGTGCCCGAGCCGGTCGCCGCCGCGTTGCACTACGAGGCGACCACCGCGGCCCAGAACAAGACCATCCTGGTCTACGACCTCGGCGGCGGCACCTTCGACACCACGGTGATCCGGGTGGCCAAAGACGAGATCCTCGTGGTGTGCACCGACGGCGATGACCACCTCGGCGGCGTGGACTGGGATCTCCGGTTGCGCGACTGCCTGCTGGCCAAGTTCCGGGAACAGCTCCCGCCGGGCACCGACCCGGAGGAGGACGACGAGTTCCTGCAGTCGCTGGCCATCGTCGCGGAGGACACCAAGAAGCAGCTGTCCAAAGCGGAGTCCAGGCCGGTGCCGCTGCGGGGTGCGGGTGCGGTGGCCCGAGTCGACGTAAGCCGGGCCGAGTTCGAGGAGGTGACCAGCGACCTGCTGGACAAGACCATCGAGATCGTCAAGCGCACCCTGGTGACGCTGCAGGAGAAGTCGCCCGGCGCGACCGTGGACGAGGTGCTGCTGGTAGGCGGCGCCACGAAGATGCCCGCGGTGACGGAGCGGCTGCGCGCCGAGTTCGGGTGGGAACCCAAGCTGCACGATCCCGACCTCGCGGTGGCCAAGGGCGCCGCGCTCTACGCGCTGGGCCGCGTGGTGCACCGCGAGCTGCAGACAGCTCGCGAACAGGCCGGTTCCGAGGCCGAGGCGCAATCCCGGGTCGCGGAGGCGGTCGAGGAGGTGGCCGCGCAGACCGGCATCGCCGCGAGCACCTTGGCCGACCTCGCCGCCAAGGAGACCCGCAACGTACTGCCTAAGGCGTTCGGTGTGAAACTGGTGGACACGAGTGATCCGGACTGGAGCAGCAAACCGCTCCAGCACTACGTGGACCATCTGGTGCACGCGAACGACTCGTTGCCGACCGGCGTCCGCGCCCTCGAAGCCCACACTATCTACGAAGGTCAGCGAGGAATCGATATCGAGCTCTACGAGCAATCCGGTGTGGTGGCGGGCAGCGATCTGGCCGAGAACAAGGCGCTGAACGAAGGAAAGGGCACGATCAGCGGGCTACCACCGCTGCCCGTCGGATCTCCGGTGGACTTCGCACTCCAAGTCGACGAGGAAGGTCTGTTGCGGCTGGACGCGACTGAGCGGTCCACCGGCAAGAAACTGACGATCGAAGTCCGGGTGAGCGTGCTCAGCACCGAACAGGTCGACGAAGCCAAAGAGATCGTTTCCGGGTTGACGGTTTCGGGCTGATGGCCGCATTCGACCCCAAAGCATACGAAGCGGCTGTGGTCAAGCCGCTGCGGCGATGGACGGGCCGAGAACTGCCCGATGATCTCGTCTCACGTTATGCGATCGACCTGGCCATGTCGGACGCGGGAGTGACGCAACGGCTCGCCGAGATCAGGTCACATTGGTACAAGGGTGCGCAGTCCACCGGTAAGTCGGCCACCACGCAGAACCTTTACAAAGCGTTCCTGCGGGCCGACGACGAACTCAAGCGCAAGCACGGCAGCGAGCTGAACAAGATCGACTGGTGGCGGCAGCATCAGCAGGGCAGACCGGGTGCCCGCCAGGGCGAGGTCGATGAGCTGGCGCAGACCTTGCGCCACAGCTTCGGTGAACTCGGGCTGATCGCGGCCGGTCAGCTGGAGGCCACCAGGCAGACGACGTTCGCCGCGCTCACCCCGAGCGAGGTGCAGCAGGCTCTCGACAAGGCAGGGGTCTCGGTCAGCACGCCGACCGAACTGCCCAAATCCAGCGGACTGCAGCACACCGTCTACCGCACGCTGGCTACCCAGCTGGTCAACGCCCAGGTCGCCAGCATCGCTGAGCTGCTGTACGGGGAGATCACCGGATTCGAGATCCTCGAGTCGTTCCGCTGCGTGCCACCGCAACCGGACGGGCTCACCGGGCGGGCGGTCGAGTCGGCTACCGCACGGGAGAACAAGCGGTCGGGCAACCAGGCTGCGCGGGAGGCGCTCGGCATCCTCGGCACTGCGGTGAAGACGCACGTCGACCTGCGTGAGCTGACCTTGTTCCACCTACTGGAGAACGTCCGCGAGCACCACAGCCAGGGCGCACCACCCGCTGCGCTGCTCAGGCAGCTGCTACAGATCGGGCTGGCTCCGGCGCAAGCCCGCCAAGCTGTGTTCAGCGTGCTCAACGAAGCCGCAACCAGCCCGTCAAGTGGGCTTGCCGCAATCAAGGAGTTCCTTGCGGAGGGGCGGCTGCGCGCTGCCCAGCACGCACTGACGACGATCACCAGCGCGGAGGAAGCGGCCGCGGCGAAGGCGCAGGTGCAGCGGCACGCCGAGCAGGTACGCCAGCTCCGCGACGCCGCGCACGAGTCGGTGCGCGCCGGCAGCGAAGCCGATGCGCTGCACCAGTTGCGAGAGGCGGCGGCGCTGGCCACCGACGACGAGGAGATCGCCGCCGAGCTGCGCCGGATCCCGCCACCGCCGGTGCTCGGCCTGTCCGCGCAGCCGGAAGGCGTCGGCGTCCGGGTGTCCTGGCGGGCCCCGGCCAGCCACAACGAGGACACCCGGTACCGGGTGGTCCGCAGGGCGGGGCGAATCCCCGCCGATCCGGGCGACGGCACCGTGGTCGGAGGTGACGACAAGACGGTCCTGGTCGACCGGACGGCGCCGGCGGGCCTGCTCGTCGGGTACGCGGTGTTCGCCGCCACCCATGAAGGGGTCCAGAAAGGGACATGGTCTCGCCCCACCGGCGTGACGATCGAGGTCCTGCCACCGGTGCACAACGTGCGGTTGACCCTGGAGCAGGGCGTGGTCGAGGGACAGTGGCAGGTCCACCCGGGCGTGCTGGCCGTCGAGGTGCACCGGGGCAACACCGGCGGCGATACCGGCACCACGGTGCCTATCTCGGGCAAGACCGCGTTTCGCGACCGGAACGTCCCGGAAAGCAGCGACCATGTCTACACGATCATCGCTTGTTACCGGCGCGGCGACGGCAGCCAGGCGTGCGCCGCCCCCGTCGTGGCCAGGGCGACCAGCCGGGCGAAGACGCTTCCGGTGTCCGCGTTGTCTGTGGTGCCCGACGAGCACGGCTCGCGGATCACGATCACGTGGCGGCAGCCCGCGGACGCCGAGGTGAGCGTGCGGCGGGCGGGCGAGCCGTGCGCTTGGGAATTCGGCACCGTGGTGGCGCTGGCCGACCTCGCCGGGTACGGGCAGGAAGTGGCCGGGCTGCCCACCGACGATGGGGAATGGCGAACCCTGACCACCGACGCGCCGACCGGTCGATTCTGGTACGTGCCGTTCACGCTCGGCCCGTCCGGCGCGGTGTGTGGCCAGCAGGCGGAGCGCAGCATCGCGCTGCCCATCACCGGCCTGCGACACCAGCGGCTGGGACCGGAGGTGGTGCTGTCCTGGACGTGGCCGGAGCGGATGGGCACCGCCGAGGTCCGCTGGCGTACCCCCACCGACTCCGGGCATTACCGCTTGACCAAGCAGCAGTACCAGGACGCGGGTGGCTGCCGAATCCAGTCCGGTGCCGCCCAGCTCCAGGTGCAGGTGCGCGGCGTGGGCGTGTCCGATGGTGGGGAATGCCTGTCTTCGGCCGTGGAGCTGACCGTTCCCGAGCTGCCCCCGGCCGTCAGCTACACCGTCGACTTGACGCGACGACCGCTGGTCGGCGGTGGCACCGTGCGGGTGCGGTTGATCACAGACCAGCCGGTGGGCCGCGCCGTGGTGCTGGTGGTCGTCGCCCCTGGCCCGGTGATGCCGCGTCGCCCGACCGACGGGCAGGTGGTGCTGCGCAGCTCGCAGGACCTCGTGCCGGGCAACGACGTGGAGCTCACCGCGACGCTGCCGCGATTGCGCAAGCCGTACTGGGTCCGGTGTTTTCTCGAACAGAACGGCGCAGGGAGCGCTGCGGCGCAGCTGATCGACCCCCCTACCAGGCAACTGAAGGTGTCGTGATGTTCAAGGTCAGCTATCCCTTCGTGGCTTTCGAGGTGACCTGCCCCTATTGCTACCACCGGATCGATCTGGCCAAACTTCGATTCCAGTGCACCGGACGTCCGGCACCGGGATACAACCGGTGCGCCCGGGTGATCGACGTGGACCGGGAGCGGCTGACCGGGTTCTCCGGGACAGCGTGGCCCAACTTTGCGCCGCCGGAGTCGAAGTCTCCGCTGCCGCTGCGGCTGGCGCCGTGCCCGGACTGTCAGGGGTTGAGTGGCATCAGGGTCTGCCAGGCGTGCCGGACGCCGTTGCCGGCCAACTTCTCCGACAGCCGCAGCCCGTTGATCGGAATAGTCGGCGGAAAGGACGCGGGCAAGACCGTCTACACGACTGTGCTCGCGCATGAGTTGCGGCACAATATCCGGCGCCGGTTCGCCGCTGACATCCGGTTCGCCGGTGACCGGCAGGGCGAGTCGAGTTCGGTGCGCGACTGGTTTCAGGACTACGAACAGTCGTTGTTCGACAAGAACCGGTTGTTCGAGTCGACTGCGGGCGCCCGGGACGGCGTCAAAGTTCCGCTGGTCCTCCAGTGGCGCCAACCGAGGCGCCGCCTGCTCAACCGGGAGGTGTACCGAACCAGCACGCTGTCGTTCTACGACGCGGCCGGTGATGACATGACCAGCCAGGAGTTCGTGAACGCCCAGGCGTATCTGGGCTCGGCGGACGGCTTGATCGTGTTGCTGGACCCGTTCAAGCTGCCGGGGACACACGATCGTATCGCCGTGCCGGACTCCAGCCGGCGCGACGCCGAGCCGCCGCTGAACGTGCTCGCCCGGATCACCGAACTGCTCAGGACCAGCCACGGAGTCAAGGGGAGCCGAAACATCTCCATTCCGATCGCTGTGGTGTTCTCCAAGATCGATGCCTTCTACTCGATGCTCGGCGACGGACATCCGTTACTGCGTCAACCGGACATCGGACCGTTCTACGACGAGGCGAACGGCCGGGACACCGACGAGCACCTCCGGGCGTTGCTGACCGAGCTGGATGCCGACGACCTGGACACCCATCTGCGATCGAACTACAAGAAGTTCCGGTATTTCGCGGTATCCTCGCTCGGCGCGGAACCCGACTACGACCGCAAGACTATCGACGAGGGCGGCGTGCGTCCGTTCCGGGTCGACGAACCGTTGCTCTGGCTGCTCGGACTCTTCAAGATCATTGAAAAGAGGGGAGCATGACCGAGAACGGGTTCCTGTCCCTGTACTACACCGATTGTCGCCCAGGACAAGGACTGCGTGGGGGTGCGGGCTTTCAGTTCCAGTCGGTCTCCCCCGGGGTCAGTCACGACGCGATGACCCTGGTTTCCCGCTCCGCGCTGTACGAGCCCCCGGTTTCCTGGATGCGCGAGCATCGCCCCGTCACGGACTATCCGCCCTCGCTCACGCATGTGTTCGACGGCATTTACGTGACTGCCCGGGGTGTCTATCTGGGCGCCGAGGTCAACGGCGTGCGGGAGGGAAACCAGTTCACCCATGCGGTCACCACCTCGGACCCAGAGGCGTACGGACTGATCCGGCCCGCTCAGCTCTGGGCCGCACGGTGGTGGTCCGAGCGGCCATCGGAAAGCACTGAATGCGATCCCGTCCCCGCCCAGCCGGAGCAAGGACCGTGGGGCATCGACGCAATCCGAGAATGGGTGCTCGGTCAGCCCGACACGGAGGACTGGCTCACCGCGGTGAGTTCCGCGTTTGACCGGGTACAGGACGAGAGTCGTCGACGGGTGCTGTTCATCGGGGACGATCCCTCAGTGATCCTCGGCTGGATCGCCGCCGGAACCCTGTTGTTACCGCAGGCCCGTGCGCTGCGACTCGGGTTCCGGGTCTTCACGACCAATCCCCAGTACAGCCAGCACGACGTCCTGGGGTTGCATCCGGACTGGGCAGGTCCGCTCGCCAACCCGGATCGGGACGGGGAGTTCGTGGTGTTCAGCCTGGACTCCGGGCAGCATTCCGTGGTCGAGCCCACCGAAGCGGCAGCGTATTGGGCGCCCAGATTTCTGCACAGCGATCCGTTCGACGTCGTGGACGCGGTGGAGCTGGCGCACCGGTTCGCCCGGCGACGCCAGCAACGCGCGGACCCCTCCGCCGAGGCGGCCGACGCCCGGCCGTCCACGGCGGACCGGCTGGCCAGTGCCGTCCTGGTGCTTGACGAACCGGTGCCGCCGGGGCACGCGCTGGCCGGGTGGTTGGCCGGGCAACCCGCGCTGTCCGTGGAGGACTTCGTGGAACCGGTCGTCGAAGCGGTGCTGAACGGCCCGACCGACGCGACGATGCTCGCCGAGCTTGATGACGCGGTACAGCTGCGCAACATGGGCGGCCAGCTGGCCGACCGGGTCCGGCGGGAGTTACTGGTCGCCGAGCTCGGTGAAGTACTTTCGGGCCGGAAACCGCAGTATGTCGACACTCGGCTGCCGCAGCGCAGGTGGACTCCGGCCGAGCAGCGCTCGGCCACCGAACTCGTCGAGCAGACCGCGGACCAGGTCCGGCCGGATCAGCTGGATCTGGTGCTGCGGATCGCGACGAGGTTCGGCATCGAGCCGAAGGTGGCGAACTTCCGGGACGCCGCGAACCAGTTCGTCATCTGGTGGGCGAATCACCCGACCCCACGGCTGGACCCGGACCGTTGGCCATGTGGTCCACTGCTGGTCGACCTGCTGCGCGATGAGCTCACCCGCCGAATGGACGCCACGACCGAAGCGGACGTGCATCAACACTGGTGGCGGATCCTGCTGCCGATCAGTGACCTCAGCTCACCGCTGGACGCCGGCGTCACGGCCGCGGCATTCGAGCTCGGTGCACCCGAAGTCCGCTACGAGGTACTGGCGAAAGTCCTCAACTTCGTGGCGGGCCGGGCTCAGCCCGACACCGGTGAGCTCGCCTGGGATGCATTGTTCCGGTATGCATCGCCCAAGACCGGTGAACTACTCGAGTTGCTGAACCGGTTGCGCCCGGACACAGTATCCGGCTTTGTTACGACCAAGGCTTGGCGGGCGCTTGCGGCGCTCTGCCGGTCCCAGGTGACCGGCGCTGAACTCGATGCGGTGGCACGGCTCACGGAGCTCGCTGGGCCACCCAAGGACAGCCGGTTGGCGGAATTACGGCGACAGGACGAAGAGTTGCGACGCTGGCTTGCCCTGCTTGCTGGGCCCGAAGGGGACCGGGCAGCCAAGACCGCCTCAGTGCTGTTTACTGTCACCGAGGCGGTGCTGGACGCCCGTCGACCGACGATTCTGCATGCGCTGCTCGACGACCTGGCGCTGGGGCAGGTCTTGGCGGTGGTCAATGGTGGGGGAAACCACCTGCGGGACTTCCTGGTGCGGGAGCTGCCCGCATTATGGAATGACGAGTCGCGCAGCGGACGCCGGGGTGACATGGCGGTGGCGCTCGCCTACCTGGCCATCAGATCGGGGACCATATCGGATGAGCTGGCCGACGAGTTCAAAGTGATTTTCCAGAACTGGGTCCGCGACGACGTCGAGCTCACCCGAGTGCATCGGGTGCAGCGGTTACTCAAGACGATCGGCCCGGAGCTACCCCGGGATTGGGTCAACTACGTCACACCCACACTGCCCCGGCGGCTCAGGGCCGAGCTGACGCGCACACCTGCTTCCCCCGCGAAGGACGTCGCGCCGGAGAAGACCACCACGAAGCAGCCGAAAATCTCTCGTTGGCCGTTCGGGCGCAGCAGCGGAGGTAAATGAGCGATGCCGTTGGTGTATGCCGTGCTGGCCGCCTTGGTGATCTACGTCGTGGCGTGGCTCGTGACGGCCTTCGTGATGCTGGTCCTGATTCCCCTGGTGCTGATCGTGCTGCCGTTCTATCTGCTCGGTGGCGTGCTCGTGGGCTTCGCCGTGCCGTTGCTCACGCTGGCCGGCTACCAGCCGTGGCGGCCGAGGACGATCACTGCGGCTGACGTGGAGAGCGGGAATTCGAACCTGCCGAAGCTCCGCCGCGACAGTCCGTTCGGCCGGGACCCGGCATGGCCCTCTTATCTGGTCGCCCAGAGCCGCGTCGACCTGAAAGAGATGTGGAGCCGTACCAACAGAACGCTCAAGGGATGGGAGCTGTTCGGCCCCGGGGTGTGGGTCGCGTCTGCCACGATGCTGGTGGTCTGCGGATCGGCACTGCTGGTGGCGTACGGTGGCTGGCTGCTCGTGGTCGGCGCGCTACGGGGTGGTGACTACCTTGTGCGTCGGGTCAGAAGGGCGACCGGAAGCTGCCCGGTGGACTATTTCGTCTCGTCGTTGCCCGCCTTTCCCTGCGACGGAGACAGCTGCGATCGGGTACACCGCGACATCCGGCCGGGCCGGCTCGGTGCGGTGTGGCGCCGATGCATCTGCGGCGCCGTCCTGCCGACCACGGTGCTGCGGGCGGCCCACCGGCTGCAGGCCAGCTGCCCGAGCTGCAAGGCACCGTTGCGGAAGGGCGCAGCCGTAGTCCGGGACATCCGGCTGCCGGTGTTCGGCCCGGTCTCGGCGGGCAAGACCCGGCTGGTCTACGCGGGCCTGCTGGCCATGCGGGATCAGGCCGCTGCGGCCGGCGCCTCGGTCGATTTCGTCGACGACGAGAGCAGGCAGGCGTTCGAGCACGGTGTGCAGATCGTCAGCACCGGCTCCGCCACCGCGAAGACGCCGGCCGGCCAGCTGCCGATGGCGATCACCGCCCAGGTCACCGTGGCGCGGCGGAAAGCCCTACTGCACCTGTTCGACGCGGCCGGTGAGTTCTACATCGACCGTGGCGACAACAGCGAGTTGCGGTTCCTCGACCATGCACATGGGCTGGTGTTCGTGGTCGACCCGTTCTCGATCCGGTGGGTGCAGGACGGGCTCGGCGGGCTCGGCCCGGTCATCCTCGCGCGGGCGAACGCGGCGTTGGACGATCCCGAGCAGGTGTACCACGTGACCGCCGGCCGGTTGCAGGACTACGGCGTGCGCACCAAAGGCCAGCGGCTGGCGATCGCCGTGGTCAAAGCCGACCTCCTCGTCGATCTCCCGCCCGCTCGGGAGCTGCAGCCGGACCGGGTTCGGGAATGGCTATGGGATGCCGGGCTTGACAACCTGGTGCTCGCCGCGGAGCGCGATTTCGCCGAGGTCCGCTATTTCCTGGTTGCGTCAGTTTCTGGCGCTCGGAAAGGCGATCCACTGTCCCCGGCCGGCCCGTTCTTCTGGCTGATGGCGCGGGCCGGCCAACCATTGCCGCCCCGCGCGGCCAACCCGACCGAAGAGGCGGCGTAACCCATGCCAGGAACATCAGATCCGATCGTCGCCTACCTGGTTCACCGGGGGGTGCTGGTCGGCATTATGGTCATGGTTGTGATCAGCTTCGGCTATCTACTCTTCCGCTGGACCCCGGAAATAGTGGACTGGGTGACTTCTTCCATTCAGACAGTGCAGGACGCTTTTACCTGGGAGCTTTTTTGATCATCGGTATCGATCTCGGCACGACCTTCTCCTCGGTGGCCACCGTCGGCCCGCACGGTCGGCCGGTGACCGTGCCCAACAGTTTCGGCGAGCCGACGACTCCGTCGGTGGTGTATTTCGAGTCGGCATCTTCGATCTTGGTTGGGGTGGCGGCCCGAAATGCCGCGACGGTGGACCCGGACAACACCGTCGCATTGATCAAACGTCAGATGGGTACCGAATTCGAGCTGCTGTTCCACGGGGTGCGGCACACCCCGGAGTCCGTCTCGGCGCTCATCCTGCGCAGCTTGGTGAACGACGCGACCGCTGCGCTCGGACAGGACGGCCCGACGCACGCGGTGATCACTGTTCCCGCCTATTTCGGCATTCGAGAAAGAGAGGCGACGTATCAGGCGGCCCACCTCGCCGGGATCGATGTGCTGGAACTGTTGAGCGAACCGGTCGCCGCAGCGCTGCACTATGGCACCTCAGAACTGTCCGGCACCTCAGAACTGTCCGGCACCTCGGGGCCGTCCAGCATCGACAGCGGCGGCTCGGTACTGGTCTACGACCTCGGCGGCGGCACGTTCGACACGACCGTGCTGCGCGTCGGCCCCGGCGGTGTTCGGGTCGTCGCCACGGACGGCGACAGCAGGCTCGGCGGAGCGGACTGGGACGGACGAATCACCGACTTCCTGGTGGCGAGCTTCGCACAGGCTACCGATTACGCGGACCTAGACGAGGACGAGACATTTCGGCACGAGGTCAGCGTCGCCGCCGAGGCCGCGAAGCGGTCGTTGAGCACAACCGCCTCCCGCCCGGTCATGCTGCGCTACGGGGGCACGGCGATGACGGTGGACTTCGACCGGGCCATCCTCCAGCGGCTGGGCGCCGACCTGGTCGAACGAACCCTGTCGATCGTGGACCGGGTACTGGACAGTGCCGCGGCGCAGGGTGTCCGGCGCATCGACCAGGTGATCATGGTAGGTGGGTCGACCAAGATGCCCGCCATCGCGGACGCGATCGCCGGGCGGCTGGGCCGAACACCGAAACTGATCGAACCGGACCTGGCTGTGGTGTACGGCGCGGCTATTCGGGCCCACCAGCTCGCCGGGGACAGCTCGCGGGCGGAGCTACGCAGCGCGGGCGGGATGTTGGCGGCGATCGCGGACAAGCCGACCACATCGGTGGTACCCCGAAGCTTCGGCGTGCTCCTGCACGACAGCCACGATCCGGCCGGGACCCGCCAGTTCGTTGCACACGCCGTGCACCGCAATGCCGCATTGCCCGCCAGCGCGACCGTCGTGTTCTGCACCATCGTCAACGGCCAGGACCGGGTCCGAGTACAGATCTTCGAGCAGGCCGGTGACCTCCCTTCCGACGAGGTCGCGGACAACCGCCGGGTGCTGGACGGCGAGCTGAGCAACCTGCCGCCGTTACCGGCCGGGTCGAAGATCGAGGTCACCCTCCGGGTCAGCGCGGACGGCCTGCTCAGCGTCACCGCCCGGGAACCGCACAGCGGGGTGTCACTGGACCTTCAGGCATATGTGGACGGGGTGGTGGACGCCGACGCTGCGCATGAGCTCGCCGGCTCGCTCACCGGAATCAGCGTCCGGCAGTGACACATTGGAGCGGATATGAGTTCGTGGGTGCGCCGAAACTTCGACGGTATCGGGCTGACCCAGTCCCCGCCGGGTAAGTACTTGGCGGTGATCCAACGACAGTACGGCGGGACCGTGCTGCTGTGCATTGACGTGAGCGGCTCGATGTACGGGGAGCCGTTAGAACAGGCCATTGCGGGCGGCGAGCAGTTCCTGGATGAGGCGGTGCAGGCTTACTACCGGTGCGGGCTCGTCCTCTGGAACGACGCGGTGGTCAGCTACGTGGCACCGGACTCGCCGCTCAAGAAGGTACGCAGCACCTTGCAGCAGGCGCACAGCTCCGGCGGAACTGATGTGACTCCGGCCCTCCGCGCGGCCAAGAAGTTGTTTGCGCCGATGGAGGGGGACCGGGTGCTCTGTGTCTTCGGCGACGGGGACGGCTGTGGTCCAGAAGCCGTGCAACTGGCCAAGGAGCTCTGCGCAATGGGTGTACGAATCGTCGTGCGCGGGCTGGGCCCAGGCGCGACAGCGGCGTTGAGCAGACTCCTGTGTCCAGACGCCACCGAAGAGGACAGCCAAGTCATCGAGAATGTCGAATCTATCGGGTCGGGGATAGCTTCCATGGCAACCAGGCTCACCGGCATACGCCGAAGAAAGTGAACTTTGGAACCGTCGACCGAGATCGCGGCGCTCATTGTGCTGTTCTGCCGTCGGCTGTCAAGCACAGCTGGGTCACATAGCGGCGCGGGCCGCGCTGCCGTCGGTGTGCTTGCAGGTGCTGCCGTTCTCCCTCGGCGCGCACTCCGGGCTGGACGGCCCGTTCACCGTGCTGGGCTTCGGCGAGCCCGATGAACCGGAGGTGGCCTACATCGAGCACACCGCGAGTGCCCTGCACCTGGAGAAGGAGGGAGCGGTCCAGACTTGTAAACTGGCGTTCGACCGGCTGCGGTCCGAGGCGCTGAGCCCGCAGGACTCGGTAGCCCTCATCGAGCGGCTGGCCGCCGAGCTATGACCCATCGAGCACTAACGAGGCGAGCACGATGCGTTCGTCCGACCTGTCCCGCGCCACCTGGCGCAAGAGCAGCCGCAGCAACGGCGGCGGCTACGGCAACTGCGTCGAGGTCGCCGAGCTGGCCGATCAGATCGCCCTGCGTGTCTCCAAGCACCCCACCGGCCCCAAGCTGATCTTCACTCCAGCCGGGTGGGCCGCATTCACCGCAGGCGTCCGCAACGGCGAGTTCGGCTGACTGCAGCGGTATCCGCTTTTCCTCCCAAGTCCTGGAGTACCCTCACGTGTCGCTTTCGAACCCAAGGCCAAAACAGTGATTATTCGGTCCCGGTGAGCAATCTGATCATGTGGGTGACCAGGTTTGAGTACGGCACGGCGACGCCGCCCGGCGGGCTCCGCCCCATGACCGATCTCTATTACACCGGAATCGCTTTGAACTCTGCCGTTGGCGTAGCCGGTCTTGTCGCGCACGGCATGGATCTCGCGTGCGAGGTGGCCCGGTTCGCGGACCTTGACAGCGGCCACGACGAAGAACGTACTGGCGGCCCCTAACGCTGCGTTGTCATCAAGATCCACGTGACTCTATCTACGAGGGGTGGCGAGTCCGGTGCCGCGACCACACTGACCGCGCTAGCGCTCGGCGACCGGTCGAACTTTGACGGTCACTTGCAGGCGCAGCGCGGCCTGCGGCTGGTGAGAGACACGGCTCCAGGCTACGAGTTGACCAGTAGCTCGGATGGCCGTACGGTGGCCACCGCGTCGCCACGATCGACCAGCTCAGCGATCCACTGCGGTCCTGGCGTCCTGATCCCCACACCGTGCAATGCGGAGCGCACGAATGCCAGTGCCCGGGACAGCGCCGCACCCCCGTCATCGGCCTGAACCGATACACAGAGGTCAACAGTGCCCGCAACGAGGTCGGCCCCGACGTCAGCGTCCACGCCACCCGGCTCAGCGATTAATGCTTCCATGATGACGTCGAGCTGGGCGTCCAGCTCCGCAGACGGGGTGCCTTGGCAGCGCAGCTCGACGTAGAACCACCGGTTCACAGCTCCTCCTCCCAGCACCCGGACCTCTTGATCCATCCTGGCAGGTTCAGCGGATCGCCTCCAGCTCCTTGGTTGGAGGCATGGTCCACCTCCGGCTGGTCTTGGCGCAGGTAGGTGGTGGCCAGCAGGATGTGGCGGAGCGCGTCCTCACGGCGGTAGCTAGGGTCTTGCAGGCGCAGCGCGGCGTGATAGTGGTGGCGGGCTCGGCTCCAATCTTGCAGGCAGAGGTAGCAGTAGCCGACCCAGGCGTGCGCTTCGGCTTCATCGAGCCAGTAGCACCAGTCCGGGTCTCCGGAGGAGCTGGGCGCGTCGCCGAGCCGATCGAACGCGGCATCCAGTGCCCGGTGGCATTCAGTGCTCGCCTGGTCGTTGGCATGCGCCTCGGCTGCCCGGAGATCAAGGATCGCGGTGATACGGGGGGAGGCACCGGGGTAGCCGGTCCGGGCGGTCTCGGCCAGGGTTGCCGATTGGCGGATTTGACCGAGATGTCTGGCTTGCTCGGACATGAAGCCCACCACGTTGGCGCCCAGTGCCCGGTCCCCGGCAGCATGGGCGGCGTGCAATGCGGCGGTCCAGTACCGCGAGTTCTGTCGCCCATTCAGCGAAGAACTCGCGCAGCGCTTCGACCTCGTCAGCGCTTACCGGCAGTTCTTCGTCGGCGAAGCGGGACACTGTGCGTAGCATGTCAACGAAGACAGTCAGCTCGAATCCTGCGTCCACCTCGGCGGCGCGAGCCAGCAGAAGCGTCTTCTCATAGCGTTGGGCGAGGACGTATACGTCGGCGAAATCGCGGGCCTCGGCTCGGTCGAACAAGGCGATCACCTTTCGTCCAGCCAGCTCTTCGAGACCAAAAGTCGGACCAGCTACGCTCCCGGTGGACGGAAGGGTCGGCAAGCTGTCCAGCGCAAGGTCAACGAGAAGATTATCTGGGCCGGAGACCAAGAGCCGACAGAAGGTGGCAGTGTCTCGTAACCTACGAACCGACCACCTTCGGGTGATAGCGGCGGCCTCGAACGCATCGCGTGCGGTCGGGACGTCGCCACGTCCCGGGCCAGTGAAGAAATCGAGGTCTTCTGTCGGGCGCGTGATGAGGTGCTGGGCTGCGAGCGCGGCACCTCCAGCGAGGAGAAATCCGGCGCTGGCAGGCAGACTGAAAAACACCTGCGCCACCTGGACCTGGAACCAGGTCAGCCCTTCGGGAGCAGCTTCAGGCCGATCATCGGGTGAGTCGGCCATTATCCGGCCGCCACGTGGGCGTTCTCGACGGCCGGGGTCCAGGCGGCACGAACCTCGCGTGGTATGACCAGTTCATCCCACAAGTCGACCAGCAACGCACCATCGACATAGGCGAGGACATCCGCAGGCCCGCCCTCCCGCAACACGATCTCGTACACCCGGGCTCGTTGGGAACGGTCGAGAAGGTGAAACCGACGGCCGGGTGCGGACCAGTTCAGATGCAGCGGCAACGTCACCGTGGCGAAGGCCTGCTCAAGTGACAGTCGGGGAAGCACGCTCGGCACCGCGATGGGGCGTCCCCGCGCCGTGATGTGCTCGGCGAACTCTACCCGTGGGCTGATCGTGAGCTCGAACCCCGCTTCGGCGAGCAGCCGGGCTGCGGTCTCCAGCGTGGGTGACTTGTGGCCGCACTCATAAGCGGACAGAGTCGGGCGTGACGTGTGCGCGCTCCGAGCCAGCTCGCCCTGAGTCATCCTGGCCGCTCGCCGCGCCCGCACCAGAAGGTTCGCGGTCTGCATATCAGCCTCCCTGTATCCAAAGGGATACACTACCGGGCACAGTACCGTACATCTCCAGCAGCTGCCGCAGAAGCTGTTGGTCAGCGGAAGGGGTCCGAGGATGACGGCCTCGGACTTCGCGCCGACGCTGCTGGAAACAGCGACCGGGCACCACGGGCATCCATGACGAAGAGAGTGCCCCCGGGTGATTGCCGTCCGAGAGGCACTCTCTTCGCAGGGATATCGCGATCAGCCGAAATCCCCTCGGCTGATCGCATCCGAAAAGGATACCCACTGGGCCGAGCTGAACCTCAGCATCGGCCCACCAGGGTCCTTGCCGTCTCGGACGGCCGCGCCGCCCGAGATCTCGGCGACTTCGACGCAGTTGCCCTGGTCGCTGCTGTATGTGCTCTTGAACCACCTCATTGATGTTTCCTTTCCGCGCTGCTGATCAACGAAATGCCAGGCGCAACGTCAGTCCGAGTACGCAATTGCCTCAACAGAGCGAAGGGTCAAGCGTCCCGGGTTGTGATCGACGCTCGCGGATCCGGGCTCACCCGGGATGAAGCGGTGCGCGGCATCGCCCGAGCTGTAGGAGCCTACCCTGATCGTTTCCGTCTCGTCAGGATCGTGTGCGACGACTACGATCTCCTGTGGAGCGAGGAGGATCGATGAGCCGATGGGAAGGTGTTCTGATCGACGCTGATGAGTCCATCGATGCCGTCGCAGGCATCGTCGAGGAGATCATCGGTGCTGGCTTCCGCCACGACGAGGACGGAGACTTGGTGGCCTCATTCGGCCGGACCGCAGGCGCCTGGCTGCGTAACGCTGACTTTGAGGACGAGCCTGGGCTTCCCCTGGGCAGCTACCGGTATGCGCTACTGATCCGCGACGTCGATCGAACAGGTGCGCATCACTACGCCGCCCAAGAGGAGACCGCTCGCCGGGTCTATGACGCGCTCGTGGCCAAGACGGCGTGGCGACTGTCGCTGCTGTTCGATGACATGCAGGTACCGGTGGCACGCCGCAATGTGCACACCGCCGCTTGATGGGAGTTCGCCAGCAGGGAGGAAGCAATGACTGATCAGCTGCTCGTGATTCCGCCCGGCGGTTGGACCGTCGATGACCTCGACGCGCTTCCGGAGAGCCACCACCGGTACGAGCTGACAGACGGAGCGCTCACTGTGTCACCCTCACCGTCGAGCCTGTACCAGATTGTTGCGATGCGTTTCGGTGTTCGGCTGGAGAGCATCGCTCCCGAGCCTTACGTCGTCACGCAGGCCGTTGAGATCCGCTTCGGGCGTCGGCTGAGCCGGATCCCGGACGTACTCGTGGTGCGCAGTGAGCAACCTGGGCGGCACTGGTTCGCGCCTTCCGAGGTGATCGTCGCGGTGGAGATCGAATCCCCCGGTAGCCACCTTGAGGACCGGGACACCAAGCCTGCGCTGTACGCCCGCTACGGGATACCGCACTACTGGCGGATCGAGCTCGACCCCCCGCTGGTCACCACATACGTGATCGGCCACGGGGGCCGGTACCGGGTAGTCGGGACCAGCGACCACCTCAAAGTCACCGAGCCATTCGACGTCGATATCCCGATCGCTGACCTGCTCCCCAGCTGGGCGGGTCGTGGCGAGGGCACTGCCGTCCCGGAGCAGCGTTAGGCGGGGAGCACGGCGTTGATCGCGGATCGAAAGACGTCAAGGCCGTCGGTGGACGGGCCGGTGAGCGGGTCGATCGCGTGTTCGGGATGGGGCATCAGGCCAACGACCCGGCCGTCCGGCGAGGCTATTCCGGCGATGTCGTGCACCGCGCCGTTGGGGTTGGCGCCTGCATAGCGGAACACCACGCGGCCCTCGTCCGCCAACTCGGCCAGTGTGGCGGTGTCGGCCACGTACCGGCCCTCGCCGGACTTCAGCGGCACGACGATTTCGGCGCCGGGTGAGTATCGGCTGGTCCAGGCCGTTGCGGTGCTCTCCACCCGCAACCGCTGATCACGGCAGACGAAGTGCAGCCCGACATTGCGCATCAGCGCCCCAGGCAGCAGTCCGGCCTCGCACAGGATCTGGAAACCGTTGCAGATACCCAATACCGGCATGCCTCGGCCGACGGCGTCCACCACGGCCCGCAGCACCGGCTGGTGGGCGGCGATCGCGCCGGCGCGTAGGTAGTCGCCGTAGGAGAACCCGCCGGGGATCACCACGGCGTCCACGCCGTGCAGGTCGTCATCGGCGTGCCAGAGCGCCACCGGCTGTGCCCCGGCGTGGCGCACCGCGCGGGCGGCGTCGACGTCGTCGAGGGTGCCGGGGAAGGTGATGACGCCGATGCGCGCGCTCACAACCGGCGCACCGTCCAGTCCTCGATCACGGGGTTGGCGAGCAGTTCGCCGGCCATCCGGTGCAGCTCGGCATCGTCGACGGTGTCTGCTACGTCCAGTTCGAAGTGTTTACCCTGCCGCACGTCGCGCACCCCGTCGAAGCCCAGCCGGGGCAGTGCGCGGGCGATCGCCTGACCCTGCGGGTCCAGGATCTCCGGTTTGAGGACCACGTCGACGACTACTCGTGCCACGCCGCAGAGGCTACCGGTGCGCCCGGAGCGAACACCGGTGACGGAGCCCGGACATCGCCTCCAAGCTGGCCGGTATGCGGATGCTGATATTCGGCGGGACCCGGTTTCTGTCTCGCGCCGTCGCGGTCGAGGCGCTGGGGCGCGGGCATGAGGTGCTGTGCGCGGCCAGAGGGGAGTCCGGGCCGGTGCCCGACGGTGCCGCGTTCGTGCGGATCGACCGGGATGTCCCCAACGGGCTTCGCATGCTGCTCAGCGCCGTCCAATCCGGCCAGCGGTTCGATGCGGTGCTGGACACCGCACGAATGTCGCTGCGCTGGGTGCGCGACGCGCTCGACACGCTGGGCGCGGTGGCGAGCCATTGGACCTTCGTGTCGACGATCAACGTCTACGCTGACACCCGGACCGCGGGCCAGACCGTCGACGCGCCGCTGGTGGCGCCGGTCTTCGACGATGCCACCGACCTCAGCCCGGAGATCTACGGCGGGGTCAAGGTGGCCGGCGAGAACGCCGTGCGGTCCGCGGGTGTACCACCCTTGGTGGTGCGGGCCGGGCTGCTGGTGGGGCCGGGCGACATCAGCGATCGCTTCGGCTACTGGCCGATGCGGATGGCGCGCGGCGGGCGGGTGCTGGTGCCCGGGGACGCCGCCGAGGTGCCGACCACCTGGATCGACGTGCGGGACCTGGCTGCCTGGCTGGTCGACTCTGCCGAGCAGGGCCGCACCGGGACCTTCGACGGCTGCGGCCTCACGGTGTCACTGCGTGACCTGCTGGCGCAGCTGGCCGACACCCTCGCGCCGCCGGGTACCGAGCTGGTGACCGTGCCGGCGCCGGTATTACAGGAGGCGGGGGTGGCGTCGTGGAGCGGCCCGAAGTCGTTGCCACTGTGGCTGCCGTCGGAGGAATACGGCCTGGTGACCCACGACGTGGGCGCCACGCTGCGGGCCGGTCTGCGGCAGCGTCCGCTGGCCGAGACCGCCGCCGCCGCGCTGGCGCACGAGCGGATACTCGGAGTGGATCGACCACGCCAGGCCGGGCTGACGGCAACTGACGAAGCCGAACTGCTCGCGGCGTGGCAATCTGTTGCCAGGAGGTGACCGCCCGTGCAGATCGTTCACTTCGGACAGTCCTGTGTGTTGGTCGAGGTCGGGGTGGCTCGGCTGCTGCTGGACCCCGGGGTCTACTCCGCCGGCTTCGAGGAACTCACCGGGCTCGACGCGATTCTGGTGACCCATCAGCACCCCGACCACCTCGACCTCGTCCGGCTGCCCGCGTTGCTGGCCGCGAACCCGGGCGCGGAGCTGGTGGTCGACGTCGGCTCAGCGGAGCAGTTGGCCACCGTGGGCATAGCGCACCGGGTGGTTCGGCCGGGTGAGACGCTGAAGCTGGCGGGCAGCACCGTCGAGGTGATCGGCGGTGCGCATGGCGTGATCCACCCGGACATCCCGGTGGTCCCCAACAACGGCTACCTGATCGACGACGGCGAGGTGCTACACCCTGGGGACTCCTTCGCCCTGCCCGACCGCGACGTCGACGTCCTGCTGCTGCCCACCGTCGCGCCCTGGTTCAAGATTTCCGAAGCAGTGGACTTCCTGCGGGCGGTCGACCCTGGGCTGGCGGTGCCGATCCACCAGGCCCTGCTGGCCCGGCCGGAGAAGTTCTATGGGCTGTTCCGTGAACTCGCCCCGGTCGGGACCGAGGTCCACGTCGCGGTGCCGGGCGAGGCACTGCGACTCTGAGGGGCACCGGCTCTGCGGGGCACCGGCTCTGCGGGGCACCGGCTTGAGGGGCACCGGCTCTGCGGCGCTCCTCAGCTCTGCAGCGCTCAGGCGGCCAGTGCCGGCTGCGCGCCCAGCTGCAGGTAGGTGCTGGGATGGGCACCGTGGTGCAGGGCGATGTCCACCGCGTCCAGCAGCGCCGAACGTCGCCCGCCCCGCGCCAAGTCCGCCGCGTCCACCGTGATCCGCACCAGAGCACCACGGCGGGCGGCGCGGGCCGCGCCGAGCACCATCGCCCGGCACCACAATGGGTCGACCCGCTCACCGTGCGCCAACCCGAGCACCCGGCCGCGGTACACCTGGTTCAAACGCAGCTCATGCACTGCGGTGGCGTCGGCACACACCCGGTAGCCATGGTTCTGCAGCGCCCGCCGGGTACCCGGCGAGGCCAGCCAACGCGGCGGGACGAAGGCGTCGGTACGCAGATCGAGACGCTCCAACTGGATGTTCGCAGCGTGTAACCGCAGCCCCGCCTCATGGGCAGGCAGGGTGGCGAACTCCGCCCTGCGGCGCAGCGTGGCCACGGTGTAGGAGCCCCACGCCCCGAGCGGATCGGCGGTGTGGTCGTAGCCGTGCATCAGCACGGCATCCCCCTGGTCGCGGCGCTGGCGGAGCCAGCGCACCGCTGCGGCACCACCGGGGCTTTTCGGTACTACGAGTAACGAGGCAGGAACCCGGCGAGCGTCCAGCTCGGCGGTCAGCGTGACGCAGTCGTCCAACGTCGTGGAACAGATTCCAGACAGCGAAACAAGCAGTTGAGTGGGCACATGCTCTATCAAGCCGCACGCAGATGACGGCCCGCTGACCGGGGGGTTGCAACTGCGCACCAATCCACCGAACTCACCCTTCCAGGGATCGACTACCCAGCGTTGCGGGCACACCAAGGACTGCGGGCGCCACCCTGGTCTGCGATAATGATCACAAACAACGTTGGAGCGGTATGTGATCGGAGCCGAGGTGGAGAGCACGGGTGTCCCGACGGCGCTGTGCTGGGCGGGCCTCAGCGATTGTGGCCGGGTCCGGGAGTCCAATGAGGATCGCTGGAGTGCCGACGTCGAGCTCGGGCTGTTCGTCGTCTCCGACGGCATGGGTGGTCTGCCCGCAGGCGAGGTGGCCGCCGAGATCGTCGTCACGAGGCTGCCCATGCTGATCGCCACCCGCTTCGGCGCGGCGTCGGACATCGCGGCGCCGGAGGCGACGCAGCAGCTGCGCACCGTGCTCGCCGAGCTCAGCGCCGACCTGCGCGCTGGGAGCCAAGACGACCCGCGGCGAGCGGGGATGGGCGCCACCGCCGTCGTCGCGCTGATCCGCCAGGCCACCGCGTTGATCGCGCATCTCGGCGACAGCCGGGTCTACCTGTGGCGCGAGCACAGCGTGCAGCGGCTGACCCATGACCACTCTCTGGCCCAGGGGCTCTTCGACGTCGGCGTCATCACCGAGCAGGAGGCCGCCGATCACCCAGCCCGCCACCAGCTCGTGCGGTACCTGGGCATGGACGGCGAGGCGTTGCCTGACGTGCGCTGCATCACCCTGCGCCCCGCAGATCGGTTGCTGCTGTGCAGCGACGGTCTCACCAACATGCTCGACGACGCCCGAATACAGGTGATCCTCAACGATCACCCGAATCCAGATGACACCTGCCGCGCCCTCATCGACGCCGCCAACGAGGCAGGCGGCACAGACAACATCACCGCACTCGTGATCATGCACACCGCTTGACGGGTCAGCGCCAGCGGGGCAGCTCGGGCAGGCCGTCGGGCGCAGTGAGGCCGTCGCCTTTGGAACGGCCGGTGAGCCAACCGGCCAGCTCCTGTACCGGCCCGGAAACCGGCATCGGAACGTCGCCTTGGCCGAAGGTGACCTGCTCCCGGCCGGGGATCTGCATCACGACCCGGGCCGAAACGCGGGAGTCCATCCAGCTCGCCACGTCCCGCACGAGCGCAGCGGAGATGTCCTCGGGCAGGGCGTCGAGCTCCGCGCCCGCGTCGAGGTCCACCAGGTGCAGCCAGACCTCGCACACTCGCATCCAGGGCACGACCGACGCTGCCACCGAGTCACCCAGTGTGGTGCGCACGGTGGCCGTCCAGTGCTGCGGCGAGAGGTCCTGCGCGGCCGCGGAGAAAGTTTTCCCGGTGCGGCGGACGTCGTCGAGCTGTTCGGCCAGCGGGCGTCCGGCTCCCGCCTCAATATCCGCCACGCGCGCCTCGAGCGACGGGTACATCGGCGTCTGGACCCCGGTGCGGGCCCAGCTCAGCAGCCGGACGAGACCCTCGGCGTTGCGGGCGACGTGAGTGATCACGTGACCCCGTGTCCAGCCGGGCAGCCGCGACGCCCCCCGCACATCGTCACACCCCGCGACGGCCTGCTCGAACACCACCTGACCATCCGCGGCCCACGCCAGCGCCCTATCCGGCCTGTTCACCGACATGGCACACCTCCTCACTCCCCATCATGGCGGTCCTGCAGCGCGGCCGCACAACGGAGTTGGGTGGTCTTCAAGGACCACCAACCCCCCAGAACGCCGCTCATAACAGCAGCCAACCCTCGCCGATGGGCCAGCGAGGGTTGGCTGCCGTTTGAGACGTCCCGAACCTGGGTTGGTAGTTCTTGAAGAGCTGCCAACCCGCCCGGGGTCAGATGACAGAGACTTCGACCGGGTACAGGCCGGGACGGTCCGCGGTCACAGTGGTCTCGCCGTTGCCGGAGTGGTGCAGCGCGCGCACTGTCCAGCTGCCGGGAGTGGTGAAGAAGCGGAAATCCCCGGAGGGCGAGGACACCACTTCGGCGGTGAACTCCCCGGTACCGTCGAGCAGCCGCACGAAGGCACCAGCGGCTGGTTCACCTGCCGAGAAGACCCTGCCCGCGAGCACGGTGTGCTTGTTCAGATCGGTTCCCGCTGGTAGTTCCTGGGTCTGCTCGGGTGCTCCGCACATGGTGATCAGCTCTCTTTGCCGAGCTTGATCGGAGCGCCGACCAGCGAGCCGTACTCGGTCCAGGACCCGTCGTAGTTCTTCACATCGGAGTGTCCCAGTAGCTCGTGGAGCGCGAACCAGGTATGGCTGGAGCGTTCCCCGATCCGGCAGTAGGCGATGGTCGAGCGGCTCCCGTCCAGCCCAGCCTCGTTGTAGAGCGCGGTCAGTTCGTCGTCGGACTTGAAGGTGCCATCCTCGTTGGCTGCCTTGGACCACGGTACGTTCAGCGCGGTGGGAATGTGGCCAGGGCGCTGCGCCTGCTCTTGGGGCAGGTGCGCGGGCGCCAGGATCTCGCCCGCGAACTCGGCGGGTGCGCGCACGTCGACGAGGTTCTTGTGGCCAATCGCGTCGATCACTTCATGGCGGAACGCCCGGATCGAGGTGTCCTGCTCTTGGGCGGTGTAGCTGGTCGCTTTCCTGGTCACCGGGTCGGTGGACAGCGGGCGGCCGTCAAGCTCCCACTTCTTGCGCCCGCCGTCGAGCAGCTTGACGGAGTCGTGCCCGTATAGCTTGAAGTACCAGTAGGCGTAGGCGGCGAACCAGTTGTTGTTGCCGCCGTAGAGCACCACGGTGTCGTTGTTGCTGATGCCCTTGTCGGACAGCAGCTTCTCGAAGGAACCCTTGTCCACGAAGTCGCGGATCACCTGGTCCTGCAGCTCCGTCTTCCAGTTGATCTTCACCGCGCCTGCGATGTGTCCGCCGTCGTAGGCGGTGGTGTCCTCGTCGACCTCCACGAAGACGATGCCGTCGGTATCCAGATTCTGCTCTGCCCAGTCGGCCGTAACCAGGACGTTCTCGCGGCTCATGCGGCAGCTCCTCGTTCGGTGTTTGATGTGCTATTTGGGGTGTTAATCAGGGGCGAAAGTTGCCCGGCTGCGCAACCGCGCAGGCAGCCGGAGGTAGATCTCGCAGCCCAGGCAGAAGCCGAAGGCCGCGTTGAGGAAGGCAGCGCCCAGTGCGAGCGCTGTGGCGGTCATGCCCAGTGCGCTGAGCCCGGTGGAGTAACCGAGCACGCCGACTGCGGCGAAGGCGAAGCCCAGCCCCTGCGAGAAGCGCACCGGAGCGGGGTCCTCTCGCTCGGTGGGCGGGGCCAGCCGGGGCGCAATGAGGGTGCGGTACAGCGCGCCGTAAGGGTGCCACCGCAGACCGGCGAACGCGCCGAGCGCGAACACCACCGCCTGTGCGGCGATCAGCAGGGTGCTGCTGGTGACTAGAACGGCGGTGAGCACCACAGCGCTCACCCCCGCCGCAAAGCGCGGACCTCGGGAATCGATGGGGGAAGGGGATCCGGAAAGAGTCATGCGCGCTCCTGACCAAGGGGAACAGGGATCGCCAGGCGAGGCGGGGATCCGGCTAATGCCGGGATACTCCCAGGACTACTGCCGTCACGAGCACTGTGCGAGGGGAGTAGCTGCCCGGTCACGACGTCTGACACAAGCTGCTACGCAGGCGGCAGAAGTCAACCGCACGGCGCTTGGTCAGCAGCGAAGACACCCTTAGGAGCGTACCTGAGACTCCCGGTCTGCGGGACTGTCATTCCACAGGCCGGACTGAACCCGGTCTTACAGGTGCGATTGCAGGGCGCTGAGCAGCTCCGCGCGGCGCGGCACTCCGGCCACTCGGAACAGCTCGTGGCCGGTACGCGAGATCGCCAGCATGGTGGGCGTCGAGCGCACGCCAAGCTCGGCAGCCAGCTTCGGGTGCTCGGCCAGATTGATCTCGGCGTGTCCGACTCCGGGGATCTCGGCGGCCAGTTCGCTGAGCAGGGCGCGGGCCTGCGGGCACCGTACACACATCGGGGTGCTCAGCTGCAGCAACGTCACCGCGGCCGCGGTGACGACCCGGCTCAGCACCAGCCCAGGCAGCGCCGTCCCCACCGGGACCGTCCCGGTGGCCTGGACTTGGCCCGATCCCTGGATCCTGCCCTGGCGACGTTGCCAGAGCAGGCCGAACACCGTCGCGACCGCCAGCGTGCCCAGCGCCAGTGCCAATCCGCTCACCCGATACCGACCCCTAGATTGCTCAGCGAGATGTCCTGGGCAGTTCCCTCCACGACGAGTGACCCGGGCTCCACCCACACCCTGGTGGGCGTGACGGTGAACGGAAGCCCGCCGGGCTCCAGGTCGGTGCTCAGCGTTTGGATCAGCAGCTCGCGGATCGGTCGCGGCAGGTTCACCTCACCCACCCCGTCCCTGGCCAGGCGCACGTCCATGATGGTGATCTGCAGTCTACTTCCGGAGATCCTGATGACCCCGACCCCGATGACGGCGGTGGGTTCGCCTGCCAGATCAGTGGTCGCCACCATGCGGACGGCCTCGCGGTCGTCGGTTCGGGAGGCGGGGTCGGGTAATGCGTCGGCGGGCAGCAGCGTCTGGGTTTCCGCTGCGGAGGCTGGCTGCAGTCGCAGGTCCTCGATCCCGATCGCCCGCCCGATGTCTCCGTCCGCCAATCGGATCCGGCCGTCCACCTCGGCCGCATGCACCGACCGCAGATTCCCGGCCATCACTTCGGACAGCGGCGCATCGACGTCGCGCATCGTCGCCTCCACCGCGACGTCGTGCAGCGGGCCGACGGACAGCCCAGTAGCCCGCGTTTCGATGTCGGAGTAGTGACCCGACAGCGCCTGGGTGAGGAACGGGAAGCCGTTGATCCGCACTGAAGGGTCGGCGACCAGCCCCAGTTCTTCGCGGATCTGGTTGGCCACCTGGTACTCCGCGGCAGCCGCGGCGCCGTAGTCGGCCGCGACGCCCAGGCCAACGAGCACCACTACCGCGATGACCAGCTTCCGCACGGGGTTCCTCGTCCCTTCGGGTCGCGAATACCGGGCTTGCTCGCCGAAGCGCGGCCCGGCGCCGGCGCACGGTTCGGTTTACCAGATCGGCAGCAGGCGGCGGCCAAGCGCACCCGCTGGTGACACCCCCCGTGATGACTCCTGAGCGTGACAGGACCCACCGAAAGAGGGTCAAGGTAGGCCACTACCGGTATCCTCACTGAAACATTGCCAACATTGCCGTGAATTTGGGCCGGAGTCCGGCCTGGAGACCATAACCTGCACCTGTAGATCACAGTGTGCAGCGGGCGAGGAGGACGCGGTTATGGAGCTGTTACTGCTCACCGCTGACCCCACACCGAGTTCGGTGCTGCCCGCGTTGTCGCTGCTGGCACACGGGGTGCGGGCGGCTGTCCCGGAGGTTGCCGCCCTGCTGGACGCCGGCCCCTACGACGCGGTGTTGATCGACGCGCGCTCCGACCTGGCCGGTTCGCGCAGCCTCTGCCGCCTACTGGGCTCCACCGGGCTGGATGTGCCGGTGGTGGTCGTGATCAGCGAGGGCGGGTTGGTCGCCCTGTCTGCGGACTGGGGCGCCGATGAGATCCTGCTGCCTTCGGCTGGCCCAGCGGAGGTTGACGCCCGGCTGCGGCTGCTGGTCGCGCGGCGGGTAGCTGAGCCAGGCGCGGGCCGTAGCGGCACCCTGGTGCTCGGCGAGCTGGTGATCGACGAGGCCACCTACACAGCACGCCTGCGGGGGCGTCCGCTGGATCTGACCTACAAGGAGTTCGAACTGCTCAAGTATCTCGCGCAGCATGCAGGCCGGGTGTTCACCCGCGCTCAGCTGCTGCAGGAGGTCTGGGGGTACGACTTCTTCGGCGGCACACGCACCGTCGATGTCCACGTCCGGCGGCTGCGGGCCAAGCTCGGACCGGAGCATGAGCAGCTCATCGGCACGGTGCGCAATGTGGGGTACAAATTCGTTCGACCATTGCGCAGCATGAGTCCTCGAGAGCGGGCCGAGCAGGTACAGCGGGACACCGAGGCTCGGGACACTAGTGACGCTTCGGAGGGCGCAGATCCCGATCGGGACCGGTTCGATTCATCTCGAGAAGCGTTGCCGATGCCGCGCACCTGATGCGGAGCCCAGCCCCAACTCTGACCTGGACCAGCAGCTCGTCCGATGTCGAGGTCGCCGATGTGCTCGCGCTGTTGGCCGCCGCCGCGGCGGCGGACGACGTCGACCCGATCTCCGAGGCAGCCGTCCTGCGGCTGAGCCATCCCGGTTCGGCCCATTCTGGTTCGGTGCAGCCCGGTTCGGCCCAGCATGTGCTAGTCCACGCCGAGGCAGGCGCCCTGGTCGGCTACGGCGCAGTGGACGAGCGTGCCGAGCGTCGTACCGCGGAGTTCGTGGTGCATCCCGGGCATCGGCGCCGGGGTATCGGCGGGGCGCTGCTGGCGGAGCTGCTCGATCGGTTCCCCGGGCCGATGTGGGTGTGGGCGCACGGCGAGCATCCGGGGGCGCTGCGGCTGGCCGAGCGGGCCGGTCTGGACCGCAGGCGCGAGCTGTTGCAGTTGCGCCGCCCGCTGGCTGATCCGGTCCCACCACGACGCTTGCCCGATGGGCTGCGACTGCGCCCACTGCGCCCCGGGCAGGACGAGCCCGCGGTCGTGGCGGTGAACAACAGGGCGTTCGCCCGGCATCCTGAGCAGGGCCGGTGGGACACCGGCGATCTTGCCGTGCGGGAGGCGCAACCGTGGTTCGACCCGGAAGGGTTCCTGCTGGCCGTGGATGCCCAGGACCAGCTGCATGGCTTCCACTGGACCAAGGTGCATCCCGGCGGTCTCGGGGAGGTCTATGTGATCGGGGTGGACCCCGGTGCCCAGGGCATCGGCCTCGGCGGCGCACTGACCGTGGCCGGGCTGGAGCACCTTCGCGGGCGGGGGCTGGCTGAGGCGATGCTCTACGTCGAGTCCGACAATGCCGCCGCCTTGCGCACCTACGGAAAGCTGGGCTTTCGCCGCCACCGCAGCGACATCGGGTTCCTTCGGGCCGATTCGGTGCATCCGGAGCCAGCGCCGCACACCCAGCAGGGTTGATCCGCGCCCGGGCTATTCCCTTACCGGGTGAGCGCTAGCCGGGTGAAGTGTAGGGCGTTACACTACGATTTGGTCACGTTAGGCACATGATAGCAGGCTGAAAAGGATGTAAAATCACCCAAAAGATGCCTGCGAGGTGCTTAGGCTTAGCCCTGTTCACTTTCTGTTAATTCTATGGACGGTAGTTGTCCACTCACGCTGCATAACGTTCTGGCGCAACCGGCCGCTGAGTGAGCCGGCAGGCAGCGACGAAGGAGATCCAGTGACTCGTAGCACCCTGCGCCGGCGCGTCGGCCCGGCAGCAGTGGCTTGCGCCGCAACCCTCGTGCTCGCCGCGTGTGGCGGGCAGGCGGCCGATTCAACCGACGACGGTGGCCTTTCCGGCCCGGTCCTCGTCGACGGCTCCTCCACGGTGGCCCCGCTGAGCTCGGCGGCCGCCGAGCTCTACAAAGAGGAGGAGTCCGGGGTGAACGTCACCGTGGCCACCTCCGGCACCGGCGGTGGTTTCGAGAAGTTCTGCGCCGGAGAGACCGACATCTCCGACGCCTCCCGGGCCATCGCGGACGATGAGAGGGCGGCCTGTGGACAGGCGGGCATCGAGTTCGCCGAACTCCAGATCGCGAACGACGCGCTGACCGTGGTGCTCAACCCGGAGAACAACTGGGCGAACTGCCTGACTGTCGGCCAGCTCAGGACGATGTGGGCACCGGAGTCCGAGGGTCAGATCACCAACTGGAGCCAGGTCGACTCGGCGTTCCCGAACGAGCCGCTGGGGCTGTTCGGCCCGGGCACCGACTCCGGCACCTTCGACTACTTCACCGATGCCGTCAACGGTGAGGAGGGCGCCTCCCGCACTGACTACCAGTCCTCCGAGGACGACAACGTGCTGGTGCAGGGCGTGGGGGGGTCCAGGGGGGCTACCGCATACTTCGGCTTCACCTACTACGAGGAGAACCAGGGCACCCTCAAAGCCGCCGAGATCGACGGTGGCAGCGGCTGCGTTCCGCCGAGCGCCGCGACGGTGCAGGACGGCAGTTACACGCCGCTGGCCCGTCCGCTGTTCATCTACGTCAGCAAGTCGGCCTACCAGGATAAGCCGCAGGTCAAGGGCTTCGTGGACTTCTACGGCAGCCAGATCGACCAGATCACGGAGGCGGCGCAGTTCGTAGCCTTGAACGCTGAGCAGAAGGCTGAGCTGCAGGATGCCATCGCTCAGCTCGGTAGCTGAGTGAAGTGAGCACCACAACGGTCGGAGGGGGCCAGTCCTTCGGGGCTGGCCCCCCTTCGGGTGGGGGCAGGCGCCAGGCCCCCACTGGGGAGACCCCTTCGCTGCGCCCATCGTCGAGTCGCATCGGCGAGCGGATCATCCTCAATCTGCTGTTCTTCGCCGCAGTGGTCTCGGTGCTGACCACGATCGCCATCGTGGTGTCCCTGGTGATTCCGACGATCGAGTTCTTCCGGGAGATCTCGATCGTCGAGTTCGTCACCGGCACCCGGTGGACCCCGAACTTCGCGGAGAAGGACTACGGCGTCCTGCCCCTGGTGGTGGGGACGCTGTGGACCACCGGCATTGCCCTGGTGGTGGCCGTGCCGCTGGGGTTGGGCGCGGCGATGCTGCTCTCCGAGTACGCCTCCAACCAGATGCGCCGGGTGCTTAAGCCGGTGCTCGAGGTGCTCGCAGGCGTGCCCTCGGTGGTCTACGGCTTCTTCGCACTTTCTTTCATCGGCCCGGTATTGCTCGACGGCCTGCTCGGTATCCAGGTCGGCGCATTCAACGTGCTGCAGGCCGGTCTGGTGCTCGGCATCATGATCGTCCCCACCGTGGCTTCACTGTCCGAGGACGCGATGTCGGCGGTGCCGAGTGCGCTGCGGCAGGGTTCGGCCGCGCTCGGCGCCAACCGGATGCAGACCACCCTCAAGGTGGTGTTCCCCGCGGCGATCTCCGGGATCATCGCCGCGATCGTGCTGGGTATTTCCCGGGCGGTCGGCGAGACGATGATCGTCGCGATCGCGTCCGGGAGTATCGCCCAGATTATTTCCGACCCACGGGACGCGGCGCAGACCATGACCGGCTTCATCGCCCAGGCGGCGACTGGGGAGAACGCGGTGGGCTCGCTGGCTTACAACACGCTCTACGCGGTCGGCCTGTCGCTGTTCGTCATCACTCTGACGGTCAACATCATCAGTATCCGGCTGGTCCGGCGGTTCCGGGAGGTGTACTGATGGCGACCCTGGGAGAGCTTGCTCGGACCCAACCACTCGGCCGGGCCCGGGGTGGGGAGCGAGCGCCGCGCGCCGTGGTGTTCCTGCTCGCGCTGTGGCTGTGTTTGTTCACCGGCCTGGTGTTCCTCCTCGTCCTGATCGCCCAGGTCTTCATCGAGGGTTGGCCCCGGCTGGACGCCAACCTGATCACCAACTACATTTCGCAGCTGTTTCCGGAGCGAGCCGGGTTCCGGGCCGCCATCCTGGGCACCGTCTGGGTGATCGGGTGTACCGCGCTGCTGGCGATCCCGCTCGGTGTGGCGGCGGCGATCTACCTTGAGGAGTTCGCCGACAACGAGCGCTGGTACACCCGGCTGATCGAGGTCAACATCCAGAACCTGGCGGCCGTGCCGACGATCATCTACGGACTGCTCACGCTGGGGATCCTGGGTCTGATGCAGCCGGTACTGGGTTTCCAGAGTCGCAACATCGTGATCGGTGGTGGCATCGCGCTCGCCCTGCTGATCCTGCCGGTGATCATCATCGCCACTCGGGAGTCGCTGCGGTCGGTGCCTACCGAGGTCCGGGCCGGCTCGCTGGCCCTAGGGGCCACGCCATGGCAGACGGTGTGGCGCCAGACGCTGCCCGCGGCAGTACCGGGGATCGCCACCGGCACGATCATCGCGCTGTCCAGGGCGATCGGCGAGGCCGCACCCTTGCTGCTACTCGGCGCCGTGGTGTTCATCAACTACGACCCGGACGGGCTGCTGTCCGGCTTCACTACCATGCCGGTGCAGATCTACAGCCTGATCAGCCAGCCGCAGGAAGCATTTCGGACCACGGCATCAGCGGGCATCGTCCTGTTGCTCGGCTTGTTGCTGCTGATGAATTCCGTGGCGATCCTGATCCGCAATAAGTTCCAGCGCCGCTGGTGAGAGACGAGGATCCGATGACCTTCAACCCAGCCGCCGGGACCGGGGCAGACCAGATGTCGGACAGCACGAAGGCCGGGGCGGAGAAGCAGATCGTCGAGGTCGAGCGCCCTTCGGGAGTCAAGCGCACAATCCCCGATGTGCCGCGCGCCGTGATGACCTGTGAGGGCCTAGGTGTCTACTACGGCAGCTTCCTCGCCGTCCGTGACGTCGATCTGATCTTCGGCAAGAACGAGATCACTGCCTTGATCGGTCCCTCCGGCTGTGGGAAGTCGACAGTGATCCGCTGCCTGAACCGGATGAACGACCTTGTGGTGGGGGCCAGGATCGAGGGCGTGGTGACCTACCACGACCAGAACATCTACGCCCGCGACGTTGACCCCATCGAGGTCCGGCGCCGGATCGGCATGGTGTTCCAGAAGCCCAACCCGTTCC
>JBQTGW010000313.1:0-4558 GCA_052390495.1 Pseudonocardiales bacterium
GGGACCGGGACCACCGCCACGGCCCAGGGCCGCGCCTGACGGTACACCCGGCGGACACCCCGGATGCCGAGCTTCCGAAAGGGCTCGTTGTGGATAGACGACACACCCGGATCGTGATCTCCTGGCCGGACCACGCCGGAGAGCGCTACCCCTGCCCCGGCTGAGAAAGGAGTCTGTCATGGTGGGCGATCGACCGCACTCTGGTGACGAGCCGCCTGAGCCCTCCGGCGCCTCCTGGCTGGTGACTGGTACCGGTTACCGTTGCTCCGTGACACAGCAACAACAGAGTGATGCCGTGGACCGCTGGTTGCAGCGGGATGAGGACACGACGGCCGATGACATCGGGGCGGTTGTGTTGGCGTGGCGGACGACGGTGATGCGGACTCAGACCGAGGTGGCCAGGGCGTTAGGTACGACCCAGCAGCACCTGAGCCAGATCGAGACGGGGCAGCGGTCGGTGCCACTGGAGTTGCGCCGCAAGATGGTCACTGAGCTGGGTATTGCGGCTGAGGATCTGGGCTTGTGCTCTGGGCAGGTTCGCAAGCTGGTGTCCCGCGACGATGTCAGTCCAGAGATCGCGGCCAGTCGGTTGCGGTGGCGTGATGAGCGGCGCTGGCTCAACCAGCACCGATTGGAGCTGGCGAAGCTGGCCGTGCAGCTTTACCCGGTCGAACACCGGGTGCAGCACACGACCATGCTCGCGCCTCCTGAATGGCTGCCGAGTGAGCCTCTGGAACTGGGCTCGCTGGCATTGCGGCTCGACGAGGGGCCGCAGACCGTGGTGGTGGACGGGTCGGAGCCGGAATCGGCGGCCACCCGGCCACTGCGCACCACCGGGATGCGGTTTGAGCGCTACACCTCGGCAATCAAGCAGCTCAACCCGCCGGCGTTGTTCGAGTCCCGGCCGAGTTACCGGCTGCTCGGTGCCTCGCTGGCTGCGCGGTGGATGCAGTTCGGCCTGGGCACCTACTTTGACAAGATCGACGTCTGCGAAGCGGTCGGGCATGAAGTTGCCGCAGCCTGCATGGCTGAGGGATTGCCACACTCGCCGGAGCGGCTGCGTGGCCGGTTGCCGTTCCGGGAGCTAATTGGTGATCCGTTTGACCCGCAGCGCCGGGCGATCATCCCGGGAATCGCCACGCTGACGATCCGGCTGCGCCGCTACCCGGCCGAGCCGTCATTCCTGCTGCACTGGCGCGATGCAGCGAAAGTGGCTACCGCAGGCGGCACCTACGGCGTGATACCCACCGGTGAGTTCCAGCCCTCCAGTATGGCGCCGTGGGGCCAGCATAATGACTTTGATCTGTGGCGCAACATAGTGCGGGAGTACTCCGAGGAGCTGCTTGGCGAACCAGAGTATGACGGTACTCGGAGCCAGCCGATCGACTATGAGCGGTGGCCGATGTATCAGCGACTCCAGGAGGCCCGGACAGACGGCTTGGTGGGCGTATTCTTTCTGGGTCTCGGCCTGAATGTGCTCACTCTTGCTGCTTGTGTCCTGACCGTGGTGGTGATTGACGACGATGTGTTCACTGAGGTGTTCGGCTCGATGGTGCGGTTCAACGAAGAAGGCGAGATCGTCGCCGTTGGCGGTAGTACTCCCATCGAGGGTGTTCCGTTCACCGAGGCGGCAGTGCGCCGCATGCTGGACACCGAGCCAATGGCTGGATCAGGCGCGGCCTGCCTCGCGCTGGCCTTGCGGCATCGCGATGCACTGGGCCTGTAGCGCCGGAACCATACTGACCGACCGAGTCGGCGAAAGGTGACACTGTGGGTAGGGAGCTGGCCGAGATCGCGGCGAGCTGGGTGCGCTGGCGTGCTGAGCGGCATTGGCTCAACCAGCACCGGTCCGGGCTGGCGAAGCTGGTCGTGCAGCTCTACCCCGCCGAGTACCGTGTGCCGCGTGCTGCCGTGCTCGCACCTGCCGAGTGGCTGCCGAGTGAGCCCCTGGAACTGGGCTCGCTGGCATTGCGGCTTGATGAAGGGCCGCAAACCGCCGAGGTGAACGGGTCGGAGCCGGAATCCGAGGCGACCCGGCCCCCGCACACCGCCGGGTTGCGTTTCGGGCGCTACACCTCGGCAATCAAGCATCTCAGCCCACCGGCGTTGTTCGAGTCCCGCCCGAGTTACCGGCTGCTCGGCGTCTTCCTGGCGGCGCGTCGGCTGGAGTTCGGGTTGGGTACCTATTTCGACAAGATCGACATCTGTGAGGTGTTGGCACACGAGACGGCCGCGGTATGCATGGCTGAGGGACTGCCGGCGTCAGCGGAGCAACTGCGTGGGCGGCTGCCGTTCCGGGAACTGATCGGTAATCCGTTCGATCCCCAGCGGCGGGCGATCATCCCGGCGATCGCCACGTTGACCATCCGGCGACGCCGCCACCCGGCCGGGTCCTCGTTCCTGCTGCACTGGCGGGACCCGGCAAAAGTGGCCACGGGCGGCGGTATATACGGGGTGATTCCCACCGGCGAGTTCCAGCCCTCCAGCGCCGCACCCGGGGATCGGTGGAACGACTTCGATCTGTGGCGCAACATCGTGCGGGAGTACTCCGAGGAACTCCTCGGTGAGCCCGAGCATGACGGCACCCGCAGCCGGCCGATCGACTATGCGCGGTGGCCGCTGTTCCAGCGGCTTCAGTCGGCCAGGGCCGACGGCTCGCTCAGCGCCTTCGTACTGGGGCTTGGCGTGGATGCGCTCACCCTGTCCCCCAACATCCTGACCGTCGTCGTGATGGATGACGACGTGTTCACCGACGTGTTCGGCAAAGCGGTGCAGTGCAACGAGGAAGGCGAGATCGTCACCGTCGGTGGGGGAACACCCACCGACGGCGTTCCCTTCACCGAAACAGCGGTACACCAAATACTGGAAGCCGAGCCGATAGCTGAAACAGGCGCAGCCTGCCTCGCGCTTACCTGGAAACACCGCCATGCCCTGGGTCTATAGCACAAAAAACGTGAGCTGACTCGGACAACCTAAGGTTGTACAACGTTGCGTTGTTGGCTGCCCACCCTGAGCGGTGGTGATACTCATGGTGTCTGACCCGATTCCGTCAGTAACAAGCAGTCAGCGGACCACAACATCCAAAGAATAGGGAAAGGGAATTATTTCGTGTCTGACGTGACCACCGATCCGGCCGATGCCGCGGCTACGCTCCGTCCGGTGACTGCCGACACCATCTGTGAGGGCGTGGGCTCGGATCGGGGCGTGGACGAGCTGCGTGGCGCCATGGTCGATCAGATCATCGCGAGACATGAACTGCTGGGCCTGGTTCTGCCGGGTGAGGTCGAGGCTGCGCTGCGGACTGTGCCCCGGCACGTGTTCGCGCCGGGCTCCCGCTGGAGCAGGCGTATGCCGATGACTCCCTGGTCACCAAGAAGAACGAGCGCGGTGTTGACATCAGTTCGGTCTCGGCACCGGCGGTCGTCGCCATGATGTTGGGTCAGCTGCAAGTGGGGTCTGGGCAGCGGGTGCTGGAGATCGGCAGCGGGGGCTACAACGCCGCGCTGCTCCGGGAGCTGGTCGGGCCGGACGGGTCGGTGACCACGATCGACATCGACCAGGAGGTCGTGGACCGTGCTCTGTCCTGCCTGGCGGCTGCGGGCTACCGCGATGTGCGCGTCTTGTGCGCGGACGGGGAGTTCGGTGCCGTGGAGTACGGCCCGTTCGATCGGATCATCGTCACGGTCGGTACGTGGGGTGTCCCGCCGGCGTGGGTAGCTCAGCTTGCTGAGGGGGGACGGCTGGTGGTGCCGCTGCGGATCAAGGGGCTGGGCCGGTCCTGGGCGCTGGAGCGCTGCGGTGGGCATCTGGTGAGTCGTGACCACTTGATGTGCGGTTTCGTGCCGATGCAGGGGGTCGGTGAGTACCGGAGCCGGTCGATCTCGCTTCAGGGCGATGAGGTCAGCCTGTGGGTGGGCGAGCAGCAGGTCGATTCCGCGGCGCTGGGTGAGGTGTTATCGATGCCGAGGGCGCAGGCATGGTCGGACGTCACCGCCTGCAAGGGGGAGCCGTTCAGCGACCTGGACCTGTGGCTGGCGATGCGGCCGAACTTCTGCCTTCTCTCGGCGAAGCGGGATGCCGTCGATCGCGGGCTGGTGTCCCCGGGCTGGCAATTGGGCACTCCAGCGCTGGTCGACCAGGGCAGCCTGGCCTATCGCGCCAAGCTACGGCCGGTCAACGCCGACGCGACCGTGTTCGAGTTCGGTGTGTACGCCCACGGTCCGGATGCGACCAAGGCCGCGGACCAGCTCACCGAACAGATCCGCAGCTGGGACCGGGACCACCGGCACGGCCCGGGGCCGCACCTGACAGTTCACCCGGCGGGCACCCCGGATACCGAACTTCCGAAAGGGCTCGTTATCGACAGGCGACACACCCGGATCGTGATCTCCTGGCCGGACCCCGCCCATTAGCACGATCCGATTGGCTCGGAACCTGGTCTACCTGACCGAGCAGGACCAGCTCAAGACGCCAGGACGGTAGCGCTACAGACCGCCATAATCATCGGCACGCCCTAGCGAACAATAGCCCTCAGAGTGGCACCCGAGAATGCGTCATC
>JBQTGW010000314.1:0-5119 GCA_052390495.1 Pseudonocardiales bacterium
GAACAGCGTGGTACGAGCGGGGAGCAGCTCCACGTGCTGTCCCTCGACCTCGACAAAGCTCAGTGCGTCAGACATGCTGAATTCCTCCTAGAAAAACATGACCACGGGGGTCCCGACATAGCGCACCGCATCGAGAGCCACTTAAGGTTCGCATCCCCGATTTCGGTACACTCACAGTCTGACGACAAACATGACTGCCAGCAATCAGTAACCGTACCTAAAACTTCCTCGGCGACCACCTAACCGAAGGTAGCTTCTTTGATACGCAACCGACCACAAGTCTCTATGCAGATTTCAGCTGGCTCCGAGTCCGAATGGATCGCCAGCCAGCGTCGCGTTGCCCACGTGTGCTTCTGGCTTGAGAAGGCTCTGGCTTGAGAAGGCTCTGGCTTGAGAAGGCGAGGTGCCGTCAAAGAGCGTGTCGCCCCTTGCGCCAGTACCTCCGGCGCCAGGCGTTTACTGCGCGGAAGAGCTGGGTACCCATCATGCCAAGGATCAACGTCATTCCTGCCCACGGAAGCACCAGCAGGAACATCTGGATCACGTTCACTGCGGCCAACGCCACTTCCCCGCTCTGCGTTGCGTCTCCCACCAGGGATCCACGCGCGAGGAGTGCATCCCATACCACCGGGAGGACGTATGGCGCCAAGATGATGAAGGGAACCAGGAAGTACACCAGGGCGGGGATGACGAGGATGACCCACAGGGTGATCGATCGACGGACCCAGGGCTTGAGCTCCAGAACTCGGGGGTGCGGCTTGCGGCGGAAGATTCCCTTGAGCACCGGCCCCATCCACCTGAACAGGTCGGGTACCCCGATGAGGTCACTGAGGATGTAGTAGCCGTCGAAGCGAACGAACGGTAGGAACTGTCGCACGGTCTCCAGATGCATCAGCAAGATCGCGATCAGCAGCCATGGAGCTCCGGTGGCGAGATAGACCAGGATCATCCCAGCGATGAAGATGACGTTGAAGTAGACGCCACCCAGGTCGGTGCGCAGCCGACCGCGGCGGCTGAGGCGATAGGAATCGGTCACCGTGCTGAACAAGGCCGGCCACACAATGTAGATGCCGACACCCATGGTCCCGGGTCGAGCGCCCCCGTATCGGCAGGCAGCGACATGCCCGGACTCGTGAAACATGGCGGAGAGCAGCAGCGCGAGCAGCACCAGCAGGGTCAGTTCGGGACGGTCAACCATTGCCAGCGCGCTCGACCCGAGCTGCCCGATGCTGCTATGGAGAAAAAGCATCAGGTCGAGAGCGACAAACGTCGCCAGCGCAACCAGCATGACCGCGGGGTAGAAGAACGGCCGGAAGATCCCGGCGATCACCCAGGACACCCGTTCGGGTATCAACCCCACCCGGAACTTGAGCCCCAGCAGCGAGTCCGCCTTCAACTTGACCGGAGCGAAGGTGTTCGCGGACTTCGGATCGGCTGCCACGATTCCAGCAGGCCGGAGTCGGTTATCGAGCAAATAGGACACCTGGTCGGCACCCAGATCCCGGCCGAACTCCCGGCTGAGCCGATCGGCTACCTGCGCGATGTCGCGCTCCCCGTCGAGGTTGCTTGCGAGCAGGTACAGCAGGTGCGGAAGCTGGATGATCTGCCCGTCGGCTCGGCGCACGATGTACTTGGGATCCTGAAAGCCCGAGCCCTCGTACTCGCCGATCAGCTCGATCCCTTCGGCCAGCCGCGGCGCACTGCGCCCGGAACCGTCCGAAACGGGAGCCGGATCAAGTACTGCACTTTTGGTATTGATGACTCTACTCCCCACGGCTCGAAAACACACTACCGGCGACCAGAACGCCCGAATAGCTCCCCGGTACAAGAAACACAACAGCTGAAATTCCTACGTAATTGACGGGAGGGGTGGCCGCAGCACGGCCACCCCTCCCGTCACGGACGACTCGTCACGCGATCAACCAACACTTCAGGCTCGCCTCAGAGATTAGAGGGTACCCAGAAGGCCACCGAGGATACCGCCACCCTGGGCGCCACCGCCCGTGCCACCAGTGGGCTTGTGGATATTCTGTGCGTCGCCACCCTGGGAAATGGCGTCGCCACTCGAGACACCCCCGCCACCGTCACCGCCGGCATTTCCCAGCAGGTTCCCCAGCGGGCCACCAACAAACATCGTAGTACGAGCGGGAAGCAGCTCGACGTCCTGTCCGGCGATCTCGACGAAGCTCAGTACGTCAGACATGCTGAATTCCTCCTAGAAAAACGTGACCCACGCGGGTCTCGACAACGAGCACCTCAATCGAGGGCAACCCGGTTTAGCACCCCTCGGTTTCGGTACACCACAGAGTCTGCCGAGAAAAATGGCTGCCAGCAATCAGTAAACGTACCTAAATCTCCCTCGGCGACCACTTAGCCGAAGGTGACTTCTCGGATACGCAGCCAACCGCGAGTCACCACGTAGACATCAGGTACCAATACTTGATACCGGTAAGTGAAAGACACGACAGGGGACCCGACCACATGGCCAGGCACGTAGCATCAGGGATGGCCAGGAGCACCGGAACGTCTGCGTCGCTACTGTGGGACGGTGCCGCTCGGTCTGGCGAAGAGCACGCCGCTGGCAATGAAGAACGTCAGCGGCCCGACGATCCACTCCACCTCGGACTTACTCCGAACCCGGGTCGTCTGCTGCGTAGCGCCATCCAGCGTACGCAACACCAGCTTTACCGCATCGTGCACCTGGCGCACCACGTACTCAGCTGTGTCGCGCACCTGGCGCACCAGCTCAGCGACCAAATGCACCGGACGCCACATCAGCCCGAGAACCCCCACCGGTGGATGCGAAAGCAATGGAGCATTCCCCATCTCGAAATCCCACTCTCGTCGGTCGATACCATGTGCCTTGAATCCTACCCGATATCAACCCCCCGTACCTTAGACGGGTGGTCGCTACTTACTTTTTTAGCGTACTACGTAATATCGTTCCGCCGCACTACCTAGCCATGTCAAGAGGGTATCGAGCTCCAGCGATCTGGCGTAACCCAGGCAGGCAGGGGTGGTCGGAACCTGGCCACCCCTGCCGCCACAGACTAGAGTGTCACGCGATCACCCAACAGCACCGGCTCGATCACGCCTGGTTGATGGCGCCAGCCTCAGCCTCAGCGTCATTGTCGGCGATGATGTCAACGCCATCTCCGAAGTTGAGGATCACCTGCTTGGCATCCGCATCGGCTTTGGCTTCAGCGTACTGCTCGTTGCTGTAGTAGTCGCAGTAGTCCCAGTGGCAGCTGCGGTATCCACAGTACGACGACAGCACGGTACGGGCAGGCAGCAGCTCAACGTGCTGCCCGTCGATCTCGGCAAAACTCAGGGCGTCAGACATACAGATCCTCCTAGGAAAGTGGCCACCAATGGGCCTCGAACATACAAACACCTCGTCGGCTCGCCGACTCGGCACCGCCATACCTTGCCCAGAAACCCGCTCCGGGAGCAACCTGCTACCCTACGTAAATCAGCACCCTGGCTACGTAGATGCCGGGGTCACTTCTCGAATACGTAGTCGACGGCCAAGACTTGCGTAGCCATTACAGCCGGGTACTTAATAGTTGCCAGGAATACTGGACAACTGATTCCTGAGGTAGATACACTAGTTCGCATGGGTCAGCTAGCCTCAGCACCGGCGAACACTGATATCCAGCCCTAGGAAACCCGCTTGTGGCGGAGGGTGGCTCCCTCCGCCACAAGCGGAGTATTACTCGATTACGTGGTCATACAACAACACCAGCTCGGTTCACCCGTGGTTGATGACGTCATAACCGCCGCGGCCACCTTCGCCACCGGTACCACCATCAGCGGCTACGGTACCACCATTGCCGGGGCCGCCGTCGCCGCCGAATGCGAGGGCGACGTTGACCTGGGGACTGATCAGCCCGGAGTTCGGGTTACCGAAGTTTGCTGCGCTGCCGCCGGTGCCGGTGCCGCCCGTGGCCTGGCCACCGGTGTTGCCGGCGCCACCGGTGCCACCGTCGCCGGCAGTACCACCGTCATCGCCGGATCCACCGCCACTGATGTTGCCAAGGGTCGTCAGCACAGTACGGGCAGGCAGAAACTCCACACGCTGCTCATTGATCTCGGCGAAGCTCAGTGCGTTAGACATCCAGTCCTCCTAGGAAAACGTGGCCCCCAGTGGGCCTCAAGTCGAGAAAAACTCTTCAGTGCCGTTACCGTTCGGCACAAGACATACCCTGCCTGTAACCAAGGGCAGATTGCAAGCGGGAGTCCTACGTAACTATCCGCGCCGACCACGTAATCGGGGAGTCGTTTCTTCGGATACGTGGTTATCTACTACTTATTACGCAGTTTCGAAGCTGTGACTACTTATTCAGTCGGCGGGATGGTACGCAGTAGGTCACGTAATCCATCGCTATCAAGCAGGTCAGCGGGGCGCAGCGTGCGGTCATGGCGCACGTAGTGCAGCGCCGCGCGCACGCGCTCGGGCGGTGCACCGGACAGCGCGGACCACGCCAGCCGGTAAGCGGCCAACTGCACACTCACCGCAGGCAGCTGCGCGGGCTCGGGCAGCGCGCCGGTCTTCCAGTCCACCACGGTCCAGCCGCCGTCACTGTCCGCGAAGACGGCGTCCATCCGGCCACGCAAGCCAACGCCATCGATCACGGTCTCGAAGGGCACTTCCACCTCATATGGGCTGCGTGTCGCCCACTCGCTGGCCAGGAAAGCCTCCTGTAACGCGGTCAGCTCGCTGTCCGGGGCGGCGTCGGCGTCCGCGGCGCCGGGCAGCTCGTCGAGGTCGATCAGCCGGGTAGAGCCGAACCGGCGTTCCAGCCAGGCGTGGAACGCGGTCCCGCGCCGGGCCATCGGGTTCGGTGGGTAGGGCAGCGGCCGACGCAGCCGCTGCGCCAGCGCCGACGGGTCAGCGGCGAGCTCGACGAGCTGGCTGACCGACAGATGCGCGGGCAGGGTGACCCGCTGCGGCGCGCGGCGGGCGGCCCGCTCGGCGAGTAGGACGTCGATCTCCTGGTCCCAGCCGATGGCTGGGACCTGTGAGTGGCGGGGGGGGGGGGTGGGGGGGGTAGCCCACAAAACACCCGCCCCCCCCCCCCCGGGGTGGGGCGAAGAGGGCAACAGAACCCACCACCCC
>JBQTGW010000315.1:0-17457 GCA_052390495.1 Pseudonocardiales bacterium
CGTCAGGGCGGGTGATGATTATCTGCTGGGGTGGGCCAGGGTATCGGGGCGAGGGGGTCGTGGGAATGGTAGTGACTACTCAACGTCGCTACAGGTGAACGTTAAGCGAACATGACGTTGCCCTGGCCGCCACCCACGGGTAGGCGGCCTGGCGCTTTCCAACCAGGGACGCATCTTCAGCCCGTACGAGGTCAGCTTCCACCGGACCCCGGGAGCGCCAGTTAGGAGCCGAATTGCTGTTTTGGCGCCCCGTGGGCTGCTATTCGGAAGGGAATGGCGGTTTGCGGTGGTGCGCGGGCGGCTACGGGGTTGGGGTGAAGGCGTTGTTTTTGGTGCTGGTGAGGAAGGCGGTCCAGGTGGGGTGGGGGCAGATGAGGGCGGGGCCGTTGGGGTGGTAGCTGTGGCGGACGGCGACGCGGCCGGTGGCGTCGGGCAGGGCGCCTGCCTCGACGCAGTTTCCGTCGGCGTTGGTGCTATAGCTGCTGATCCGCCAGGCGACCTCGGTCCGAGCGTCCGGGCCGAGAACCTGGTCCGCGTGGGTCATCCGAGTCCTCTCCGATGGCGCGGATGAGCTCGGCGGACTCCGCCGGCCCGAGCGCGCTGTCCAAGAGGCGATCGTAGACCCGCAGCAACCGCTCGGAAAGGGGTGGTTCCACGTAGACCGCGCCGCCCACCGTTTCGGCGTAACCGACGTACATGTCGGGCTCCGTGATGCTGAATATCAGGAAGTCGCCACGCAGGCTGGCGTGTGCACCGATGCTCATCGGGATCACTCGCAGGTCCAGATGCGGCAGCTCCGCGCAGGTCAGCAGGTGGGCGAGCTGGTCTGCCAGCACGCCAGGCCCGCCGACCTCGCGACGCAGCGCGAACTCGTCGATGACGGTCGTGACCTCGGGCGGGGTGTGCTGGTGCAGCACGGCCTGGCGGTCCATCCGCACCTGGACCCAGCGGGCGATCTGCCCGGCGTCGGCCTCCCACGCCGCAGCGGTGATCACAGCATGGGCGTAGTCCCGAGTCTGCAGCAGCCCTGGGACGAGGTTGGTGTCGAAGGACCGGATCGTGATCGCGCGGGACTCTAGCCAGACGTAGTCGACGAACTGGCGTTCGAGCTCCTCGTAGCCGTCCCACCAGCCCTTTTGCCAGACGTCCTCGGCCAGCCGGAGTAGGCCGTCGCGCTTGCGGCGCTCGGCCACCCCGTACAGGTCGAGCAGCGCCATCAGGTCCGGGCGACGGATCGGGTACTCGCCGGACTCGAACCGGCTCACCGTGGAGGCGTTGCGCTGCAGGAACTCACCAGCCTGCGCCAACGTCATGGCGCTGGATTCCCGCAGCCCGCGCAGGCTCTGCCCCAACCACTGCGCCCGCAGCGTCAACTTCGACTTAGTCGGCATCCCGCCATCATGCCCGCCGTGTCAACACTCATCACACAATCTTGCACAGATCATATTTTCGTGCCATGCTCTCCGCCGTCCACGATCGTCATGCAGCAGGCATGGCAACCGAGTCCCTGGGGTGGTCAGATGAGCAGCGATCCCGACCTTCAGATCTGCGCCTGGGTCAAGATCGGCGACACCAGCGAGATCGACTACGAGGTGGCCGGCGACGGACAGGTCGAGTTCAGCATCGGGGGCTGCGACGAGTTCCTGCTGGTCACCAGCGAATACGGCTTGCAGAACTTCGTCGCGCACGCCAACGAAGCCCACCGGGCGACGAGAGTCAGCCGAGCTAGGATGCGCGCATGACCGACTCGGCCACCACCGCGTTCGTGCCCCGGCTGGACAAGACCGGGCCAGCTGTCTGGACAGCCCTCGACGGGGAGAATCGCGCCGCGTTCGAGGAAGATTTCCGTACCGCCCTTGCCGAGGTCGTCGAGACCTTCGACGTGGACCGCCTCAATCAGGTGGTGCGGCGCTGGTGGTCCCGTGCGGTGCTAGATGCCAACCCTGACCCGATTGCCGAGCACATCAGGCAGCGCCTCGGCGATGGCGACGAGTCGGTACTCACCAAGACCGCAGCCGAGCTGCGCGCCGAGATGGCCAGTCAGAGCGCATGCGCTACGAGGTGATCTTCGCGTCCTACGCGGAGGAACTCCGCAACAGCCTCCCACCTGCAGGAAGGCAGGCGCTAGCAGACAAGGTACAGCGCTTGGAGCAAGACCCTACCGAGGACGCAACCTACAGTCGCAAAACCGACAGGTGGACCAGCCACTTCGGCGAATGGGGCGTGATCGAATACACCATCCATTCAGCCGGCGTGGGAGTGGTTGTGCTCCGAGTCACCTGGGCAGGCGGCTGATCATTCGCTCCAGACTCCCGCCACCAAGACGGCGATGGCCGCATGGCGATCCACAGCCGAGGTCTGGTCGGATCCGAATCTCGCGCGACGCCTGCACGGTCCGCTGGACGGCGACGGCCCGGTCATCGAGCGACCCTCCCACCGCTCCGCATGACCAAACGGGGCGGCGAAATCGAACGACCCCACCCGTGGGCGGTCCGGGCCACCGCCCCCTACCCTGCACTTTGTCAGCCGCTATAACGGGCAGTGATCTTAACAGGCGGTCACCATGACAGAGAGTAATCGTACCTGATCAGGCTGTCAGCTGGTCACTTCCCTGCGGAGCTTCCGTTTCGCCCCTCCTCGATTCACGAATGGGTATTATTCACATCACTAACGTGCTACGTGCTGTAGCCGAACTATCCCGAACACCGCAGGGAGGCACCCCATGACAGAGGAGCCGGTTGCGGAGTTCTGTGCTCGGTTGCGGGCGCTACAGGGGTCTTCGGGGCTTACCCGGGCGGAGCTGGCCCGCCGGGTGCGCAACAGCTGCAGCAGATCCAAGCTGTATCAGGTCCTGGATGGTGAAATTCAGCGTCCACCGGACTGGGAGCGTATGGTCGAACCCGTGGTCCGGGCCTGCACCAGCAATGACGAAGCCGCGGTCCGCGAGTGGCGTCAACACCACAGCACGCTCGTGCGGGTCTACGACGAACTCCGGCGCAGGCGACCCAACGTTAGGCCCAGTCCAGCGGACGGGAGGGCGCGCAGGGTGCCTGCGCAGCTGCCCGCCGACGTGGATGCCTTCACCGGCCGGACAGCGGAACTGGCCGAACTCGACAGCTTTTTATGCGATGCGTCGGATCGCCCCGCGACTGCGGTGGTGATCTCGGCGGTGTCCGGTACCGCTGGGGTGGGCAAGACCGCGCTGGCCCTGCGCTGGGCACATCGGGTCCGCGGGCAGTTCCCCGACGGGCAGCTCTACGTCAACCTGCGCGGTTATGACCCCGACCAGCCCATGGCAGCAGGCGATGCACTGGCCGGGTTCCTGCGCGCACTCGGCGTGGCCGGGCCGGAGATCCCGCTGGAGGTGGACGAGCGGGCCGCGGCCTACCGCAGCCTGCTGGATGGGCGGCGGGTGCTGGTGGTGCTGGACAACGCAGGCAGCGTCGAGCAGATCCGGCCGCTGCTGCCCGGGACGCGATCCTGCCTGGTGGTGGTGACCAGCCGGGACTCGCTGGCCGGGCTGGTGGCCCGACACGGCGCCCGGCGCCTGGAGCTGGACCTGCTGCCTCCCGACGATGCGGTGGCGCTGCTGGCGGCGTTGATCGGCGGGCGGGTCGACGCCGATCCCGACGCCGCAGAGGGATTGGCCGAACAGTGTGCGCGGCTGCCGCTGGCGTTGCGGGTCGCCGCCGAACTCGCCGCCACCCGCACGACCACCAGCCTCAGCACACTGGTCGGGGAGCTGACCGATGAGCAGCGCCGCCTGGAGCTCTTCGATGCCGGTGATGACCCCCGCACTGCGCTGCGTGCCGTGTTCTCCTGGTCCTACCGGCAGCTCTCGGCCGAAGCGGCCCGGGCGTTCCGGCTGCTGGGTCTGCACCCCGGACCGCAGCTGGCGCCCTACGCCACCGCGGCACTGGCCGCCACCAGCGCTGAACGCGCGCAACACCTCCTCGATCTGCTGGCCCGAGTACACCTGATCCAGCCTGCCGGCCCCGGCCGTTATGGAATGCATGACCTGCTGCGGGTCTACGCCCGGGGGCTGGCCGACGAGGAGGACTGCGACCAGGAGCAGCGGGCGGCGCTGACCCGGCTGTTCGATCACTACCTGGCCACCTGCGCGGACGCGATGGACACCCTGGTTCCCGCCGAGCAGCACCGCAGGCTCAGCATGCCCGCGCCGAGCACGCCGAGCCCGCCGATGACCGACCCGACGATCGCCCGGGCCTGGCTGGACACCGAACGGTCCACCCTCACCGCCATCTGCGCCTACACCGCCGCGCACGGCTGGCCCGGCCACACCACCCGCCTGGCCACCATCCTGTTCCGCCACCTCTATTCCTGCGGGCACTATCCCGACGCCCTGACCATCCACACCCACGCCCTCGAGGTCGCCCGCCGCACTGGTGATCGAGCCGCCGAAGCCCACACGCTGACCAACCTCGGCGTCGTCGACTGGCGCCAAGGCCGCTACGACCAGGCGATCGAGCACCACGAGCAGGCACTCACCCTGGCCCGCGAGATCGGCGACCGGGCCGCCGAGGCCCACGCGCTGACCAACCTCGGCCTCGTCTACTGGCGCCAAGGTCGCTACGACCAGGCCGCCGACCACCACCAGCAGGCCCTCACCCTGGCCCGCGAGATCGGCGACCGGGGCAGCGAAGCCGACGCGCTGACCAACCTCGGCGTTGTCCTCTGGCGACAGGGCCATTACCACCAGGCCGCCGAGCACCATCTGGAAGCCCTCACGCTGGCCCGCGAGATCGGCGACCGGGGCAGCGAAGCCTACGCGCAGACCAACCTCGGGCTCGCCTACTGCCGGCAAGGCCGCGACGACCAGGCCGCCGAGCACCACCGGCAAGCCCTCACGCTGGCCCGCGAGATCGTCAACCGGGCCACCGAAACCCGCACGCTGACCAACCTCGGTGCCGTTTACCGGCGCCAAGGCAACTATCCGCAGGCCGCCGCGCACTTCCAGCAGGCCCTGACCCTGTCCCAGGAGATCGGTGAAAGGGCGGGCGAAGCCCGCTCGCTCGACAACCTCGGCTCCATCTACCTGCGCCAAGGCGATGTCCAGCAAGCCGCCGAGCACCACCAGCAGGCACTGGCGATATACCGCGAGATCGGCGAGCGAGCGGGTGAGACCGAGGCCCTCAACGGCATCGGCGAAACCCACCGCGCCTCCGGAAGGCTCGGCGAAGCACACCTCCAGCACACTGCCGCCCTGGCCCTGGCCACCGAGATCGACGAGCCCTACCTGAAGGCCCGCGCCCACAACAGCCTCGCCCACATCTATCACGCCACCGGCGAGCCCGACCAGGCCCGTCAGCACTGGAACGAAGCCCTGGCCCGCTTCACCCACCTCGGTGTCCCCGAAGCCGACTTCGTGCACACCCAGCTGTTGGCACTCGATCCACCCGACGAGGACGAGCTACCCCAGGTGGGTAGCCGGGCGGGATCAGCGGGCGGGGAGGACTTCTACAGTGTGCGGGAGGTGGGCGGGTTTGGCCTCAGCGACCAGGGCGTCCAACCGGCGGACGTCTACTGTGGACGGGTCGGGGACGCGGACCCGGACGTGCAGAGCCAGCCGGTCTGAGCCTGGCAGGCGGGTCTGGGGGCGCCGAGACCAGGACACCCCACCGCTGTCGGTGATCTCGACCTGCCCGCCGGTGACCAGCCGGACGTGCTCGGTCAAGCCACGGCGGGTGCCCCGCCAGCGGTGCAGGTCGACCGCGCTGCTCACCAGCTCGCGCCGGCGCGCCACGGTCCAGCTCTCGTCCACTTCGAGGCCGACCCAGCTTGCTATCCAGTCGAGAAAATCCTCGGGCGCGAGGGCGGGATCCAAGTACGCGGGCAGGCTGTCCAGGGTGGCGAAGATCGGCGCGAGCAGCGCGTCGAAGGCGGAGCAGAACCGCTGAGTGAAGTCGTCGTCGGCATAGATGCCGGGCAGCTGCGCCCCGATCGGGTGCGGGCTTTCCAAACCTTCGATCAGCCCTCGCATGAGATCCCCTAAACCGGAGTGACCCGGATCTGATGGTCGTAGGAGAAGACCAGCGCATGCTCGTCGAGGTCGATCCTGGTGACCGCCTCGCCCCGCGCGCCGGTAGTCGGGTCCGCACCGAAGAGCCGGACGTCCTCCACCATCTCGACGCCGTCGAGCCGCTGCAGCACGGCGAACACCTCCCCGGCCTGCACCGGGCGCCCGAACGGCCAGCCAGTGCCCGCCGGGCCGCCGCTGATCGGGTTGAGATAGCGGTAGAGCGCCTCGGTGGCCCGGCTGCGCAGCTTGTCCAGCGATGCCCGGGGCTGGGCCGCCAGCCGGGCGACCACCGTCACGCCCTGGTAGTACGGCGGTTGGACCACCAACCGGGCGCCCAGGCAGCGTCGCTCTTCGAGGTATCGAGCGATCGCCGCCAGCATCGGCTCCCCCGGCAGCAGCTCCTCGAACTCCAGCCGCCCGGTGCCGTCGTCGCCGATCGCGGGGACCACCAGCACCCGCGCCCCGCCCGCCGCAACGTCCGCACCGGCGGCGACGCACCGGACCCTGGCCACCCCCGGGGCAGCCTGGCGGGCGAGTAGCTCATAGTCCTCGGCGGTGACCGCACGGTCTCGGGTGCGCAGCAGCAGCGGCCCGCGCGCCGCCGCATTCGACACCGTCTCCGCGTCGACGCCGCCACTGGCGGGACGGCGGTTGTCGACCCGGGTCACGAACGGCACCGGATCGCGCTGCTCGGTCAGCTGGCCGCGGGCCACGTTGCCGCGCCGTCCACCCCCGGTGCGGTAGGCGGGCAGCCGCAGCGTCGCGCCCTTCGCCGGGATGGCGCCGTACTGACGCAACGATCCGTCCGGCTCCCGCACCGCGGGCCCGAACATCACCTCGCCGGAGGTGTGGTCGACGACGAAATGCCGGTCGGTGGGTCCGGAGCCGGCGAAGTGCTCCACCTCCCGCCACTCCTCCCAGCCGTCCGCCCCCACCCCCTCCAGCACGAGCGGCTCGTCCCCCGGGACGATCGGGCTGTAGCGGGCGGTGAAGCGCTGCCCCGGCACGCCCTGGGACAGCCCGAGGGTCTCGTCGCTGATCGTCTCGGCGTGCACCGCGTCGATGGTGCCGCCGATCGTGGCGGCGGTAATGGCCCGCACCTGCGGCGGTGAGCTGTAGAACGGCTGGCCCTCGGCGGGCTCGAGCACCCGGCAACGCAACCAGCCGGCCAGCTCCCGGTTGAGCACCGACGCGGTGTGGCTCGGGGGCACGTGCAGCACGATGTCGCCGGGGCGATTCAACCCACCGGTCTCGTCGTGGTCGATCTCGCAGAGCGCCCAGCCGTCACCGTCCCAGGCTTCCCAGACCAGCGGGGGGTCGTTCGGGTCGACGCCGACCCCCTGTACCTCGCAGTCCAGCCGCAACAGCACCGCGCAGCGCGGCACCGCGGCCGAGAGCCCGATCAACATAACGTCACCGACCTGCGGCGGGCTGCTGAAACTGGGGAAACCCTCGACGGACCCGTCCGGCCCGGCGAGTGCCAGTCGGTCGGTGCGGTCCACCAGGTCAGCGTCGCGCCCTTGGGTAAGCACCGTCAGCAGCGAACAGGGCACGATCACCAGCTCCCGCGCCGAACCGAAGACGACGGGGTCTTCGGTCTCGGTAGGCCGGGTGCTGATCGGCGTGCCGACTCCCACGACGACCGGATCCGGTTGCGGCGCGGACAACCAGAACGTGACGTCGCCGGTCGCCGCGGCAGGTGGGTACAGCTGCACCCCGATGAGGTCCAGGAAGCGCAGGTAGTTCCGGTCCGGTACCCGATTGAGGCGGTAGCCGAGCTGGTCCAGCATGGCTGCGATCGCCTCGATCAGGGTGATCCCGGGGTCGGAGACGTTGTGGTCGGTCCACTCCGGGCACCGCTGCTGCACGAGCCGCTTCGCGTCGTCGACCATGTCCTGGAAGTGGCGGTCGTCGAGGTTCGGGGCGGGCAGCGCCATCACGCACCTCCTTCGGCCTGCGGCTCGTGGGAGGGGATCACGTAGAAGGGAAAGACCAGATTGCGCGGGTCGTTGGTGTCGCGCAGCGTGTAGCGGATGTCGATGAGCAGGGTGCCTTCGTCCACCGCGTCGAAGTGGACCAGCACATCTTGCAGGTCGATCCTCGGCTCCCACCGTTCCAGCGCGACGCGCACGTGGTAGGCGAGTTGCCCGGCCGTGGTGGCGTCGGCCGGGGCGAACACCAGATCGTGGATAGCGCAGCCGAACTCCGGGCGCATCGGCCGCTCCCCGGGCGCGGTTCCGAGGATGATCCGGATGCTTTCGGCGACCTCCCGTTCGTTTCTGACCAGCGCGATGCTGCCGGTCGCATCGGTGTGTACCGGGAACGCCCAGCCCGCGCCGAGGAACTGCTGGCCAGCGCCCACGTCAGCCTCCGATCATGACGGTGGGGGCACCCATGATGATCGGCGCGCCGCAGGCCGACAGGTCGCCCATCCGGGCGGCGGGGCGCCCGCCGATGAGCACGGTCGGGCAACCGGGCGGGGCGATCGGAGCAGGCGGGTGCGGCCCGGCGGGTGGGGGCATCGAGCAGATATGCGGCGTGCCGACGGTGGCCGCGGGCAACCCGGCGATGAGCACGGTCGGGACCCCCGGAGGACCGATCACGCCGGGGTGCCCGGTGGGGTCGCCGACCCGCGCTGCCGGTGGCATCACGCCTCCTCTAGTTAATCTTCACAAGAGAGCCTTGCACAGTGACGACGCCGCTCGCCTTCAGCTCCGTGCTGCCCTGGCCGTTCACCGACACGGTGGCGCCCTCGACCTTGACCGCGCCCGTGCCTTTGATGGACACCTGGGCGCCCTTGAGTTCCAGTGGCCCCGTTTTGGCGTCGATCGTGATTCCCCGGTTGCCTTCGATGAGCACCGTCCCGTCGCTTTTCACAGTGACCTTGGTGCCCTTCTTGTCCAGCTCCAGCAGGTACTTGTCGTCCCCGGTGACCAGCCGGACAGCGTTGTCCGCAGCCGCGGTCTCCACCAGCTCCAGCCGGTGCCCGGTGCGCGAGACCAACCGGCGGGCGACGACCTGGCCACTGTTGCGGTCCACGAGCTCGTAGGGGCTGGTGGCGGGAGCATCCTTGCCGTTGTAGAGCCCACCGAGCACATAGGGACTGTCGAAGTCGCCCTGCTCGAAGCCGACCAGCACCTCGTCGCCCACCTCCGGCAGGATCATGGCGCCATACTGGGGTCCGGCACTGACCTGGACGGTACGCGCCCAGCTGCTGGCGTAGTCCTCGGCAAGCCACGGAAATTTGACCTTGACCCGGCCGAGCTTGCGCGGGTCCCGGACGTCGGTGACCACCGCCGGTGACAGCCCGGCGACCGCGCGAGCACCGTTGCGTTCATGCCCGCCGTGGGCCAGCCCGTACAGCGAGCGCTCCTGGCGGCCGCTGACGGTGAACAGCGTCGTGTAGCCGGTGTCCTCGGCGAACAGGTGCCTGGTGGCCGACAGCGTGTACTTGCCCTCGAACGGTTTGCCGACTCCGGACAGGCCCACCGACGTGCCCGCGCGCAGCTTCGGGTTGCCCTTGGCCACCCCCTCGATCTCGGCGAACGCGCCCGCGATCTGCGCGGCCAGCGCGTCGGCCGCGGTCTGGGCCGCCTTCTGGGTGCGGTGCGGCACGTCGGTGGCGAGGAAGGTGCCGTTGCCGAACTTCTGCGCCAGGCCTGGCGGGGTGACGTCGGAGAGCTGCGCGCTCGCGGTCTGCGCGGGCGCGCTGCCGACGACCGCCTGCTTGGCCAGGTAGTCCCAGCCACGCACCTCGACCTTGCCGACCTGCTCGGCGGAGCTCACCGCGGCGCGCACCGCGGTGACGTTCTGACCGGCTTCGAGCACCAGCGGATCCTGCCGGGCCCTTGCGCTCGCGCCGGGTGCGGCCGACGACTCGGCGGGCACGGAGAAGGACAGTTTGCCGTCCACCACGGCGAGTTCGGCGCCGGTGAGATCGGCCAGGCGCTGGAGGAGGTCCCAGTCGCTGACGTTGTCCTGGGTGATCTCGCTGTCCTGGGATACCGCGCCGAAGCTGTCCACCGTGGCCAGTGGCAGGCCAGCCCGCTGCGCCACCTTGCGCACCACGTCGCTGATCGTCATGTTGGCGTAGGCCGCCACCCGCCGTCCGCGGAACAACCGGTGCGAATGGTCGTAGCCGCGCACCTCGGTGACCGTGCCGGTGCTGTCGATATCCACCGACAACGCGGTGACCTCGCCGGCGAGCAGCAGTTCCGGGCCTGCGCTGTCGCCCGCCTGGGCCTTGAGCCGGACCTTGGCTCCGATCGTGATTCCGGCCTTCTCCAGCACGTTTCGGGCTGGATCACGGAAGCGCAGCACGAATGCATCGGGCAGCACTCGGCTGTCGTCCACATAGGCGTAGGTCAGCGCCACCGCGATCTCAGGCCGCAACGGCGCGCCTTCCACCTCGACGACGAGCGAGCTGGTGAATCCCTGGTTAGGCACTGCTCAACTCCACCGGGGCCAGCGCCGCCGAGCCCAACTTCTCCGAGGCCAGCTCCTCCAGGGCGGGCACGAGCAGCGCGGCGCCCACCGTCAGCCGCATCGGATCGTCGATGTCGTTCGCCTCGGCCAACACCCGCCACCGCGTCGGATCGCCGTATTCGCGGTAGGCGAGCGAGGCCAGCGAATCACCCTCGACAACGGTGTGTATCGAGCGGGCCGCCAGCGCCCCGGAAGTCGGGTTCTGCCCACTTGTTTCGCCACCCATCTCCTCCAGTTGGACGGTGCACAACGCGCGGACCGGCGTCCCGCTCGGGGTGAACAGGGTGTACTTCGCGGTGATGGTTTTGATATGCGCCGGAAAACCGGTGACCGCGCCCCAGTGGAACCGCACCCAGGGTGGGGATGCCTTCTGCTTTTCCGTGGTACCAGCCGCAGGCACACAGCAGCTGAACAGCTTCTCGACAGCCTTGACAACGCTGTCGTCCATGTTCCTGGTGGCGTCGAGGAACATCTCCACCGACATCTTCGCCGGTTCGGCGCCGAGGAATTCCGGCACGCCGCTCTTTTTCGCCCCTTTCGCGGCCTCCCGCTTCCATTTCGCGGTTTTGGTAAGGGTCAGCTCTTTGGGGTTGAACTGGAATTCGATCTTCTCGCCGGTCGGCGCTCCAGGGGCGTCGGTGGTGCCGCTCGGCGGTGGCGTGAGGATCTCCAGGAAAGCGTGCACCAACTGCGACGGCGCACCCTTGCTGGCAGGTGCGCCCGCGGCCTGGAAGACGGTCGGCGGTCCGGCCATCTCAGTTCCCCCCGCTGGCGGTGAGGAAACCGTGGTGGGCGATCTCCACGGTCTCGGTCGCGACCTTAGGTGAGTCGGGATTCAGCGAAGGGCCGGTCCAGCGCACCGGTACCACATCGATGAGACCCCAGCGGGCGACCACCGTGCCGTCGAGCGTCAACGCGGTGATCGAGGCGGTCTTGCGTCCCACTCCGGTGGCGACGCTGGAGAACCACTTGGCCACCTTCTCGGTGTCCTTGGTGATTGGCCGGGTCAGCTTGATATTGGGATACTTCAGCCGGGTGGGCAACTGCCAGACCGCGCCGTTGTTGCCGCCTTCCTCGCGCTGCTCCATGACGACCTCGCAGCCCAGCCCCTCGCAGCCGTTGAACGCGCCGAGGCTCTGGTCATCGATACTGACCAGGAAACACACACTGACAGCCGGGTCACTGTCCGTCGCCATCGGCTCCTCCTCGTTCGCGGAACTCCAGTGTTTCTGAATTCCGGTTCTCTGAACTCCGGTCTTTCTGAACTTTTAGTGACGCAGGTCGGTGAGCGTCCCGCGGCGCTCGCGGTCCAACCGCAGCTCGGTCTTGAGCCTGCGCAGCAAGGGGTCGAACAACTTCTTGGCCATCTCCTCCGGACTGCCCGCAGCGGGCACCCCGCCCGCACCTGCCGCCGATGCTTGGCCGGGCACACCCGGCAGCTCAGCGCCCGCTTCGGGTGCCACGTCCGGCACCGGTTCGACGCTCGGCACCGGTTGGACGCTCGGCGCAGGTGCGACGTCCGGCGCAAGTGCGACGTCCGGCGTCACGATCGCCTCCCGCTGCACGATCTGGGCCGACGCAGGCTCCGGAGGCACGGCGTGCACCACCGGCGCCATCGGCGCGACCTGCGCATGCCGTGGTGCCGCCTGCACCACCGTCGGCAGCTGACCCGGAGCGGTGAGCTGAGCGGACCGCTGGACGGCGTGCCCCACGGGCGTGAGCTGGGCGGAGCGCTCCACAGGCATGAGCGTGACAGGCGTAGCGTGCGGGTAGCCTGCGGCACGAAGCGGTGCACCCAGGGCAGCACTCGTCACGCCGATCGGCGTGAGCTGCTCATCAGCGTGCCCGGTGCCGTGATCGTGTCCACCGCTGCGAATCGGAGACTCCACAGGAGTCAGTTGGACGCTCGGAGCCCCACCAGACGTCACAGCCCCACCAGACTGCTCCGGCGCCCAGCCCCGGCCGGTCGGCCCATGTGTCGGAGATGGCACGGTGAGCAGGGGTAGTGCCCGGTCGCCGACCAAGCGGGCAACGACCGGAGGCGCGGACACCGCCGCATCGAACGAGGCCGCCTCCGTGGTGGTGGTCAGCGGCGACGTATCGGCGGGTCGCCCGAGTTGATCAGCAGACGACTGATCAGCAGGCGACACCGCAGCGTCGTGCACCCGTAGGACCGGTAGCGGTCGCTCCGGGCTGGTTACGGCATCATCGGGCACCGCGACCGAGCCGGACTCGCTGAGCGGCGGCGCGATCTTCGCGCTGGCGAACGGAGGGGACTGCACGGTACCCTCGACGACCTCAGCTCCCTCAATCTGCGAACCACCGACCGACCGGACGTGAAACTGCGGGACGGCGACCCATGGCGGCTGCGGCAGCGATGTTGCCGAACCGGATGACATCGCAGAACCGGGCGATATTGCAGAGCCGGGCGGTACTGCCCGGCTGCGCTGCGCTGTCACTGCGTCCGGAGCGAGCGGTGGACCGAGCCCGAGTCTGCGAGAGGTGCCTGCACCACCTGCCGAACCCGGTGGTGCGGGCACACCGGGTGGCACCTCCACCCGCGCCACCATCGGATTGCCTGGAGCGGCATCGTCCGCAACACTCCGCGCGACGGTGGGCAGCGCAGGACCAGCACCGAGCGTCGGCGCTGCATCCACCTCACCACCCCCTAGCGGCGGAGGTGCAGCGAGCGGCGGCAGCCCGATGGCAGGCATCGAGGCGGGGAGCGAGACCGCATCCGTCACTGCATCCTGCACAACCACCGGAGCCTGGGGAGCAGGGCCACCAGAGATCTCGGCAACCGGCCCAGCTGCCGGCTTCTGCTGACCACTGACCTCGGCCGACTCGCTCACGCCACCTTCCACCACAGTCCGCGCGACGATGGGCGGCGCGGGACCGGCACCGAGGGTCGGCACCTCACTCACATCTCCAGCCCCTAGCGGCACAGATGCATCTGGTGGCAAAAGCACATCGGCAGGCCTCGACACGGAGGGCGAAACGGCATCCGCCACCGCGTCCCGCGCAACCAGCGGAGCCAGCGGAGCCTGGGGACCAGGGCCACCAGAGATCTCGGCAACCGGCCCGACTGCCGGTCTCTCCTGACCACTGACCTCGGCCGCCTCGCTCGCCGCGCGGTCCACCACAGTCCGCGCGACGAACGGCAGGGCGGGACCGGCACCGAGGGTCGGCACCTTACCTCCGGCACTATCCCCAGGTGGCAGAAGATCAGATCGGGACGGCAGTTCGTCACGTGCTGCGTGCTGCTCGTGACCCTCTGCGGTCTGCGCTGAGCCTTCGGCCACCGCGGGCTCGGCCACAACCGATTGTCCGGCGACCACGGGAAGCTCGAGAACCGACAGAACCGGAGCCGGCGCCTGGGTCAGTGACAACGCTGCGCCCCCGCTCCGCTGCACCACCGCCCGACCCTGCCGAGCGCTATTCGGAGCCGAATCGCGGTTCTGGGCACCCTCCAAACCGCTATTCGGAGCCGAATTGCGGTCTACGGGGTACCCAAGTGGGCTATTCGGAGCCGGATTGTGGTTTTGGGCGTCCTGGTGGGGGCTGTTTGGCGGGGGATGGGGGTCGGCGGGGCTGGGGGGGAGGGTGGGGGGTGGGCTTGGGGAGAATGCGGCGAGTATGCGTTGTACTAGGCTGGCTCGCGGTGGGCGGGGCGGGGCGGTGGCCAAGGTTAGGGGCGGGGTGGTCGGGTGGTCGCTCGGCGGGGCGGCCGGTTCGATCAGCCGGTGGATCACGCCTGCGGGCGCGTGGGCGGAGACCAGATGACCGAGTGGGGCCAGGAACGATGGGTTACGCCACGACACCAGTGAGTCGCGGAACTCCTGCTGCGGTGCCACTGGGCGCAGTGTGTCGATAGCGCGCTGGATCGGTGGCAGCGCCGTCCACTCCGGCCTGCGGGCCACTACACTGCGGGACAGTACCTCGGCGGTCACGCTCCCCGTGGGGTGATCGGCGCGGGGGTGATCGGCGCGCTGCGTCCGCTGCCATGGCCACATGAACGCCTCACCGGCCTTGATTGATCCGGGTGTTTATCCGGCCGATTTCTGCGACGTACCGCTGCCGTTCGGAATGTTCCAGATCGAGGATGTCGTCAAGCCGCCAGTGGAAGTGATAAGCGATGTACGCGACCTCCTCGTGGAGCCGATCGGGCGCGTACGTCACGATTCCCCCAGGCGCCCGCCGGCGATGTCGACGGTGAACCGGTGCTGACAGCCCGGGCAGGTCACCGCCGCCTGAGTATGTCCTTCGGTATTGATCCGGCGGTAGAAGTCCTGCAGGAAGGCGAGGTCCGAGGCGAACAGGTCCTCGATGATTCCGGCATGGATGTCGGTGACGCTACCGAGCCGGGTGATCACCCGGCCCAGCAGCACGACGGTAAGGAATGCGGGGTTCTCCCGGACCCGGTCGTCGCGCAGTGGAACCAGTTCATCCCGGGCGGTGGCCAACCGCATAACCCCCGATCGGTGCACCTTTCCCGAACCGTCCACGTAGCCGCGGGGAAGTTCGAAACCAAACTCCGTCCGCAGTGCCTCGTGGGGCTGGGTTTCGTGGGGCGCAGCTTCGGCAGGCGCCGGATTGCGCTGCACCGCCGCGAGGTCGACCGCGCTCAGACCGCGTCGCATCATTCGACGTCCATCGACTCATAGGTGATCACGAGCTTCTCGGTGAGCACGCTGGTATCACCCGCCTTGAGCGTGCCGATCTCCAAGCTCTTCGGCCAGGCGTTGGTCAGCCGGTAGCGCTTGAGCGCGTTGCCTTCGTAGTCGAAAACAATCACAGCGCCACCCTTGCGGACGTCCGGCATCTTCCCGAAGCGCGAGTCCTTGATCCAGGTCTCGAAGCTCTTGTCCTCGGTGAGGCCGCGGGTCAGCGTCACCTCACCCGCCTTCGGCCTTCCGGGCAGCTTCTTGATCATGTACTTGCCATCATTGGTGTTCTGCTTCAGCTCGATGACGTCCTGCTCCATCTTGAGCCCGCTGACCTCGGTGATCTGCTTGATCATGACTCCATCGAACTCGAGACCGAAGGAGTGGCCGACCGAGGTGTCCAGATCGGGGAGTGCCATGGGTGCCTACCGCCTTTCACTGATCACTCGGAGACGATGCTGGTGCCGCTGGAGAACTGCGCCAGGCGGAAGATGACGAACTCGGCGGGCTTGACCGGCGCGACACCGATCTCGCAGATCACCTGGCCCGCGTCGATGCTCTCGGACGGGTTGGTGTCCCGGTCACATTTCACGTAGAACGCCTCGTCCGGGGTGAGCCCGAACAGGGCACCCTTGCGCCACTCCATGACCAGGAAGGAGCCGATGGTACGGCGGATCCGCGCCCACAACGCGTCGTCATTCGGCTCGAAGACGACCCATTGTGTTCCGTTGAGGATCGATTCCTCAAGATAGTTGAACAGCCTGCGCACATTGAGATAGCGCCATGCCGGATCCGAGGACAGCGTGCGGGCACCCCAGACCCGTAGGCCCCGGCCGGGGAAGGCCCGCAGGCAGTTCACCCCGATGGGGTTGAGCAGGTCGTGCTCGGCTTTGGTGAGCTGTGTCTCCAGCGCTACCGCGCCGCGGATCACCTCGTTGGCGGGGGCCTTGTGCACACCGCGGGTGTCATCGTTGCGAGCCCAGATCCCCGCCATGTGCCCACTCGGCGGAACATGGATGTTCGTGCCGGTCGAAGGGTCGAAAACCTTGGGCCAGGGGTAGTACAGCGCGGCGTACTTGGAGTCGTAGCCCGCAGTGTCGACTCGCCATTCCTTGACCTGCTGCGGCCTGAGGCCCGGCGGCGGATCGAGAATAGCCATCCGGTCACCCATCAGCTCGCAATGCGCGATCATCGCGATCTGTACGGCTTGCACGCCCTCGGCGTCGATAGCGCCCTGTTGGTAGGCGCTCATCAGGTCCGGCACTGCCAGCATGGTGATCTCGTCGACCGCCTCCAGACCGCCGAACCCGGTACGCTCGGCCACGTCCCCGACGTAGTCGCCCGCCCCCAGGCTGGTCGGGACTGGTACAGCAGGCGCGGCGGGCTGCAGCGTCACGCTCGTATTGCCCGGCTTGGCCAGCGCGGCACCGGTGGCGGTTTCCTCGATCGTGATGAGCTTGGAACGCTCGGCCACCACGGTGACCACATTGTCCTTGCCGCGGGCGGTGGTCACCGGATCGAAGGTCTCCTCAATCTTGTTCCCGCGCTTGACCACCAGCTTGAAGCTGCCTTCGGGCGCGCCCTCGCTGGTGGAATCGGCGACCTGCACGGTGAGCTGCCCAGTACCAGTCCCACCAGAGCCAGCGCCGCCAGCGAGCGCGGTTACCCGATAGCCGCCGAGCGTGGCCTGCGATCCCTCGGTCAACTCCTTCTTCTTCGCTGTAGCGCCCTTGCCCTCCCCCGCTCCATTGCTGCCAATGCGCACGATGTAGCAGGCGCCACCGCCGTTGAGGAAATAGCCGTAAACGGAGTGCGCAAGATAGGAGCCCTCGACGAACTCACCGAAGTTCTGGGTGAACTGATTCCAGTTCGTGACCAGCGTCGGCGTGTTGAACGGGCCCTGCGCGGCGAGTCCGACGAAGGCGGCCACCGCCGTGCCCACACCCTCGATGGGCCGCGAGCCAGCCTCGACTTCCTCGACGTACACGCCCGGCGAGAGATACGTGGGCATTCATGCCTCCTCATCGACCCGGATCGGTCCAGGTCAGCGTGGCTGCGTTGGGCGAAGTCGATAACGGCCACCCGGCCCCCCCTACGGGAAGCCATCCCTGCCCGATGAGGCAGTTCGCTTCGCGCCGCTTAGATCAGGCCTTCGCGGACGGCGTAGGCGACTGCTTGGGCTCGGTTGCGGAGTTGGAGTCGGGTGATGACGTTGTGGATGATGTTCTTGACGGTGCGTTCGGAGTAGGCCAGTTCCCGGGCGATGTA
>JBQTGW010000316.1:0-20178 GCA_052390495.1 Pseudonocardiales bacterium
GGGCTGCCGCCGGCCGGCGGGGGGGCGTGCTGCGGTTTGGCCGCGTCGCCCGGTGGGGGTGTGTCCGCCTCAACACCCCAACCCGCCACTCACGGGTAGTCCTGCACGTGGACGGCGAGTAGGGCGACGTCGTCGTAGGTGGGGGCGCCGCTGAGGAGTTCGTCGCACAGCCGGTCCAGCGGGATTCCGGCCAGTACGGCGGCTCGGTCGATAACGTCGTCATCGGGGTGTCCACCGCGGCGTTCGGTGAGCCCGTCGGTGTAGAGCAGTAGGGTGCTGCCCGGCGGCAGTATCACCTCCATGCTGTAACGGTCGGTGTCCGGCTGGGCGCCGATCACCAGACCCTTCGCTTCGTTGAGCAGCCGGCTGGGACCGTCACGGACCATCAGCAGGGGTGGTGGGTGCCCGGCGTTGGCCCAGTACAGCACGTGCCCCGATGTGGTCCGCCGGATCCGGCCGTAGAGCAGCGTGGTGAAACTGGTCACCTGCAGGCCGCTGGCCAGCCGGTCCAGCCGGGTTACGACGTCCTCGGGGGTGCCGCCGGTGTCCACCGCCAGCGCCCGGAGCATGCTGCGGAGCTGGCCCATTGTGGCGGCGGCTGCCATGTCGTGCCCCACCACGTCGCCGATGACCACGGCCAGGTCCCCGCCGGGCAGCAGGAACGCGTCGTACCAGTCACCGCCCACCTCAGCGTCTTGGCCTGCCGGTCGGTAACAGGCCGTCAACTGCAGACCGGGCACGTGGGGCGGATCGGTGAGCATGCTGCGCTGCAAGGCCAGCGCGTGCTCCCGGCTGCGCTGATAGGCCAGCCCATGGCCGATCGCGACGCTGGCCCGCAGGCCGATCTGCTGCAACAGCGTGAGGTCGTCGTCGGTGTAGCTTGCTCGGTTGCGGAAGGCGAAAAGCGCCGCGACGGCCATCACCATCCCGCCCGTGATCACCGGCACCGTGACGATGGTGTGCACTCCCTCAGCCCGAATCAGCCCGGCAATTCCCACCTCGATCGTCCAGCCCGGCAGCTTGGACAGGTCGAACCTGGTACGGACCGGACGGCCGGCGGCGATGGCGTTGGTCAGCATGTCTGCCCCCGGCCAAAACAGGTTCGCTTGCGGTGTGGTCGGTAGCGCGATCCCACGTGGACCGGCGGCGGTGATCCTCGTGGTGCGAACCGGCAGGCGTGGCTGGTGGCCGACCGGGAGCGGTTCGTCGAGCAGATGCACGGTGCACACATCCGCCAGGGCGGGGATCACCGAGCGGGCGAGCGCGTCGAGTTCGGTCTGCGGGTCCAGGCTGCGGTTCACCGCTGCGGTGGCCCTGGCCACCGCTTCCTGCCGATCGGCACGCGTCTGCACCGCGCGACGGGCCCGGACCTGCGCCGTGACGTCCGCAGCCACGACAAGCACGCCATACGGCAGGTCACCCTCGGCGGCGATGACCGAGCAGGACAGGTCGAAGTAGCGCTGCCCACTACCGCCCCCGACTGGACGGCTGTCTTCGTAGGCGCGGTAGGTTCCCCTGGTCGCCAGTACCCGGTCCAGCACCTCGAAGAACCCCTGGGCCGCCAGCTCGGGATACGCCTGCCTGCTGGGTGCTCCCACCGGTGCGGTCCCGAAGACCTCCCGGTAGACGGGGTTGAGGTACTCGACGATGTGGTCGGGACCGCGAGTCACCCCGACCGCCACCGGAGCGGCGTCGAAGGCGTCCAGCAGTCGATTGTGGTGGTCCAGGCCCAAGTGCAGGTCCACCTCGCTGGCCACTGACCGGGCCAGCGCTTCCAGCGCGATCCGGTCCCGGCTGGACCATTTCCGGGGTTCCAGATCGACTGCGCAGAGGCTGCCGATCACCCGGCCACCGGTGTCACAGATCGGGCTCCCGGCATAGGAGACCAGCCCGAATCGGGCGCACGCCGGGTGTGCGGCGTAGCGGGGATCGGTGCGGGCATCGTCGACCAGCAACGGCGCGCCCGTGGTCACGACCACCGGGCACAATGTGCAGTCCAGAGAGATCTCGCGGGATGCCTCAGGCAGGTCCCCCACGCCGTAGGTTCCGGCGGTGAACAGCGTCTCCCCGACGATGCTCACCAGAGCGACCGGGCTGCCGAGGACCATCGCAGTCAGCCGGGCAAGCCGGTCGAAGGCTGGGCGCGGCGCGGCGCCCAGGGCTCGGACCTCGCGCACCGCGGCCAGCCGGTCAGGATCGGCGAGCACGTCATCCGCGTTCGGCACCCCGCTGACACTAGAGTCGTACGACGGACCCGCCAATCACCCGAATGCGCCGCACCCAATCGGTGACCCCACGAACCACACCGAGCCGCCCCCGCCACTTGACGGTTGCCAAACCCATCCCTGAAATAAAACAAGTCCAGCACCCGTGAAAGCACTACGTGCGCCGAGTTCGACACCAGGGCTGCCTGCGCGTTTCAGACAGCTCTGATGTCGAACTCGGCGACAACAGAGTGAGGTGTCCGGGGCGACTTGAGCGTGCTTGGAACAGCTTCGCTCTGTCGCCTCTCGCACAGCGGGCGGACTTCGTCCACTACGCGGAGCGCGTGATCCCGCTGGATCAGCTCATCTCCGAGGAACAGACCGCCGCAGTTCTGCATTTCGCCGGCCCGGACAAACCGTGGGCCCCCGCGCCGGAGGACGTGCGTGAACTCCTCGCACAGGGACGCCGCTGGTTCCAGAACTATCTCGACTATCGCCGGTGTGCTGCTGCGACCCGCGCCGCCGGTCACGGGACCGCAGTGACCCGCGCGGTTGCGCTGGGAGTTGGCTGCTACCGGGGTGCGACGTGGCGGGTGCAGGCTCGCGTCCAATTCGTCCACCAGCACAGTCGTGCCCGTGTCGAAGGCAGCCAGCAGCGATCCCAGCACGGTTGCTCGCATCAGGCGCAGCGCGGCGAGCACGTTGGTCTTGCCCGACGCGTTGGCCCCGTAGATGCCGAGGACCGGGACCACCGAGATCTCCTTGCCGCGATCCCGGATGCCGGTTTGGCGCGCTGAGCCATCGTTGCGCTCGGTGGCGACGAAGGAGATCCGTTGCTCGTCACGGAACGACAAGACGTTCGCGACACGGAAGCTGAGCAGCATCACCGCCTCCTTCATCGTCTCAGTCACGACCAGAGCTGGTCGAGTGGCAGGACGTATAGCCGATCATCGACGTGTGCCCCGCGTTCGCCCAGGTAGAGAAGGATGCCGCAGGTGAAGGTGTCGCCCAGCTTGTCTCGCAGCCGGGTGAGGCCCCGCAGGTCCTCCGGCCGGTAGGACGCCCCGGCCTTGATCTCGATCGCGAAGCAGCGGCCGTCGTGGTGCTCGACGACAAGGTCCACTTCGTGACCGTCCGAGGTGCGGTAATGGCCGTATCGCAGCGACTCGTCGATCCAGCTTCCCTGCTTGAGCAGCTCGTTGACGGCGAACGTCTCAAGCAGGTGCCCGAACTCGGTCATGGCTACTGGTACGCGCCGGGACAGGGCGCGCTCGGTGAGACCCAGTAGCCAGCCACCGAGTCCGGAGTCGACAAGATGGATCTTCGGTAGCTTGTTCACCCGGGCGCCCAGCGTCACCCCCCAGGCGGGGATGCGATGGACGAGGAACACTGCCTCGAGCAGGCGCAGATAGTCCTCACCGAGCGCAGGCTTGAGCCCGGCGCCGCGCGCGGCATGGGCGATGTTGAGGAGCTGCCCGGTCTGCGCCGCGACCGTCCGGAGAAACTGCGGCAGTACAGCACCCTGGTGGATGTTCCGGATGTCTACGACATCCCGTTCGACAACGAGAGTGACGTAGTCCTCGTACCACCGGGCACGCGGACGCCCGGGGCGCCGCCGCAGCACTGCGGGCAGACCCCCGGCCAGCACCCGCTGTACGTACTGCTCCCGGGTGGTGCGCGAGAGGGCGGTGGGAACGATAGGTGAGTCGTCGGCCAGCAGGGTGGTCAGGAAGGTCTCGGTGGTGTCGGTGATCTCCCCTTGGGACAGCGGCCAGACCGTCACGACGTGGACTCGGCCGGTGAGTGACTGTGCCGTCCGGGGCAGCGTCGAATAGCGGGTCGAGCCGGTCAGCACGAAGCGGCCAGGCTGGGTGTCCCGGTTCAGCTCCGCCTTGATCGCGTCAAGGGTCTCCGGTACGTGCTGGAACTCGTCGATCAGGATCGGGGGCGGGCCCGCGACGAACAACGCCAGGTCCTGGGCGACCAGCCGCTTGGTCGTCGGGTCGTCGAGGTCGATGAGGTCCACGCCGTGATCGTGCGCCAGCCGCCGCAGGAGGGTGCTCTTGCCGACCGTCCTCGGGCCTGCGAGCACGATGACCGGCTCGTCCAGCATGAGCCCCCGTACCACTGGCTCCAACCGGCGAGGCTTGATCACGTCAAGCGTGGCACTCATGGTGCGGACGATACCCTTTATCCCGCGATCCGAGGGCTTTTTAAGTCGCAATCCGATGGACTTTTAAGTCGCAACACGAGGAGCTACCGGGTCGCAAGCCGACTAGCGGTGGGGCTAGCCCCAGAGGTCGCGTCGATTGGTGGGTTGCTCCGTTGTGATCGGGGGCGCCGGGTCGGTGGGTCAGCTGATCTATCTCGAAAACGCGACCGACTGATGATATCATCTGTAGTACTGTTTGCGAGTGACTGATCGTCGTCGGAAGCTGCTGGCCAAGGTGGAGCAGAACCTGCGCGACGTGTCTCCACAGCAGATGGACGTGCTGCTCAGAGCGTTCGGTTTCGAGCTCGACCGCCAGCGAGGGTCACATGTCGTGTACCGGGATCCGTCGGGTAACCGCCTGGTCTTTCCGCTTCGACGACCTCACCCGCTGGCGGTCTACGTGAGCCAGGCGGTCATGTTGCTCAGGGAGCGTCTTGAGGAGGACGAGTGAGCAAGCTTGAGGAACAACTTCAGGACTTGGTCGAACGGAACTGGACCGTGCTGGTTCACCGTGGCGAGGACGGATATCTCGCTACCGTCGCGGAGCTGCCTGGCTGCGCGACGGCGGCGGAGAGTTGGGGCGAGCTGGACGGCATGATCAGAGAGGCGATCGCCGCGTGGATCGAGTCCGCGTTGGAGCACGGCGACCCCATCCCATCGCCGCGCTCGCAGGCGCGCGGCCACTCGGGGCGCTTTGTCGTGCGGACATCGCCGAGCTTGCACGGCGCGATCGCCCGTCGGGCAGCCAGCGAGGGCGTGAGCATGAACCAGTGGATTGTGGAGCAGCTTGCCGGTGTAGCCGGACGCCCGGTCTGACGCGCGGCCGATCACTGCGCGTTTACCGCTTACTCGACGCAGGCGCGGTCGGGTTAGCCCCAGATGTCTTCGAGGAAGCGGTCTTCGGCTCGTAGGATTGCGAGCCAGGCGTCGGCGTCGGCTGGGGAACCGCCGGTCTTGGTGCGGTGGATGGCCATCCGGATGGGCCAGGATAGATGGATGGACGTGGCGGCGGGCCTACAGGGGATGGATCTGGTGGCGTTGGCGGTGGCGCGGGGAGGGCACATCGCGGAGGTCACCCTGCTGGGGCCCGGCAAGGGCAATGCGATGGGGCCGGATTTCTGGCGGGAGCTCCCGGTGGTGTTCCGCGCACTGGACGCTGATCCGGAGGTTCGCGCGGTAGTGCTTGCGGGCGGCGGGGACATCTTCTCCTACGGGCTGGACCTGCCCGCGATGATGCCGCGCTGGTCGGAGGCACTCGCGGCGGGCGCGCTGGCCGAGCCGCGGACCCGGCTGCTCGACGAGATCCGCGACATGCAGGCGGCGGTGGACAGCGTCGCGGCCTGCCGCAAACCGGTGATTGCGGCGATCTCGGGATGGTGCATCGGGGCCGGACTCGACGTCGCCGCTGCTGCCGACGTGCGGCTGGCCAGCTCCGATGCCCGGTTCAGCGTGCGGGAGGTCAAGGTCGCCATCGTCGCCGATCTCGGCAGCCTGCAGCGCCTGGCGGGCATCATCGGCGAGGGACACCTGCGGGAACTGGCGCTCACCGGCAAGGACATCGATGCTGAGCGGGCTCAGTGGATCGGGCTGGTCAACGACGTTTACCCGGAGCCGGCCGCCGCGCTGGACGCCGCCAAGGCGCTTGCCGCTGAGATCGCGCGGAACCCGCCGCTGGTGGTGCAGGGCGTCAAGGACGTACTCGGTTGTGCCCGAGAGGCCAGGGTTGCCCAAGGTCTGCGCTATGTCGCCGCGTGGAACGCTGCCTTCCTGCCCAGCGAGGACCTCACCGAAGCTATGGCGGCCTTCCGGGAACGCCGCCCCGGGCGGTTCACCGGTCGCTGAGACCGGGGCCCGTGAGTGGCATTTATCCGGCTCTACGTCTGCCTGGCCGACCCGGATCTGGCGTTGCGCACCCGCGCTCACCGCGACACGCGCCGGATTTGGCCGGGTCGTGCTCTGTCTGCAGCAGCAGGCGGCGTTCGAGGACGCGCTGGGTCTATTCGACGACACCGACGACTGGCTCGTCGTTTTCGGGATTCTGGACGCGGCGTGTGCGGCGGCCCCCGGGACCCCATCGACGAACTCGGCCGGGCCATTCATGACCGCTACGTGCAGAGTGCGCCCGCCAAGGGTGACAAGCCCGCGACCAATGCCAGCTTGGTCCCGTGGGCGAAGCTGCCTGCGCACCTCAAGCGGTCGAACTGGGCGCATGCGGACCACATCGACGCCAAACTCGCCACCATCGACAGCGTCATCGTGCCCGCCAGGGAAGGCGCTGAGCCGTTCTCGTTCCGGCCCGGTGAGGTCGAAGCGCTGGCCAGGCTGGAGCACGAGCGCTGGATGGCAGAGCGCCGCGCAGCCGGATTCGTCTACGGCCCGGAGCGCAATGGCCATCTCCATCCCGATCTGGTCGATTGGGAGCACCTATCTCCAGAAGCCCGAGCAAAAGATATCGACTTTATCCAGCATCTACCCGAGCTTCTGCACCAAAGCCAACTATCAAATCATGCGCTTACGACCCCGGCTCAGCCCACCAGGCGGCGTAGCGCCCGGGTGACCTGGTCAGACAACGATCACCGGCAGGTGGGGGTCGAGTACCGCGAAGTCCTGCGGATCCGATGTGACGACGTGGTGATCACGCTCCCGGGCACACAACGCTACCGACGCGTCCACCACGTCTGAAGTGCCTACCCTCCCACAGAGCACTCCGGCGGCACGCGCTGTCGCCGCATCCCATTCGACGATGTCAACCCGGTCCGCAGAATTGAGGAATCGGGCGAGCGCAGCCTGTCGGGCCCCACCGCGCCACACCTGCGCCAGCGGTCCGACCGGCACTACAATCGGCCAGCCAGCCCGCTCCGTCTCGTCGACCAGCACCCGCAACCGTCGGTCACCGCGTTCGATGGCGATCAGCGCGCCGGCATCCATGGTCAGCCCGGACGGTGCTGTCACTGCGAAATTCCTGTTTCCGGAAGACCCAGCGCTGTCCGGGCCGCCGCGCGTTCGGCCTCGGACGGCGGGCCTGCCGGATCCTCAGCCCACCAGTGGTCGAGCAACTCACGAAGAGTGGTGGTCCGCCCGTAGTAGCGCAACGCATCAGCGACGTACCCACTCACCGACACGGCTTTGCCCTCGTCGACGGCTTGGCGGGCGTCCCGGGCGAGCTGCTCGGGAATGGTGACGGTGATACGAGCTGCGGTCATACGATCATCTTACCAGTGAGGTGGGGTGCGAGTGGGTTGAGCCCAAGCCCTGTAGACCGCCATCTGGAGCCAGATGGCGGTTTTCGGGTCTCCAGAACAGCGATTCGGCTCCATATGGCTGTCGCACCCGGCGGCCGTTCCAGATCATGGGACGGATGTGGTGGCTGCGCCCTGCACCCTCTGTGAACGCTCAGCGGAACAGTGCGGCTGTAGTGTGTGTCCTAGCTGCGGTGGACTTACCGGTGAAAGTCCGGTCGGGGTAGCGGCCAAGCGGCCCCGTAGCTGGTGGCTAGCGTGAGGGGAGACCGGAAACGAGGTTCAACCTACGCGCCTGCTCCCTACTTCACACTAATATGGCAGCCTGATGTCCTGTCTTTCTCTCCACCTGAGATATCTTTTATTGAGCCGATTGAGTGCCTGGCCAAATTTCACGCAACAATATGCGACAATGAGAACGAAGGCGATATAAACCGCTGTTTCGGGTGAATTATTCGGGTCGTATCCGATCTCGGAAATGTCGATTTTAGAGTTAATCGGGTTTCTCATCACGCCATACCAGATGGCTCCCAGGATACTCGTTCCGATATCGACCAACAAGACTATGAACCACAAGAATTTCCAGATCGGCGCCGTAGTGTGGTCTCTGATGATGGGGGCCAGTACCGCGATCGCCGTGAGGGAAATACCCACGATTATGGCCACGCTATATGATAGGAAGTCGAACGGGTGAAGAATGCCGAACATCGACTGTATCGAAAGCCAGCAGTCTATCACCGCGATGATACCTCCAAACATAAGCCAAAAGAACACCGCTCCGCCCTCCGTCTAGTTCGTCATCGCGACGTCATCGTGGCGCTCGCGAGAAAAGGTACACAGTGATCGCAATCGCGATAAGTGCGATAATCATGCCGAAAGCGATCTGCAGCCAATTTTCGGTCAAGATTCTACGGATTCTCATCTCATCCGGAGAGGAATTTTTACCGCTATCCAGTTCCAGTTCTGCTGGTTGTGATTTGGTCGGAAAGGCAGCATTTTCGAGAAGGTATTTGAGATCGCGGGTCGCCGACTCGATTCCACTCATCACGGCAGTCCTGAGTTCGCTGGCCAGGGGCCTGATATTGCCATCCTCAAGTCGTACTTCCATCAATTTCTCGATCCTTGTGAACCGAAGCTCAAAAAACTTGATTCGATCGGCTACCTCCTTTTTTGCTTCGCCTACCTCCTGCTTTGTTTTGGCTACTTCCGTGGTTAACTTGGATATCTCCGTGGTTAACTTGGATACCTCTAGGGTTAGCTCGAGCAACCCCTTGGTCGTCTCCGGTATCTCGTTGGATTCTCTTTCGGAAAGCATGGAATCTCCTCTGGCTCGGTCCGCTTAATGCGCCCCACGGCCTGTCAGTGAAGACATCAACATGACTGATAAGAATAACGCCATGCCGAGCAGACCGACCAGGGCCACGATGCATATGATTTGACGAAAATCCAGGCCGCGGTCAATTATTTGTGAAAGATGGAAGATGATACCGATAACGCCCGCCGCCGCTAAGATGATTCCTACAATGTTCGCAATAAGCGACAATTCGCGTTCGATCGTGTCAACTATGCTGTCATCCGGTGTTGCGCCGGGGTGTGGCTCGGCGACCTCCGAGGTCGGTGGGTTGCTCGGGGTCGGCCGAGGCGTCGCAGTGCTGGCACAGCCTGTGAGCAGCGCGAGCGCGACAGCGATCAGAATGGCTAGGAATCGCATGCCCCCTCTATCGCGGTGCCTGGCCGTGACGTTACTGAGCGCTGTTCCCTACCGAAACTCGCAGCTCAAAACAAAGCGCGTCGGCGCGCGTCACTAGATATCTCGGACGGGATCAGGTGTTCCCGTCCGAATGTGGTGCCGGTACCAGGGCTGGTATTTGCGGACTTGGTAGTGGTCCAGGCCGGTTTCGTTCACGCTCTCTTGCTGCTTCGGGTCGGTGGTGCTGTTGTCGTGAGGTGAGACCTCGCCGCAGCCCCAACCGCTGGAAGCGGGTTAGGGCGGGGTCGGACATTATCAGTGCTGGGTGCCCACGGGAACGCCCCGGCCCACCAGGTTTGGGCCGGGGCGTTCGTTGCGTTCGGCGGGCTGGTTACGGGTTCAGGCGCCCGTCCCGCGCGGCCGCGACGAACACGGCGAACTGCTGCGTGGGCACGGCCAGGGTGGTCCGTCGCCTGCTGTCCGGGTGCTCCTTGGTATCTTGCACGCCACTCCATCCTGCGGCGTGGCCGATGGCGACGCACTCCTGCGCGCCGCTGGATCGGCTGGATTTGCGGTAGTGCGCGCTGCGCAATGCCGCGACGCCTGGTTGGTCTTTCATGTGTCTCCTGTTCCGCCATGACCAGGGGTTCGTCTGCTGAGAGCTACCTGGTCGCTGATAGTGATCGTCCTGGCCGCCCACGGGAGCGGGAGCCCAGCTCCACCAGCTGGACAACTAGGGCCGTCACTATCTCACGCGGGTGCCGATCGTGGCCTAGCCGAATGTGGCCGCGATCTCAGCGATCTTGCGCATCGAGTCGTCCGGGCCGAGCGCCTGGGCGACGACGGCCCCGAACACGCTGGTGTGCTGGCGGATCTCGTGGGCCTTCTCCAGGAAGCCGCTGGAGTGCGCGTAGTCGAGGAACACGATGGTCGGGTCTTCGGGTTCCGGGAAGTTCAGCAACATGAAGGACTGTCCCTGGGCGGGATGCTCGCCTGCCTCGTACGGCAGCACCAGAACCTCCACGGTGGCATTGTGCTGGGCGTCGACCAGGTGGCGCAGCTGCGCCCGCATGATCTCGCGTCCACCGACCCAGCGGTGCAGCGCGGCCTCGTTGATCACCGCCGTCAACCGGAAGTCGGCGGCGGTCAACCGTTGCTGGCGGTCGGTGCGCAGTTGCACCAGTCTCGGCACGTCGGCCGAGCGCAGGAACGGTGCGGCCGAGCTGATGACGGCCTTGGCGTACCCGGGTGTCTGGAGTAAAGCCGGAATAAAGGCGTCCTGATAGATCTGTTCCCAGGCGGCTCCGGCCTCCAGGCCGATCAGCAGCTCGATGTTGTCGGGCAGTACTTCGGAGTACTGCTCCCACCAGCCGAGCACGCTGCCGTCGCGGCGAAGTATGCGCATCTCCTCAGCCTTGCGCTCGTCCACGTTGAATATCTTGATCAGTTTCTCCAGTTGCGCGGGGATCAGCTGGCCACGGGCGTTCTCGACCCGGCTGAGCTGCGGCTGGGACGTGCCGATCTTCTTGGCGAGGGTGCTACCGGACATCCGCTCGGCGTCCCGAAGCCGTTTGATCTCCGAGCCGAGCCGCCGCCTGCGCACCGTCGGGCTGATCGACATGCTGTCTCCCCACGCTCCTCGTCAGGTCCACTTCTTCACCACGCCATGCCCCACCCGGGCTACTTGCGCGCTAACCGAAAGTAGCTCAGAATATCCAGAGCTATCCAGATAACGATCACCCGAAGTCCCCAGCCCCGGCCGCTCACCCGCCAGCGCCGTGGTGCCCGAGGACCGGCGACCGCGTCCTGATGCGGACGCCGAGGCCCCCGTGGCTGGTGGGGGTCGGCCTCGTCATCGGCCCCGATCAGAAGTTCTTTCCCTGTCCGGGTGCCGTGCACGTGCTTTTCCCGACTGGATTCGCCCAGCTCATCGACATCCCTGAGCTGATAGCCGCCGCTGACGAGGGGCCATGACGCGCAAACATCCGAAGAGTAAACAGGCCAGGGGTCTGGAGACCCGGCGGATTGTGTACGGCAACCACCGGCGCCCGCACGACAAGCCCCAAGAACTGAAGGTCGACGTCCGGTGTGGGGAAGTGATCGACGAGGATTACGCGGCGGCGATGGTGGCGGTGCGGACCACGCTGCCGCTGGCCGATGTGCGCATCGTCAAGATCATTTCCTAATCTCGGACAGGTGCTGTCGGCACCGCGGGGGTAGATGCCGGTGGCACCGCGGGCCGCCAGTTCGGTATCGCGCAGGGCAGGTACCGCCGGTTAGGTCGCCGTGACGGCTTAACCGGTGAAGCAGGTGAATCATCAGCTCTGGGGCAGTGGCTCGTCGTCCCACAGGTCGCGCAGTTGCTCCTCGTACTTGGCAATGTTGTAGGAGGAGCAACCCGCACCGCCGTAGCCGAGGTAGTTGCCGCTGGAATCCCGCCGTCCGCCGTTGATCAGAGCGTTGATGCCGTGGTGGGTGATCATACTGCGCACGCCGGCGGTGATATTCGCCACCGGATCGGTGATCGCGCGATCGCGGAGACTGGGCAGCACGCACGCCCGGAAGGTGGACGGGATGGTCTGCATGAGGCCCTGCGACGGGGTGCCTCGCAGGGCGTTGCTGTCCCAGTTGTTGATCGCGGTGGGGTTTCCGGTCGATTCGTGCATGATGATCTTCTTGACCCCGGGGGCGAGGGCCTGTGGCAGGCCCATCAGCCCCAGTGCCTTGGCGATCCAGCCGTCGAGGCTGTGGTTGTTACCCGCGGTGTAGGGCTTGCCAAGGCGGTTGCGCATTGCCTTCTCGTAAGCGGCGCGCGCGGCCGCTTGGGCGGCCGCTTCGGCGGCTGCACGGTCCACCCGCTCCACGGCGCGGCTCAGCGCCTGCACGTCGATAGCCGGGTCGTCGGCATCGACGCGCATTATTTCGGGCGCCGGGGATGAACCGGTCAGCGCCATCCGGGACACCCCGCCGGTCACCTCGGTCCCGGCTGCGCTGGCCTGCAGCGAGTGACCGGCCACGACCAGCGCGCCCGCGGCGACGGCGGCGGTCAGCGCGCGACCGCGGGTTGCTGGGTCCGGCCGCGGCAGGCAGTGCGCACCGCAGCTAGCCTGAGCAGCGCCGAGGGGGGGTGGGAGATGTCGCCGACTACCACGGGGGGAGCGGTGACGGGCCAACGCTGGGATCCCTTCGCACCGGGCCTGGTGTGGGTTACCAGGTCGTGATCTGCGACCGGCGGACCATATAGGGAGTGGAAAGCCCGCAACCATTAGGTGAACGTTGATTGCGCCGGGTGACGTGATCGGTGCGACGAACGGTCGCTCGCTTATGTGTCGTCCTGCTGAGCCTGAGGGCTCACAGGTCGGCTTCGAGGATGGTGGTGGCCACAGTCACGGCGTCTAGTGGGGCGATGAGCACTGCCATCCCGGGATTGCCGTGTGGGTAGAAGACCCATCCTTCGGGATCACGGATGAGGACGACGGTGCAGACTCCGCCGCCGTTGACCAGCTGACCCTCGACTGCGCACCGGATCCGCCCGGTCTGACTGACGAACGGTGCCTCATCCATCGCGGTCCCCTTCCGTGGTGGAGATTGCCGCTCTGTCCGGTTGGGCACCGGGTCTGGGGCTGGCGGAGCGCCATGCCGATACGCCACCGACCGTATAATCTCCGTTAGTCAGAACCATAAGAACGAAACTTTCCTCTTGTCGAGTACTCCGATCGGGTGGTGAGTGCGACGCTCGGCGGATACGCACCGAAGTATCCTCCCAGCCACGGGAGTGAGCCTGGGGATCGGGGTGAGCATGAGATCGGCTACGGCCACGTTTCGGTTGTGGCTGGTGGTCGCGCTGGCGGCGCTGGCCTCGGCCGTGCTCGGTGCCGTGGGTTTCGTCGCGTACCTGCCGACGCAGCCCGGGTTCGCGGAGGCGCGAGCGACAGACATCGCCTACTACACCGCACAACTGTTCGTGCTCGACCCGACGCCGTTCAGCGAACCTCGCCCTTACCCGCTCCCGATCCCGCTGGAGATCGCGCGGTTCCTCGCGCCTGCAACGACGATCTTGGTGGTCGTCGAGATGGTCCGGGTGCTGGTGTGGGGGCGGGTGCGCCGGTGGGCAGCGGCCCACGGAAGGGGACACGTGATCGTCACCGGCAACGAGCCGGTCGCGCTCATGCTGGCCAGACGGTTTGCTGCGGACGGCGAGCGTGTTGTGCTGGTGAGTGACAACGTTGGTGACGACGTCGCCCGGCGGCACGGCCTGTACGTGGTGCCCGGCGATCCCGCTGAGGAGGCGACGCTGCGTGCGGCGGGAGTACCGCGGGCAGCCAGCGTGTACGCCTGCGGCGGGGACAGCGCGACGAACCTGGCCGTCGCGCTGACGACCCGCCGCCTCGCCGCGACGACCCGCCGCATGATTGGGTTGCCGAGTCGCCTGGCCGCGATGACCCGTCGCCGCGCCGCGCGTCCGGTGACCGTACAGGTCGAGATTCGCGATGCCCAGCTGTTCGCCGACCTCAAGGTTGCGCGCCGCACCCACGGCGACCCCAGCCTGCGGCTGCGCTACTTCGTCATCGAAGAGCTGGCCGCGCATGCGTTGCTCGCCCAAGAAGCTCTTCTGCCGGGCCGCGACGATGCCGAGCCGGTGGTCGTGCTCGGTGCCGGCCCCTTCGGTCGGGCGGTGGTGCGCCAGCTCGGGAGTCGCCGGAATCCGCCGCCGGTCACGCAGGTTGCGGATGTGGACGCGGCAGCCTGGGTGCCACCTGCCGATTCCACCGGTATTCGGCTCTACGTCTGCCTGGCTGATCCGGATCTGGCGTTGCATACTGCGCTCACTGCGACGCGCACCGGACTTGGCCGGGTCGTGCTCTGTCTGCAGCAGCAGGCTGCTTTCGAAGACGCGCTGGGTCTGTTTGACGATACCGACGGCCGACTCGCGGTGTTCGGGATTCTCGACGCGGCATGTGCGGCGGCACCCCGGGACCCCATCGACGAACTCGGCCGGGCGATTCACGATCGCTATGTGCAGAGTGCGCTTGCCAAGGGCGACAAGCCCGCGACCAATGCCAGCTTGGTTCCGTGGGCGAAGCTACCTGCGCACCTCAAACGGTCGAATTGGGCTCATGCGGACCACATCGGCACCAAACTCGCCACCATCGGCAGCGTCATCGTGCCCGCCAGCGAAGGGGCGGAGTCGTTCTCGTTCCGGCCCGGGGAGGTCGAAAGGCTGGCCAGGCTGGAGCACAAGCGCTGGATGGCGGAGCGTCACGACGCTGGATTCGTCTACGGCCCGCAGCGCAACGGCCACTTTCATCCCGACCTGGTCGACTGGGAGCACCTACCCCCAGAAGCCCGAGCCAAAGACATCGACCTCATCGAGCACCTACCCGAACTCCTATACGAAGCCAACTACCAAATCCTGCGCCTCTAACCCCGCTCAGGCTGCTCCCACCTGCGCCTACTCGGCATGATCGCCTTGAGCTTGCCCTCGTAGCACGGACGCCCACGGCGGTGGTCGCCGCTAATTGAGATCCTCTGGCCCGATGATCTTCGTCAGTAGTGCGGTGATCTGCGCCATGCCGGTGGCCTGGATGGCGAAACCCTCCCGCATCTCAGCGCGTAGCTCAGCGCGCAGCTCGGCGAAGCCCTGGTGCATCTCCTGGGCCAGTGCGTCGATCCGCTGGCCATGCTCCAGCTGAGTCTCGCGTAAGGCATTGAGGGCTTGGCGGTGGGCGCGCAGCTCAGCGCGGACCTCCGACACGTCATGGTCGGCACCGGCTGCCAGCGTGCGGCCGGCGGAAGCGTCGGCACGGGCAGTGGAGACCTCGGCGCTGGTGAGGTTGACCCGCTCGCGAAGCCGCGCGAGCTCACGCTCGACGACCACCAGGCGGGCCTCGAAGTTGTCGTCACGATCTGGCACGGGCGCGATGTTACTGCCGGCCAGCTTCAGACGGGCGCCGAAATCTCGAACCCACACCCACCGATCGCGCAGCGCGCACTGGTGGTCGCTGAGCGGGCAGGCGGGTGGTCAGCGGGTGAGGGTGCGCACGAGTGCTTGGTTTGGTCAGGCGGTGTCCCGTAAGAGTTGTGCTGCGCGCTCCAGTTCGTCAGCGAGGAGCGCTCGATCGTTCAGTTCGCCGCCGGCTTGGAGTCGTTCCTCGGTCCATTCACGGATGAGCTGTGTTACTCCGATACCTCGCGCGCGGGCCACCTCATGCAGCCGGTCCATGGTCTGCCGGGGAAAGCGCACCGAGCGAGACACCATCGGCTCGCCAACCTCGATCGTCACGGGCGCACCACGCTCCCACTCGACGAGGATGTCTTCGTCACCGAGCTGTTCGTAATCGTAGTGGGTGGTCGCGACGTTACTGAGCGCTGTGGACTCCTGGGGTCGACCCAGGAGGGTCTGTGTGTAAAAGGTCCGCTTTCAGGTCGGCTAGTGCGGTTAGCGTCATGTGGCGGAGCAGCGCGGCCACCTGCTGTGGGTCGGATCCGGCGGCGCTGTGGGGGGTGGAGTTGAGTAGTCCGAAAGTGCCGTGTGCGGCGATTCGGGCGGACTCGGCGGGCAGCCCGGGGGTGAGCTGGCGCAGGGTGTCCACCCAGATCTCTAAATAGGCTCGTTGCAGGGCGCGGACTTGGCGGCGGGGCTGCTCGGGCAGATTCGCCAGGTCACGATCCTGCACGGTGATCAGCTCGGGATGGCGCAGCGCGAAGTCAACATGGAAGTCAACCAGTTCGGTCAGCGCTTGGCGGGGGTTTTCAGCCTCAGCCGCCCGGGTGGTGGCGCCGTCCAGCAGGTAGTCACTGATGCCGACGAGCATCTCGGCGAGTAGTGCTTCCTTGCTGGAGAAATGCCGATACAGTGCGGGCCCGCTGATACCGACCGCCGCGCCGAGCTCGGCGATGCTCACGCCATGGAATCCGCGCCAGGCGAAGAGCCGCGCCCCGACCTGCAGGATCTGTTCCCGCCTGGTCGAGGTACCGCTCGGCGCAGCGGGCAGGCTCACCCCCCCGACTGTAGCGCCCGACGTTAACGATCGCTAACCTGGTTAACGGGCGCTAACCTCGCCCTGGGTGAGACGCCGAGGGAATTGCAGAGGAGGGGAGATGGACGTCCGGACCGCCGTCGGCACCTCGCACGCCGCAGCGCGCAACTCCGAGGCGCACATCGTGCTGGTGGCCGACCTGCGTGACCGGCTCGCGAGAGCCCGGCTCGGCGGCTCACCGCGGGCCCGCGCCCGGCACGTCGAGCGCGGCAAGCTGCTGCCCCGCGATCGTGTCGACACCCTCGTCGACCCGTCGAGCCCGTTCCTGGAGCTCTCCCCGCTCGCGGGCACCGGCATGTACGGCGACGAGGTGCAGGCGGCGGGGATCATCACCGGGGTGGGGCGGGTGGCGGGGCGGGAATGCGTGATCGTCGCCAACGACGCCACCGTCAAGGGCGGCACCTACTTCCCGATGACGGTCAAGAAGCACCTGCGCGCCCAGGAAGTGGCGCTGCACAACCGCCTGCCGTGCCTCTATCTGGTCGATTCTGGCGGCGCCTACCTGCCCGAGCAGGACCAGGTGTTCCCTGATCGCGAGCACTTCGGCCGGATCTTCTACAACCAGGCGACGATGTCCGCGCGCGGCATCCCGCAGATCGCGGCGGTGCTCGGCTCCTGCACTGCGGGCGGCGCCTACGTGCCCGCGATGAGCGACGAAGCGGTGATCGTCCGCAACCAGGGGACGATCTTCCTCGGCGGCCCGCCACTGGTCAAGGCGGCCACCGGTGAGGTGGTCAGCGCCGAGGACCTCGGCGGGGGGGACCTGCACTCCCGCGTCTCGGGCGTCACCGACCACCTGGCTGCCGACGACGCGCACGCGCTGCGGATCGTCCGCTCGATCGTCGGGACCCTCGGGCCGCGCTCGCCACGACCGTGGGAGGTGCTTGCCACCGAGGAGCCCGCTGTAGACCCCGCCGGTATCTACGGTGTGGTGCCTGTCGATTCCCGCACCCCGTACGACGTCCGGGAAGTGGTCGCTCGGATCGTCGACGGTTCCCGTTTCCATGAGTTCAAATCCGAGTACGGCACCACGTTGGTCACCGGTTTCGCCCAGCTGCACGGCCACCCGGTAGGTATCGTGGCCAATAATGGGATTCTGTTCAGCGAATCGGCGATCAAGGGTGCGCATTTCATTGAACTATGCGATCAGCGGGGGATTCCGCTGGTGTTCCTGCAGAACATCTCCGGCTTTATGGTCGGCCGGGAGTACGAGGCCGGTGGAATCGCCAAGCATGGCGCCAAGATGGTCACCGCGGTGGCCACTACCCGGGTGCCCAAGCTAACCGTCATCATCGGCGGCTCATTCGGCGCCGGGAACTACTCGATGTGCGGCCGGGCGTACTCGCCGCGCTTTCTGTTCATGTGGCCCAATGCCCGAATCTCGGTGATGGGCGGGGAGCAGGCAGCCACCGTGCTCGCTATGGTCCGTAACAGCGCTGCCAACGATGCTGTCCCCGAGCCGGAGACGGCCTTCAAGGACCGCATACGTGCCCAATATGAACACCAGGGCCACCCCTACTACGCCACCGCCCGGCTGTGGGATGACGGCGTGATCGACCCGGCGGACACCCGCATGGTGCTCGGGCTCGCGCTGTCCGCCGCCGCCAATGCGCCACTGGAGCCGTCCGGCTTCGGTGTTTTCCGGATGTGAGCGCCGTCAAGATGGCCCGAAAAATGACGCAGCCCTGCAAGCAGGTTTCGCTGTTCGACAGTGTATTGATTGCGAACCGCGGCGAGATCGCGGTCCGGGTGATCCGGACGCTACGGGCGCTGGGCGTCCGTTCAGTGGCCGTGTACAGCGACGCCGACGCCACCGCCCGGCATGTCCGGGAGGCTGACGTCGCCGTCCGGCTCGGCCCGGCGCCTGCGGTCGACAGCTACCTGTCCAGCCAAGCGATTCTCGACGCCGCCGCGCGCACCGGCGCTGCGGCCGTGCACCCCGGCTACGGGTTCCTTTCGGAGAATGCCGCCTTTGCCCGGGCCTGCGGGAAGGCTGGCCTGGTGTTCGTCGGGCCGCCGCCGGAGGCCATCGAGGCGATGGGCGACAAGATCCGGGCCAAGCGGACGGTGGCCGCCGCGGGAGTTGCGGTGGTGCCGGGTAGTTCCGACCCGGACCTCGACGACGCTGGACTGACCGCGGCGGCAGCAGAGATCGGGTACCCCGTGCTGCTCAAGCCGTCGGCAGGTGGTGGCGGCAAGGGGATGCGGGTGGTGCGTCGCGCCGCCGACCTGCCCGAGGCCATCGCAGGCGCCCGTCGTGAGGCCCGGGGCTCCTGCGGTGACGACACCCTGCTCGTCGAGCGGCTGATCAGCTCCCCGCGCCATATCGAGATCCAGGTGCTGGCCGACGCCCACGGCGCGGCGGTGCACCTCGGCGAGCGTGAGTGCAGCCTGCAGCGGCGGCACCAGAAGATCATCGAGGAGGCGCCCTCGGTGCTGCTGGACGCCGAGAGCCGGGTCCGGATGGGCGAGAGCGCGGTGGCCGTGGCGAAAGCCGTCGGTTATGTCGGCGCAGGCACGGTGGAGTTCATCGTGTCTGGGGAGTTCATCATGTCCGGCAGCAGCGAGTTCTTCTTTATGGAGATGAACACCCGGCTGCAGGTCGAGCACCCGGTCACCGAGCTGATCACCGGGCTCGATCTCGTCGAGCTGCAACTGCGGGTGGCCGCAGGCCAGCCACTGCCGCTGACGCAGGCCGACGTCCACCTCGACGGCCACGCGGTGCAGGCGCGGATCTACGCCGAAGATCCGGCTCGGGGTTTTCTGCCCAGCGGTGGGCAGGTGCTGGCGTTACGTGAGCCGTCCGGGCCGGGCGTGCGGGTCGACTCGGGACTGGTGGCGGGTGACGTCGTCGGCAGTGCTTACGACCCGATGCTGGCCAAGGTCATCGCGCATGGTCCGGACCGGGCGAGCGCGCTGCGCCGGCTGGACGCTGCGCTCGCCCAGACCAGCATTCTGGGCCTGGGCACCAACACGGGGTTCCTGCGCGCGCTACTGGCTGATCCCGATGTGCGGGCCGGTCGCCTGGACACCGGACTCGTCGAGCGTCTGCTGCCGGACTGGGTCGGCTCGGGGTTGCCGGACGACGTGCTCGCCGCGGCCGGGCTGCTTGCTTTGCTGGCGCTGGAGCCCACCGGACCGGTGGTGGATCCGTTCACGATCCCGGGCGGCTGGCGGATCGGCGAACCCGCCTGGACGACCTGGCGCCTGCAGGCCAGCGGGCCCGACGCTGCCGACGTCCGGGTCCGGGGACGAGCCGACGCCGCCGAGGTCGCCGTCGACGGCGCTGCCCCGGTATCGGCCGCGGCCTGGCGCGACGGTGATGACCTGATGGTGACCCTGGACGGGACGACCCGGCGCTACACCTGCGCACGCGACGGCGCCATGCTGTGGCTGGGCCGCGACGGACACAGCTGGGCGCTGCGCGAACCCGAGCCGCTCGACGCCACCCGACCCGGCGAGCAGGGCGGCCCGGTGCGCGCGCCGATGCCCGGCACCGTCACCTTCGTCGACGTCGAGGAGGGCCAACAGGTCACCGCGGGCACCCGGTTGCTGGTGATCGAAGCGATGAAGATGGAGCATGCCCTGACCGCGCCTACCGACGGGGTGATCCGCGACCTACGTGCCCACCCCGGCGCGACGGTGGCACGCGACGCCGTCCTGCTGACGCTGGACTGCGTCCCGTGAGTGGCGGGGGTGGGGATATGGACGAGGGAGCCGCACCCGGGGGGCGGCGCCCCCCGTGGGTGGGGAGAGGGGCGAGATGCCCCCACGCCCCACACGGGGGCCCCCC
>JBQTGW010000317.1:0-4934 GCA_052390495.1 Pseudonocardiales bacterium
GTTCCACTCCTTGCAGGCCACCTCGCAGGCCTTGCAGCCGATACACACTGAGGTGTCGGTGAAGAAGCCCATTCGCGTCATGGGTTGTCCCTTCGGGACCCGTGAGTGGCATTCGTTGCTATAGCAGTGTTTCGCACTCACGGGTTTTCGATCCCAGCGCGGTGTTGGTACTGCTCGACCAGCTCCAGCCGGGCTGGGCCCCTCGGCCGCCGTCCGGGCCGGATGTCGCAGGTGGCGGCCTTGGTGGGCTGGATGTGCGCGTTCGGGTCCAAGGCGATCGTGACCAGCTCGTTGGCCGAGTCGCCGGTGCTCAGCCCGTTGGCCCCCCAGTGGTAGGGCAGCCCGATCTGGTGCATGGTGCGCCCGCCGATCCGCAGTGGGCACATTCGCTCGGTCACCAGCACCCGGGCTTCGATCACCCCCCGGGGGCTGACGATCGTCGCCCACCCGAGGTGCGCCAGGCCGCGCTCGGCGGCCAGCGCGGGGCTGACCTCGCAGAAGAACTCCGGCTGCAGCTCTGAAAGGTAGGGCAGCCAGCGGCTCATCCCGCCTGCGGTGTGGTGTTCGGTGAGCCGGTAGGTGGTGAACACATAGGGGAACACCTCGCTGCCCGGTTCAGCACCGCTGGGGCTGGAGCGGTTGAGCCGGTGCGGGAACACCCGCCGGGCCGGGTTGGCCTGCTGGCCGTAGAGCAGGTTGGCCACTGGTGACTCGTGCGGTTCGTAGTGCACCGGCAGCGGCCCTTCGGCCAGTCCGGTGGGGACGAACAGCGACGAGCGGCCGTCGGCCTGCATGATGAACGGCTCGTGGCCCGCGATCGCGTCCTCCCGCTCGGCGCCGTCGGGTGGTCGGTAGTCCGGGGGTGTGGTGGCCTGGAAGTCCGGCACGTCATGCCCGGTCCAGCGGCCTGTTTCGGCGTCCCACCAGACGTAGGCCTTCCGCTCGCTCCATGGTCTGCCCTCGGGGTCGGCCGAGGCGCGGTTATAAAGGATGCGACGGTTAGCCGGCCAGGCCCAGCCCCATTCCGGGGCCACCCAGGACTGCTCGGTGCCGGGCTTGCGCCGCGCTGGCTGGTTGACCCCATCGGCGTAGCAGCCGCAGTAGATCCAGCACCCGCAGCTGGTCGAGCCGTCGGCCTTCAGTTCGGGGTAGGACGACAGCGGTCTGCCGTCGGCGCCGACGCCGTTGATCTCGGCGAGCACCGCTTCGGCGTCCGGCTCGGCGTGTGGCCCGACGGTGGGGTAATCCCAGGTCAGCTCCAGGATCGGCCGGTCCCGCTCAAGGTCCGGCGGGACACCCGCACCCGGGGGCTGCGACTCGGCCAGCTTCTGGCGGATGATCCGGCCCAGGTGGAAGTAGAACCACAGCTCACTGCGCTGGTCACCGCGGGGTTGCACGGCTTTGTGGTGCCACTGCAGCATGCGCTGGGTGTTGGTGAAGCTGCCGTCCTTCTCGGTGTGCGCCGCAGCGGGCAGGAAGAAGATCTCGGTGCCGATGTCCTCGGTGCGCAGCTCGCCGGAGTCGATCTCCGGGCCGTTCTTCCAGAACGTGGCCGTCTCGATCATCGTGAAGTCGCGGACCACCAGCCAGTCCAGGTTGGCCAGGCCCATCCGTTGCATCCGCGAGTTGGCGCTGCCCACGGCCGGGTTCTCCCCGACCACGAAGTAGCCCTTGCTGATTCCCACGAGCTGCTTGCTGACCGTGTCGTAGTGGGAGTGGTTACCGGTCAGCCGCGGCAGGTAGTCGAAGCAGAAGTCGTTGTCCGCAGTGGCGGCCTCGCCCCACCAGGCTTTGAGCAGGCTGACGGTGTAGGCGTCCAGGTTGCCCCAGTAGCCCTTGCTTCCGGTCTTCGCCGAGAGGTACTGCGCCAGGTCGGGATGTTCGTGGGCGCTGGGCATCGGCAGGTAGCCGGGCAGGAGGTTGCACAACGTCGGGATATCGGTGGAGCCCTGGATCGACGCATGCCCGCGCAGCGCCATGATCCCGCCACCGGGGCGCCCGATATTGCCCAGCAGCTGCTGCAGGATCGCGGCGGTACGGATGTACTGCGCGCCGGTGGTGTGCTGGGTCCAGCCGACGGAGTAGACGAACGCGCTGGTCCGCTCGCGCCCAGAGTTGGCGGTCAGCACGCGGGCCACCCGCAGGAACTCCCGCTCGGGAATGCCACAGATGTCGGCGACGGACTGCGCGGTGTAGCGGGAGAAGTGCCGCTTGAGCACCTGGAACACGCAGCGGGGGTGTTCGAGGGTGTCATCGCGCTGCCCAGTGCCGCGCCACGTCGACGGGTCGTAGTGCCTGCTGTCCTCGTCGAATCCGGAGAACAATCCGTCCAGGTCCTCGGTGTCGCGGAAATCGTCCCGCAGAATCATCGGCGCGTTGGTATAAGCGACGACATAGTCCCGGAACCACGCGCCGTGCTCCAGCACGTAGTGGATCAGCCCGCCGAGGAAGGCGATGTCGCTGCCTGCCCGCAGCGGCACGTGGATGTCGGCCAGCGCGCTGGTCCGGGTGAATCGTGGGTCGACGTGGATGATCGTCGCGCCGCGGGCCTTGGCTTCCAGCACCCACTGGAACCCGACCGGGTGGCACTCAGCCATATTCGAGCCTTGGATGACGATGCAGTCGGAGTTCGCCAGGTCCTGTTGGAAGGTGGTGGCGCCGCCGCGACCGAAGCTGGTCCCCAGACCGGGGACGGTGGCGGAGTGTCAAACGCGGGCCTGATTCTCGATCTCCACCGCGCCCAGGGCGGTGAACAGCTTCTTGATCAAGTAGTTCTCTTCGTTGTCCAGCGTTGCCCCGCCCAGGCTGGCGAAACCCAGGGTGCGGCGCAGCACCACCCCGTTCTCGTCGGTGTCCTGCCAGGTCCGCCGCCGGGTCTCCAGCACCCGATCGGCGATCATGTCCAGCGCGGTGTCGAGGTTCAGGTCCTCCCATTCGGTGCCGTACGGGCGGCGGTAGCGGACCTTGGTCTCCCGGGTCGGCGCGGTGACCAGTTGCTTGCTCGCGGCACCCTTCGGGCACAGCCTGCCCCGCGAGACGGGGCTGTCCGGGTCACCCTCGATCTGGGTGACCTGCTCGTCGGTGACGTAGACCTGCTGCCCGCAGCCCACCGCGCAGTACGGGCAGATCGACGCCACCACCCGGTCGGCGGTCTCAGTCCGGGCTTGCAGCGCACGGCTGCCGTCGGACTTGGCCGCTGTACCGCGTCCCAGCAGATCACCGGTGGTCAGCTGCCGGTAGACCGGCCACCTCTGGATCCAGCTCCGCACACCCATGCCCGGGCCCCTCTCCCCAGCCACCACCCTGGGTCGGTGAGTGCGGCCAACCCTACTGCTCACTCGGCACTGGGGCCGGCGAGTACTGCGCGCAGGCCGCGATCCAGCGACGCGTCGTCGGACAGTCGCCGTAGGGCCTTGCCCGCGTGGTCGAACGATGCGGCCCAGTCCGTGAAAAGTGTCAGCGGGCCATTGTTGATCAGCCTGCTGGAGGGGCTGGTATCGGCTGTCAGCAGGCGACGCAACGCCGTTCGTGTACTGTCGTGGTTGCTCTCGATGCAGGAGGCCGGGGCGCGGCTTTGCGACGACTCATGACTATCGACACGAGGCCAGCCAGCACGCTTGTCCAGAACGGTCCACTGCACTTCGCCGCAGGCTGGATGATCGCATTCGACCATGCCGGACAAGCGCTCGGCGACCTGGGACGCGAAGGACTCCTCATCCGGGGCCTACGAGCCATCTTGGCTCACCATGTCCTTCGTCGCCGCTGTCGTTGGTTCTGAAGAACTCCTTGATCCGGTCGGGATCCATGCTGGCTGTACCACGGTCCCTGGCTGTACCGCGACGGTGCACCCGCGCCAACTGGTCGTTTCTTCCGACCTTGGTAGCAGAGTCAGTACGAACCCGCATCCTGTCGCCCGGCATCGGTACCACCCTACTGCCCACTGCGTGGATATCCACAGCTACTACGTAACTCGCAACTTGCTCTTCGTAGTCATCGTGCGACGGCGTGTGCTACCACCCCATCAGGCGATGCGAGCTGTGCGTGATCCTGGTTTAGAGTTTCCGTCGTCAGCAGCCATGTATCAACAAAACTGGGGGAATATGTGATGCGAAGAATGATTGGGATGGTAGCCGCCGCCGGACTGGGGATCGGACTCTTGTTCGCAACCGCAGGATTGGCTGGCGCTCAGACCTTGGTTAACGGGCCGTCATACATTGAGGACGGAGTCGCCACTCAGCCCGCTGCCACCGAGCCGAGTACCGCTCAGCCCACCGGAACCAGGGTAACGACCGTTCAGTCCGCTCCCACCGGGGTGGGTGCCGCTGCGCCCGCTGCGCCCGGGGGAATGACCGTTCAGTTCACTGCCACCGGGATGAATGTCGCTCAGCCCACCGCTGCTCAGCCCGCCGCCGTTCAGCCCGCCGCCGTTCAGCCCGCTGCTGCTCAGCCCGCTGCGCCCGGGGGAATGACCGTTCAGTTTACTGCCACCGGGATGAATGTGGCTCAGCCCGCCGCCGCTGCGCCCGCTGCTGCTGCGCCCGCTCCGACCAGGGTAATGACCGTCCAACCCAATTCCACCGGGGGACGCACCACCCAGCTCACTACCACGGGGCCCTAGTTTTCCGGTGGTACCTTCGCCGGCAGTGCAGTCCGGGTCAGCGGGAATCGACCCCAGGACATCCGAGGAGTAATCCAACCGCCTTCCCCCGCTTGGATCCCATCAAAGCGGACACGGCAGCGGGCTTGACTGCAACGCTGAACATGTCCACCATGTCGGCCCTGCCCGCGGCACAAAGCCCCGCGCTAGCAGCGACGCCGGTAAGGCGGGGCAGCTAGCGCGGCTGCGTGTCTTGTGGAGGCAGCTTGCCCGAGCCGGGAGGGAGATCTACTAGGGCGGCCCGGGTGGTGGGGTGCTGGGGGGGGGGGCCCAGGGC
>JBQTGW010000318.1:0-4191 GCA_052390495.1 Pseudonocardiales bacterium
AAGGTCTGGACGTGGTGTGGTGGCAATTGCAGGATCGCATAGCTTCTGGCGATAACGTCGGCGAGAGATGAGCAGTCGTCCGTGCTGCACCATAAGGACCCGTCAGCGGGTGCGGGTCTTGAGGAGACTGCGGACCTTGCGGCTCAGAACCTCGAGTTCGACGTTCTTCCCGACGTACGTGCTGTTCGCGGGCAGGGGTTCGCCGTCGCGCTCGAGGTCGCTGCGTTCCAGGATGGTGTAGAGGACGATAGGAACGCCGGACAGCCGGGGATCTTCGGCAAGCAGGCGGGCGCAGCGCAGCCCCGCGCGGTAGTAGCCGCCGGTGGCGACGTCCTCGGGTGGCGGGAGGGCGTGCGGGGCGGGAAAGGTCCACCGCAGCATCACGTCCATGATCACGACGTCGGGAACGCGCTCGCACAGCGCGGGCAACCGCTTGCGGAACTCCAGTTCCGTGCAGATGGTCTCGATGTCGGCGCCGGGAATGGCGCTGGTGAGGTGATCCTCCAGCGGCTTTTCCTGCAAGTGGTCGTCCTCGACGATGACGATGTAAGGCGCCATGGTGGGTCTCGCTCCTCTCCTGAAGACCGTTATGCGAGCGGCAGCACGAGCTGGACTGTGGTGGTGTCCGTTTCAACGCAGAGCTGCACCGTCCCGTTCATGGATCGCATGAGGTGGTCGACGATCCACAGCCCGATACCCGAACCTTCGCCGGTGGTGTTGCGGGCCAACTCACCGCGCCAGTTTCGCTGCAGGCAACGCGTGGCGTCCCCCGGGTCGAGTGGTATGCCGGTGCTGGTGACCTCAATGACGAAGTGGCTGCCCGGCATCGCTGCGCCAATCCTGACGCAGGTGTTCGGGTAGCCGTACTTGCCTGCGTTGTCCAGCAGGTTGCCGATGCACTGCTGCAGGAAGGACGCATCGACGTCCACGAGTCGGCGGCCAAGCTGCCCCACGGACTCGCGATCGACCTGAAACGTGATGCCCAACGTAGGGTTGCTCAGCACCTGGGCATCGTCTGCCCCGGCGATCAGCAGCCGCAGCAGATCGCCGACCCCGAGCAGTTCGGTCTTGGGGGTGGGCTGCCGACCCTTGCTGAGGGCGGCGAACACGCCTGCGGACATCGCAACCCGGCTGGCCTTACGGCACAGCCCCCGGACCGCTTTGAGCTGGGCCTCGGTTCGGGTGTCGAACCGGCCGCTGCGGATAACGAGGTCGGCGCGATCGGTCGCGATGCGCAGCGGACTACCCAGCTGGTGCTTCAGGTCCTCCATCGTCTCGGCCTGGCTGCGCACGCTGGCCTGCAGGACCTGCCACGCCTCCTGCAAGTGCCGGTAGAGGCCGAGCTGGTCGGCGACGATCTCGCAGACCTGGGCGGAGTTGGCAGGCAGCTCCCCAGCCGGTCCGGTGGCCGTCATGACGCCGTACATCTGGTCACCGACGCCGACCGGGGTGCACAACAGCCACCCGACGTCCGGGCCTGCCCCTTCGCGGGCCAGCTCGGCGGGGTTGGTCGTCGACATCTGAAGGCGGATGCTCAGTACCCGCTCGGCGAGGCTGGGGCCGGAGCCGACCAGGGCCGCCGACCGTCCCTGGCCAACGCTGATCACCGGCACGAGCCGACCAGACGGCCCTTCGGCCGATTCCGCACGGCTCAGGACCACCTGCGTCAACTCTGGCACGACACCCTGCACGATGTGCAGTGCCTGCTCACCGAAGCGCTTCTCACGCCGTGGGTCCCAGCCCGCGTTGCCGCGGAGCTCGTCGGCGAACAGCCGGTTCAACCTGCTGATCCCGGCCGCCAGCTGGAGCCAGGAATCGTTCTCCGCCAAGATCGTCTTACGGTGTAGCCAGGAGCGCCAGTACTGCGCCACCGCAGCGGCGACGGGGCGCAGCAGCGGCAGGTCTGAGCTCGTGAAGTGCAACGGCGACCCGGCCGCTCTGGTGCACCGGATCAGGCCCCACACGTGCTTGCCGCTGAGCAAGGGCACTTCCATGAGAAGGCCGTCCACCCGAGCCACCTGAGTTCGCGGCGCGGCTGCCGCGTCGGCCGGGCTCGCCGAACTGGTGAACAACGGGTACCGGCCATCGGCAACGTGCGTCTCCTGGAGGAAGATCGCCACCTCGGTGCACTCCAGCGCCTGCGCCACCAGACCGCACACGTGTTCGAGATACGCACGCAGGCGCTCGGGGTGCAGCGGCTGGTCCGGGGACTCGACGTCCGCGTCGTGCAGGATGGTGTTGCAGGCCTGCACGAGGGCGAGCGTCTGGCGCTCCCGCAGGGTGCAGCACAGCTCAGGAAGGATCTCGACGAGCTCGGTGGCGACGTTGAACGCGTCGTCGGAGAGTTCATCAGCGCCGAGCAGGGTCAAGACTCCCAGAACTCCCGTGGCGCCGTCGGGGTCGTCGACCGGCATGGCTGCCGCGACCGGCAGCCCGAACAGGGACGGTGGGTCCCCGGGCAGGTCGGCGGGCAGCGCCAGCGACCGGACGCGGGAGGCGAGGTCGGTCACGGGATCGGGCGTGGCCGCGCAGTGCGGCTCGGGCGGGACGGGGTCGTCGAGCCAGCGGCAGAGCATTGACGCCGTGGTGGCGCCGTCCGGCCCGCTGCGGGCTTCCCACAGGACCGCCCCCTCGGCGCCGGTGGCCTGGCCCAGCACCCGGGCCAGATCACCGAAGGCGCCCGGCCCTTCTGGGCACAAGACCACCAGGCTGAGTTCTCGCCGCCAGCGGCGGAGTGTCCCGGGGCTGACGCCAGCTGCGGACGAGGTCATGAGATCTCAATCCGGGTGGTCCTGGGGAGTGTGGCCCCAGGGGTCCAGACGCGTGCTTTGGCGAGTGTCATCAGCTCGGATCGGGCCTCATTGGAGCGCTTCAGTACGGTGCCGTCGAGGCTGGCGACCTGATCGGCCAGGTGCTGGAAGACATGTGCCGCCTGGCCGATCAGGGCTGCGTCACTGGTGAAGGGCGAGCGTAGGAGGTCGCGTTCGAGTGCCGCTGCGCAGCGGGCTAGGTGAGTGGTCGTCTCCGGCTCGGCCACGACCACTGCCAGTACTTCCGGTAGGAGGTCATCGGCAGCGATCTGCCACGGGCACTGGCGAGGCAGGATCTTCAGCAGGTCGGCGTAAACGACCATCCGGTCACGCCCGTCGGGCAGGTGGCCGAGCAGCTGGCAGAGACCCTGCTCCCGGGCTGGGTCGGGCTGCTCACCGTGGCTCTTCAGCAGAGGAATCAGGGAGTTCATCGCCGCGCCGACGCCGCGCTCCACCTGGGCGAGGACGCGCCTGCGCGCCAATGCGGCGATCAGGAGATCGGGTGCGGGAACACTGCTGCGGTCCTTCGGCATGAACTGTGCCATCACCAGGTCGAGGAAGCGGCCGACGAGACTATTAAGTTCCTGATCTTCCCGGACCGCGGTGAGCCGCTGGAACCGCAAGACGGTGTCCACCAGGTCCTGCGCCGGTACCGGGTCACCTGCCGCGTCACACTCGGCGATGCAGGCCATCGCGACGTTGAGTCGCAGGCGAGCAAACCCCGGCCGGTCCGGATTCCGCTCGATCGCCTCACCCAGCTGTTGCAGCGAGAACTCCACCGACCACCACGGACCTCGGGCGGGCCGCACGCTGGCGATGACCTGGCGCAGGTGGTTCTTGGCCGTCGCCACCAGGATGCGTCGCTCGGTCACGGACTCCGCCGTCGCGCACTCGGAGAGCGTCTGTTCGGCCAGCAGGAGGCGGGTATCGGACGAGGCATCGACCCCGCGGCGGGACTCGGCCGGTGCCTGGCCGGGCCCTGACTTTTCGGCACGGACGGCTAGGTCATGGCGCAGACCGTCGAGATCCACCACCCGCCAACGCGCTACCGACGGATCGGCGTCACCGCCGCTGCGCTCGATGCGGCCGCTGGCTGTCTCAAGGATGGCCACGATGGCCGGTGGCTGCTCGTCGCAGAACGCGGCGAGCTGGTCGACGGTGAAGTCGCGCAGCGCCGCGGCCGCCGCGAGCACCCGCTCGACGCTCATGACTCGACCCTGGAGAGCAGGTTTCGCGCGCTCATGCCGCGACCGTCGCATCGCACAGCAGGGTATCGGCGGCGACTCGGCCCGCTTCCCAGTCCTTGAGGGCGTTCGCCAGATCCGGCGGGAGCGGTGACCCGAGCCGGGAGACGAAGTGTTCCTTGTCGTGGAGCGGTCGC
>JBQTGW010000319.1:0-1840 GCA_052390495.1 Pseudonocardiales bacterium
GGGGATGGCAGCGCTCGTGCGCGCCGTGCAAACAGTTTCTCTCGACGAGAACGACGTCGAGCGGCTGGGATTCGAGCTACCCGTGGCAGACCCGGCGTACTGCCGACTGTTCGGCCACGACCACGACGACGATCACGACCACGACGGTGGCGTCGGGCACGGTGGCGTCGGGCACGGTGGCGTCGGGCACGGCGGTGGCGGTGGAGGTGGCCACGGCGGTGGGCACGGCGGCGGCCTCGGGTTCGACGACACGTGCCCCGACGTCGATCCGCATCCGTGCCAGCACGGCGGCAGTGGCCAATGGGAGCTGGTGCCCGACCTCGACATCTTCGTCGTCCACGCGGCCGTGTTGCACACCGGCAAGGTATTGCTGTGGGCGGGCACCGCGGAGGTCGGCGATCCGCTGGTTTCGCGCCTGTGGGACCCGGTGACCGACATCCGCACCGGGCAGAGCTATGGCGAGGACTTGTTCTGCAGCGGCCATGCCTTCTTGCCCGACGGGCGGCTGTGCGTGGCAGGCGGCGCGCCCGCGGGATCGCTGGCGTCGACGCACATCTTCGATCCGGTCGCGGAGACGTGGACGAAGGTCGCGGACATGAACGAGGCGCGGTGGTATCCGACCGTGCTGACGCTGCCGGATGGGCGGATCCTGGCTGCCTCCGGCGCGGGGGCCAGCCAAGTGGAGATCTACGACGCGGGCGCGAACAGCTGGCAGCTGGTGGCCGGGGCGACCCGGGCCTTCCAGGAGCTGTACCCGAGCCTGCACCTGCTGCCATCCGGGCAGCTCTTCTACTCCCGCTGCGGCTGGGCGATGGCCGACACGACGGACCCCCAAACCGCCCTGCTGTCGTTCACCGGTCCGACGGCCGGTTCCTGGAGCCCGCTCGGCCAGCAGCAGTTCAACGACCGGCAGGAGGGCATGGCGGTAATCCAGATCGACACCACGGTGACGCCCGCCACGACGACGGTATTCGTCGTCGGCGGTGGCGTCTCCGGTGCGGCTGTGGACCGCAACCCGCAGACCGTCGAATGGATCGACCTGACCAACCCCGGCCCTGGCACGGCGTGGGCAACACCACCGCTGACGATGAATTTCGCGCGGACCAACGTCAATGCGGTGCCGTTGCCCGATGGCACGATCTTCATCGTCGGCGGCCAGCGCGCCGGCAAGTGGAACTTCATCGACCCCGACGCAGTGCTCGAGGGGGAGATCTTCGATCCGGTGACGGGCGCATTCTCGGTGACGCCGACAATGCAGTTCCCGAAGCAGTACCACTCGATCGCCGTCTTGCTGCCTGACGGCCGGGTGTTGTGCGCAGGCGGCATCGACCCCATCAACCCAGTCCAGCGGGACCAGCGGCAGATGGAGGTGTTCAGCCCCGGCTACCTGGACGCCGGGCCCCGGCCACAGATCACCAGTGCGCCCGCGACGGCTTCCTACGGTGCTGTCCTCACCGTCGACACACCCGAGGCTGGGAACATCGAGTCGGCCGTGCTGATCCAGCCGAACTCGGTGACGCACCACACGGACGCGGGCAACCGGTGGATAAGGATCCCGATCGTCGCAACGGCCGCCGCGAGTGTGGACCTGCAGATGCCGGCGACCGCCACGCTTGCGCCGCCCGGCTATTACCTGCTCTTCCTCGTCGACAGCGCCCGGGTGCCGTCGCAAGCCGCGTTCATCCGCCTCGGCTGACGCCGCCACAGCCTCGTGGTGGATGGCTTATGTGGTGTGCATCCGCCTGGAGCGGGCGGGCCTGATCTGGACGAAGACGGGATTGCGGAACACCGACCCGGTCAGGAGACACTGCCCAGGTGCCAGCCCCGGGACGGTCGACCA
>JBQTGW010000320.1:0-11136 GCA_052390495.1 Pseudonocardiales bacterium
TGATCGGCACGTCCCTACTGCGCGCGAACGGCCTGCCCGCCTGGCTCGATGCACTCGACCGCAACCGAGCAGACCACGATGACCACTCTGGCTGATCGTCACAGTAGCGACGCTAGGCGGTGGGTACTGTACTCACCGAACCAACCGACGTCGCCGTGTACACCGAGCTGTTCGCCCAGATGGAAGACATGGCCGTATTCGACGACCGGGCACGTTCAGCACTGACCGGCATCGCTGACGAGTACCGCAAGCTGGGCGCAACATCCTGAGCAACCCACTGCCGGGAGTTCAGGACTATGTGGTTACTGACCCGAACCTCGCCGAGCTCAACATGCCGGTCCACGAGGGCGTCGTCGAAGTCCCCCTCGACAGGCTCTACGACCTACGACCCGACGACACTGCGGAGGTGATCCCGTGACCGGCAGCGAACTGCTCGACGCCAACCAGCTCAGCCAGGTGCTTGCCGCCACCCGCCGGGACCGCTGGTCTGCGCCTGCTGCCGGTCGACCCCGCAGTGGACTACCGCGACGACGATTTACCGGACCGCGGGGCGCAGCGGCCGGACGGTCCGCAAGCTACTCGACTGCCTGATTGCCTCGGTCGCGGTGCGCACCGGCGCGACTCTTGTTCACCGGGACCATGACTTCGATGTCGTGGCGACGTGCCTGCCCGATCTGCGGGTCCGCTCGTTCGCCTGATCTCGTCTAGGCGCTGGCGATCCGGTCTCCACACCGACCATGCCCGCGCTGTGGAGATCCCTGTTATTGCCGAAGTGGGTCGTGGAGTGGGGTTCTGGTGGGGTCGATGATCTTGGGTGGGGTGAATTCGGGTCGACCACGACCGTCGAGCCGGATGCGCCAGCCTTGGCGATGCACAATGGTGTGGTGGTACTGGCAGAGCAGGCACATATTAGTGAGTTTAGTCTCGCCTCCGTCGAGCCATGGGACAATATGGTGGGCGTGGCAATAACGAGGTGCGCGATCACAGGAGGGAAACGCGCACCCTTTGTCCCGGTGGGTCAACGCGACGCGTTGGGCGGGGGTGGCCAGGCGTTGTTCGCGTCCGACGTCCAGGGGCATCGAGTCTCCATCCAGGACCATGGGGATGATCGTGGCGTCGCAGGCGAGGCGGCGGGCTTCGGCGGCGCAGAGCTGCCCCCCGGTGTCCAGGCTGAGGTGCCCCAGTCCGTAGATCAGGTCGTTGAGGGTCACGGTGATCACCAGATGCGGGCGTTGCCCAGCCCGAGTCGGCAACTCCCCCTCGTCCAGGAGGCTGGTCATGGCCTCGACCAGGGCGTCGGCATCACGTCGGGCCGGGCTGCGCTGGTCGGGAACCCCCTCGATGGGGGCCCGACGCTGGTTGAGGGAGCCCAGGACTTCCTTGACGCGGGCGCCGCCTTCGGGGTCGAGGGTCCCGGCCAGGCGCACGGTCCCGTCCGCTCCGGTGCGGACCCGCAGTTCCCGCTGCTCTTCGGGTTCCTCGGAAGGCGCGCGGCCATCGGGGTCCAGATGTGCCAGGAGGCGTTCGGCGAGCCGGGTCAGGGCTGGGGGGTCGAAACGGCGGGCCAGGCGGGCCAGGTGGGCCAGGGTCTGTTCGGCTCGGGCGACCTCGTCGGGGTGGGTGGTCGGGGGGATCCGGCGCAGGGTCGCGGTGATCACCCGCAGGTGGCTGGGGCCGATCGCCCCGGTAGCCAACTCCGCGGCGGTCGCGGGCAGCGCCGGGGGCAGTTCCTGCCCGGTCAGCGACCGGCGCGCGGTGAGCGACTCGGCGTGCTCGACCCGGACCCGAGCCTGCCCCGCAGACAGATTCAGCATCCCGGCCAGCAACCGCGCGGTGGTTCCGAAGCCGGCTGCGGCACCCGCCTTCTCCGCGTCCAGTTCAGCGACCACGTCCAAGACCCGGGCATAAGCCTGGCGGTACTCGATCTCAGCGGCACGCAACGACTCGAGCAGACCCTCGATCCGGGCCTGCCCGCAATCCTGCACCGCTGTGGTCACGCACTCATTATCTCAACCGGAACCGACAATTCCGGGGCGTCCGGCAGTCATCCCGGAAAGAATCTTGAGAATGCGGCGAACGGCTACCCCGGAAGGACAAGCGGTATCGGGTCAACCGACCAGAAGAAAGCGGCGAAACCGAACCGCTCTGAAGTCTTTCTCAGTAAGGACCAATGGCACGCGTCACGACTACCACGGCCCCGCACATCGTCGTCGATCATGTCACCCCGCTGGACATCGGCCCAGGGCAACGTCATGTTCGCTCAGCGTCACCTGTAGCGACGTTAAGTGGTCACTGACACTCCACGACTCATCCTTACGGATGCTCCTGCCCTCAACAGATAATCATCGCCCGACCCGTCGGCCCCGTGGACAGCCATTCGGCTCCGAATGGCGGTTCTGGGCACCCCAAAACTGCGATTAGGCTCCGAATGGCGGTCAGCGAGAGCTTGTGCTGGGCGAGGAGTCCAGATGGGGGCTCACTGTGTGGCAGCAATACCACGTAACGTTACTAGTCTAACACATTCAGTGATATTGGTGTGGTACTGGGCCCGCACCGCATAGGAAAACTACCTCAAGTAACGATCGCTGAACGCTAAGCGACCTTGCCGTTGCCCTGGACATCGGCCTTCAATGCCGAGGTAGACGCCCAGACATGGAGTTGAGCTGCTCAGCTATGGCTCGTCTCGACAGGTGCGGACTTGACTGGACGTCATGACAGAGAACACGCAACAGACCGAGACGACAACGACGTTGGTGCTGGGCGGCACGGGCAAGACCGGCCGTCGAGTGGCCGAGCGACTCACGGCGCGTGGTCTGCCGGTGCGCATCGGCTCGCGCGCCGGTGAACCACCCTTCGACTGGGAGAACCGGGCCACCTGGGCGCCGGTACTACAGGGCGTGGGTGCGGCGTACATCTCCTACTTCCCGGACTTGGCGTTCCCCGGAGCCATCGAGACGATCAGTACGTTCGCCAAGCTCGCGGTGCACCATGGGGTGCAGCGGCTCGTGCTGCTGTCCGGCCGGGGCGAAGAAGAGGCCAGGGCCTGCGAGCAGGAGGTGCAGAACAGCGGTGCCCAGTGGACGATCGTGCGGTCGAGCTGGTTCAACCAGAACTTCAGCGAGAGCTTCTTCATGGAGCCGGTGCTCAGCGGCGAGCTCGCACTGCCTGCCGGCGACGCGACCGAGCCGTTCGTCGACGCTGACGACATCGCCGACGTCGCCGTCGCGGCGTTGACCGACGGCCGACATGCCGACCAGGTCTACGAGCTGTCCGGCCCCCGGCTGCTGACCTTCGCCGACATCGCCGCAGAGATCTCCAAGGCCACCAACCGAGACGTGCGCTACGTGCCGATCACCGCCGAACAGTACATGGCCGTGCTACAGGAGAACGACCTGCCGATTGAGTTCGTCGAGCTGTTCACCAAGGTCCTCGACGGCCGCAACGCCTACCTGACCGACGGCGTGCAGCGGGCACTTGGCCGGGAGCCGCGGGACTTCAGCGACTACGCCCGCGACACGGCTGCCACCGGTGTCTGGGCTAGGTGACATGCGCAGCGACTGGCACCGCAGCGTCCTGTCCTGCCGAGGACTGCGAAAGTCCTTCGATGAGCACGTCGTGGTCGACGATGTCTGGTTCGACGTGCAGGCAGGCGAGGCATACGGGCTGGTCGGGCTGGCCGGATCGGGGAAGACCACCACGGTGCGGATGGCTTGCGGCCTGCTCGGCGCTGACGGCGGCACCGTCGCGCTGCACGGGCGCCCGATCGACAGTATCGATCTCCAGTCGCTCAAGGAGTCGGTGGGCTATGTGGCACAGAGTGTGGTGGCCTTGCTGTCGGGCACGGTGGCCGAGACCCTGCGGTTCTGGGCTCGGCTGCTCGGGCTCTCGCGCCAGCAGTGCGGTGAGCGCATCGCCGAGACCCTGGCCTTGGTGGGTCTGGAAAGCCACAGCGGTGACCGGGTCGATCGGTGCTCGTCCGGTGTGCTTCGCGAACTGAGCCTGGCCGTCGCGCTGCTGCACCGGCCACGTCTACTCGTGCTTGACGAGCCCACCATGGACATCGATCCGCAGAGCCGGGAGCGGCTGCTGAGCACCCTTGGGCGCTTGCGCAACGAGGGCACCGCCGTGCTGTACGCCAGTCGCAACGCCGACGAGGTGCGGCGCCTGTGCGACCGGGTGGGCACCATGGATCGGGGTCGCCTGATCACCGAAGACCGTTTCGGCGAAGACCGTTTCAGTGGCGTGCCCCTGCCAGCCGCCTGATCCACCCCGGCGAACCTGGAGACGAACCAGAGAAGAGGATCAGATGAGTACTGCCCGCGACGTCGCCGACCCAGCCACACACCCCCGGCCCGCGGGCTCTCGGAGCGGGGCGGCCGGGCCTGTGCTGGGGGCCGCCACGCTCGCCATGGGACTCATGGCCGGCCTCTTCTACGCCTTCGCCGTCTCGGTCATGCCGGGCCTGGCCCGCACCGACGACCAGACGTTCGTGACCGTGCTGCAGAAGATCAATGAGGCCATCCAGAACGCGGCCTTCACCGCCACCTTCTTCGGCGCATTCGTGTTCACCGGAGCCGCCGCCATCCTGCAGCATCGCCTCGGCGCGCGGGCTGCCGTGCGCTGGATCCTGGCGGCACTTGCGCTCTACGTCGTGGCGCTGGCCATCACGATGGGGGTCAACGTGCCGCTCAACGACATGCTGGCCGCCGCTGGCGAGCCCAGCCGAGCCGTCAATCTCGCCGAGGTCCGCAACGACTTCGAGGGGCTGTGGACAGCCACCAACGTGGCCCGCGCCGTGGCCTGCACGCTGGCCCTGGCCTGCCTTGGCCGGGCACTGACACTGCACGGCCGCAGCTAACCACCGAGCGCGCTGCGGCGATGCTGCTGCGGGCTCATCCCCCGGATTCGCTTGAAGGCGGTGCTGAGCGCGAAGGAACTGCCGTAGCCCACCTGCCTGGCCACCGCGCCGACCGTGGCGTCCGGCTCGCGCAGCAGGTCCGCAGCCAGGGTAAGCCGCCAGCCGGTCAAGTACGTCATGGGTGGTTCACCGACCAGCTCGGTGAACCGGCGGGCCAGTGCCGCCCGGGAGACATCGACCTTGGCCGCCAGGTTGGCCACCGTCCAGGGGTGCGCCGGATTATCGTGCAGCAGCCGCAGGGCGGCGCCGACCACCAGGTCCTGCTGAGCCCGATACCAGGCCGGGGCGCCGGCTTGCGGGCTGGCGAGCCAGGCTCGCAGGACGCTGACGAGTACCAGATCGAGAATCCGGTCGAGCACCAGCTCCTGCCCCGGCTCGTGCTTGACCATCTCGGCGGCGAGCAACGAGACGAGCGTGCCGTCCCCGGCTTCGGCCGACCAGACCAGCAACGCGGGCAGGGCACCGAGCAGCCGCTGGCCGATCTCGCTCTGCATCCGATACGTGCCGCTGAGCATGATCGTCGCGCCGTCCGGACTGTCGCCCCAGGTGGGCCGCGTCCGGAACACCCGGTCGCCCTCGTCACGGGAGCGTCCGGCGGGCTCGGGCAGGCCCTGGCCGTCGAGCTCGACGCGCTCGGCTGCCGGGTCGCCGTGCACTACAACAGCTCGGCGGCGGCGGCCCGTGCGGTGGCGGACAAGCTGGCCAACGACTCGGTCGTGGTGACCGGCGACGTCGGCTCCTGGAATGCTGTCACCGAGATGTACCACCAGATCTGCGCGGCGCTCGGCCCCATCGATGTGCTCGTCAACAACGGCGCCATCCGCAGGGACGCGCTGATGGCGATGCAGTCACCGCAGGACTGGCGGCAGGTGATCGACACGAACCTGATCGGGACGTTCCATACCGCACGGGTAGCCGTCGGGCACATGCTCCTTCGACGCTGGGGACGGATCATCAACGTGGTGTCGCCATCGGGCCTGATCGCGACGGCCGGTCAGACGGCGTACTCGGCGTCCAAGGCGGGGGTCATCGGCTTGACCCGCACGCTGGCCGCCGAGTGCGGCCGCCGGGGGGTAACGGTCAACGCTCTGTCGCCAGGCTTCATGGTGACCACCATGACGAAGGATCTGCCTGCCACCGTCCTGGACGGTATGCGGAGCAAGTCACCCATCCCGAGGTTCGGGACGACCGAGGAGGTGGCCCGCACCATGCCCCTGTTCCTGGACAGCGACTTCATGACCGGACAGGTGATCAGCATCGACGGTGGGATCTCCATCACCTGACAGACGGTGACGGGCTACTCGTCGCCGAAGAATTCCTCACCGGTCCCGTCGAGGACCTCACCCAAGATCATGCCGCCGGCGAGGCCCGCAGCGGCTCCGGCCACCATCCCACCCATGCCGGGGCCTCGGCGGCGCTCGTCATGGTCCCCGTACTGAGCCCCGTACTGACCCCCGTCGAATCCCTTCTGGGATCCCGAGTACTGGTGACGGCGTTCGACGACCTGCTGGAGCCACCCGGAGAGCTCGGCGGTCCAATCGGTGGCCATCGCCTGCTCGTGGGTCACGTGGAAGCGACCGAACACGTCCTGCCCGGAGCTGAAGAAGCCACCGCGCTTATCCGCTTCCAGCACTACGACGAGCTCGCTGGGGCTGGTCACGAAGGTGAGCTCGACCTCGTTCACCTGCCCGGCGACCTGCCCAGGCGGGTAGAACTCGATCTCCTGGTAGAACGGCAACTGCTGGTTCAGGCCCTGAATACGGCCGCGCTCCACATCAGCCTTCTTGAAGCGGAAACCGAGCTGGTGGAATGCCTCCAGCACCCGATGCTGAGTCGGCAGCGGCTGCACGGAGACCAGGTCGAGGTCACCCTTGTCGATGGCCTTGGCCACGGACAGCTCGGTGCGCACACCGAGGTTCATGCCGTGCAGGTGCTGACCGTAGACCTCGGTGATCGGCGACTCCCACGGCAGCGGCAGCACGAAGGGGACAACCTTGTCCTCGCCCGCGTCGAGCAGGAACTGCCCAGCGACAACGGCCCGGTGGAACTCCTCTGTCTGGGGGCCATGTTCACTGTGGACGTGGGTAACCAGGCTGAGGGCGATGTGCTCGATGCTCACCTGGTGCTTGCCACCGGTGATGCGGACCTCGCCGGTGAGGTCGGCACCCGGCTGGACCAGGGGGTCGGCGAGCACCGTGTCCACCGAGGGGCCGCCGATACCGAGGGCGCCGAGTACCTTCTTGAACACCATCTGTAGTTCATCTCCTGTGATCTGTAGTCAACGGGCGGCTGTGCGACCCCATGCTAGGCCGCCACGCATCGCGTGATGGCAGCTCGGGCTTCCTCGTAACCGACCGTGCACCCCGAGTCTCATTTCGTTCGTACTGTGGTCCGTGAAGGGGTCCGTGGAGGCCACGATGGTGCTACGGCGCAAGATCCGGTGGGCGGTTCGGCACGGTTCAGCCGTAGGCTACGGGCGGTGACGAAGACTCCGCGCAGCGAGCGGGTCCTGCTGACGTGCGGGGCGATCGGCCCGCCACTGTTCGTGGCCGTGTTCCTGATCGAGGGCGTAACCCGATCGGGCTACCGCCCGCTACGGCATCCGGTCAGTTCGCTCTCACTCGGGGGGGCCGGCTGGGTGCAGAGTGCCAACTTTGTCATCACCGGAGTGTTGGTACTTGTGCTCGCTCTGGGTCTTCGGTCGGCGCTGCGCCGCTACGGTGGCGGGGTCTGGGCGCCGCTGTTGATCGGTCTGGTCGGCATCGGCCTGGTCGGTGCCGGCGTGTTCCCCGCCGATCCCATCAGCGGCTATCCAGTGGGGACTCCGATGGTGGCAGTCCGCACCACCCGCGGCGTGTTGCACGATGTTTTCTCGACGCCTGTCTTCACCGCACTACCTGCAGCCTGCTTCGTGGTCGCCTACCGGTTCGCGAAGTCCGGCCGCAGGGGGTGGGCCGGTTACTCCATCGCGACCGCAGTCATGTTCCTGATCTGCTTCGTCCTCGCAAGCATCGGTTTTTCGCAGCATCCCACGTTCATGCCGATCGGTGGGCTGCTGCAACGCGTCGCGATCATCGTCGGCTTGGCGTGGCTCACCGTGCTGGCCTTATACCTGCTCCGTCAGGATGGGCGGCGGCCGACGATCCCGTCCGGTGCCAGCCCCAGAGCTGGACGTCGGGAGTGGGCGGGGCTCGCCGTGCTGGCCCTGCCCACCATGCTCATCGGCCTCGATATCACCGTGCTGCACCTGGCGGTGCCGCAGTTGAGTGCCGACCTCAGGCCTGACAGCGCCCAGTTGCTGTGGATCGTGGACATTTACGGGTTTCTGATCGCCGGGTTCCTGCTGACGATGGGAACGCTGGGCGACCGCATCGGCCGCAGGCGACTGCTCTTGATCGGCGCCACCGCGTTCGGCCTCGCATCGACGCTCGCGGCGTTCTCCACGACCTCCGAGATGCTGATCGCGGCCCGCGCCCTGCTGGGCGTCGCCGGGGCGACCTTGATGCCGTCCACCCTGTCGTTGATCCGCAACATGTTCCTCGACGCGCAGCAGCGCACGGTCGCGATCTCGTTCTGGATGACGAGCCTGCTGGCCGGAACCACGCTCGGCCCCCTGGTGGGCGGAGCGCTCCTGGCGCACTTCTGGTGGGGCTCGGTGTTCCTGCTGAGCGTCCCGCTCATGCTGCTGCTGCTCGTGACGGCACCGGTACTGTTGCCCGAGTACCGCGCCCCGGAGGCGGGGCGGCTCGACCTGGCCAGTGTCGCACTGTCCCTGGCCGCTATCCTGTCGGTGATTTACGGCCTCAAGGAGTTCGCCACCCACGGCCTGGGATTGTTGCCCGCGCTGTCCATGGTGGTCGGTCTGACCATCGGCGCCATGTTCATCCGCAGGCAGCAGAAGCTGGCCGATCCCATGCTCGACCTGCAGTTGTTCGGCGACCGCGTGTTCAGCATGGCAGTGACCACGTATCTGGTCTCGCTGTTCACGCTGGCCGGAACTCAGTTCCTCATCGCGCAGCATCTGCAGCTGGTGATCGGACTGTCGCCCCTGCAGGCCGGGCTGTGGACCTTGCCCTCAGCCGTCGCAGGATTTGTCGGAGCGATACTGGCCCCGGTCCTCGTCCGAATCGTCGCACCGGTCTTCGTGATCATCGGCGCCCTGGCGAGCGGGGCTGTCGGCTTCGGGATACTCACCCAGGTCCAGGCGGACTCCGGGCTCCCGATCCTGGTCACTGGATTCGTCGTGATGTCCTTCGCGGTCAGTCTGGTGACGGCGCTGACCACCGACCTGATCATCGGGTCCGCACCTCCGGAACGGGCCGGGGCGGCGTCGGGGATCTCCGAGACCAGCGCTGAGCTCGGGATCGCCCTGGGCATCGCGGTGCTGGGCAGTATCGGCACCGCCGTCTACCGCAACCAGGTAACCGACACCGTCCCGGCCGGCGTCCCACCCGAGGCGGCCGAGGCCGCCCGGCAAACCCTGGGTGGCGCGGTGGTCGCGGCACAGCAACTACCCGACGAACGTGGCGTCGCATTGCTCGACACCGCCCGCGAGGCGTTCACCCACGCGCTGCAATTCAACGCCGGCCTCAGCGCGGTGGTCGTGACCGGCCTGGCGATCCTCACCGCGACCATGCGGCGCCCCCCGACCTCGGCACGCAATGCCGTCGGGGCCGTGTCCGGTGACCAACGAGCGAACAATGAGAACGGACAACGATGACATTCCTGGAGAGACCATGTCCGTCGAACTGAGCCACACGATCGTCGCGGCCCGCGACAAGGCAAACATCCGCTGCTTTCCTGGCCACCGTCCTGGGACTGACGGTCGGCCCTCCTTACGGCCCGTTCCTTCCCGTCGAGACCAGCAACGGCGTCACGTTGGATTTCATGGACAGCTTGCACGTAAATAGTCGGAAGTCTTGTGGTTCGGGGTTTGCCTCGTGTGGGGTGCTCGGGGTGGGACACGCCGGGTGGGATGGGTGATTGTGGGTGTCTGGGGGTGTTTGCTGTGGTCTGTGACTGCTGCCGGGGTGGTTGTGGAGGCGGATGCTGTCGCGCAGCTCAGGGATGGGTTGTCGCGGGCGCTAGTGGCCAACGAGCGGCTGGCGGCGTTGGCGGAGGAGCTGACCGGGGAGAACACCTGGCTGCGTGAGCGTCTTGCGCAGCGCGACGCTGAGCTTGAGCAGATGGCTGCGGAGCTGGCGGTGCTCAAGCGGATGGTGTTCGGCCGGTCCTCGGAGAAGGGCCGGGAGCCCGCTGGCCAGGGAGATGGCGGGCAGGGTGGCGCGGGGCCAGGGCGGCGCGGGCGGCGCGGGGCAGGGCGGCGTGGGCGGCGCGGCGCGCACGACGGGTGTCTGCACGCGGGCGCGCATGCCGGTATCCTCGCCGCATGTCGCAGCTTGGGCGCATCACCTCGGATCCTGACATCTGCCACGGTCAGCCGACTGTCCGTGGCCTCCGGTATCCGGTTGAGAACCTCCTCGAGCTGCTGTCCTCGGGAATGACGATCGACGAGGTTCTCACCGATCACCGGGATCTCGAACGTGACGACCTGCTCGCCGCACTCGAGTTCGGCGCACTCGCATCCGGCCGCAAGCGCACCATCCCCCTCGGGGCGGCGTGAAGTTCCTGGTAGACGCGCAGCTTCCACCACGGCTCGCTCGACTGCTCACCGATGCAGGTCACGATTCTCTGCACACCTCAGAACTACCTGCGGGCAACCGAACAACAGACTCTGAGGTGAGTGCTCGTGCGGATGCCGACGGCCGAGTCGTCGTGACCAAGGACGCAGACTTCCGCGACAGCCACCTCCTCAACGGGCGACCTCGCCGACTCCTCGTCGTAGCAACCGGAAACATCACGAACGACGCACTCATAACGCTCTTCACCCGGAACCTCGACGCGGTCGTCGCCAGCCTGGCCGAAGCCGATTACGTCGAGCTCGGTCCGGCTGCGATCGTCGTCCACCGGAACCGCCCGCACGACACACCCGGCTGACCCGCGTCGATCGTGCTGGGATGTGCCCATGCACGGCCCGCTGAGCTGGCGTTCCTGCTGGGCGCCGAGTACCCCGACGCCCGACCTTCCAAGGCTTTGGGAACGAGGGGCCTGACTCCGACCCGATCCGCCCCACACTGGTCGTACCAGGCAGCGCGCTGGTGGAACGGTACGCCACCAGCGACGCGTTCAACGCGATGTTCAGCGGGGAGGCGGAATTA
>JBQTGW010000321.1:0-5209 GCA_052390495.1 Pseudonocardiales bacterium
CGGCGCCGAAAAGTTGGGTGGCCATCACCGCGGCGACGTAGATCAGCAGACCGAGCAGTGCGGCGATGGATGCCATCCCCGGCACCGCGGTGAGCAACGCCGAGACCACCCCCCGCATGCTCGGCACCAGCGCGACCAGCCGCAGCACCCGCAGAATCCGCAAGGCCCGCAGCACCGAGAACGCCCCGGATGCGGGGATCAGCGCGACCGCGACGATCACGAAGTCGAGCACGCTCCACGGGTCGCGGAAGAAGCGCCACCCGTGGGCGGTCAGGCGCAGCACCAGCTCCACCACGAAGATCGCCAGCGCGATCGAATCCACCGCGTGCAGCAGACCGCCGAACTCGGCGACCATCCGATCGGAGGTCTCCAGCCCCAGCGTGATCCCGTTGAGCACGATCACCGCGACGATGAACCGCTGGAAACGGTCGCCGTCCACAAGGTTGCGCAGGCGATCCCGCCAGATCATCGGTTCACCTCCGCCGGTCGTGCTCGGATACCGCCAGCGGCCCGACCCTAGTGGAGCTGCCGCACCAGCCGATCGATCACGTACCTGCCTTGTCGATCGAGGGGCCGAAGGGCGTGGGCAAGACGGCGACCGCGCTGTGCCTGCCGGGACTCGCCGACCCCGACGTGCTGGTCGACGCCCGGCGATGACGCTGTACCTGGTCGACAACAGCGTGTTCCAGCGCCTGCCACAACAGCCGCAGGTTGCCGACGCACTGCGGGCGTTCGCCACCTATCTGCCGATCACCTTGGATGCCGGGCACAGCGTGGTAAGCGATGAACAGTACGCCCAGGTCATGGAGCTGATCAACGCTCTGCGGCGGCTCCCGATCACTGCTGATGTCCAAGCGCTGGCGGTGACGCTGCAGGCATCCCTGGGGCGCGGCGGCCTGGTCCGGGCTGTGGGCGTCAACGACCTGGTGATCGCCGCCACCGCCATCGTGTACGGCGCAGTCGTGCTGCACTACGACGCGGACTACGAGCACATCGTCGAAGTCTCCGAACTCAATCAGATCTGGGTGGTACCGCGCGGTTCCACGGCGTGAGCCGGGTCATCAAGGGATGCCGGAGAGCAGGCCGTGGAGGTCGCGGTGGGGGAGCCCGTTGGGCAGCAGCCGGAACACCAGTAGGGCTTGGGGTCGTGCGTGGATGCGGTGGTTGCTCAGCCGGAGCCCTGAGGTACGGTACCCGCCGTTGGTGATAACCATGCTTCATGGACACCTTGTAAGCGCCTGACAGACGCGGGACGGGGAGTGTTCGGATGGAGGAAAAAGCGTCCGTGGCCGTGGATAGCGATAATTCGAGTTATCTGCGCACGCGTAGGAAGTTCTGGCGTTCGATCCTGATGGGGATCTCCTGTGCTGTTCGTGCTGTTGGTGCAATTCTCGTCAAGATCCGCTTCGCCACTTTTATTAGTGGAATTCTGGTTACCGTTATTGGCGGAATTCTAGTGATCGTTATCAGCGCCCCTCTCAAAACTTGGTTTCTCGGCTCAACTCCTGAGACGAACGACGCTGTACCAGACGATTCTCAGGCGTTTGTCCAGGAGGCGCCCGGTACTGTATGCCGCGATTTTGAGGAGGCTGAGCATGACACGCCGGTGGAAATCGCCCCGTGCATTGCCTCTTACAGGGATGGGTTGAAGATCAGTGTCAACGTGAAGGCTCGGGAACCCGTTACGGTCACAGCGCACGTGTGGCTACGCGACAAAGAAAGCGAGCAACGCTTCGACGACACACTCGAAGCCTGCACACTGACATTTGCAACCGCTGGTGAGTTTCAGCGGTGTGGCCCGTTTTCCGTTCGCCCCGTCCCCTCCGGAAGATACGTGACTGCAACTGACGTCCAGAAGGGAAGAGCCATCGAATTCCCCCTGAAATGGAACGACCTCAGCGTGACTGGCCTTCTCAGTAAGGGCGGATTGTACTGGCCTCCGGGGTGAACCTACGCTCAGTCACCGCCGCCTGATCGTGCACGATCTGGATCAGGCGCTACGGCGTGGCCTAGGAGTCTGTCGACAGCCGCTGATCCGGACGGGTGAGTTACCCACTGCCAACCCCGTCCTGCCTGGTCAGCGCCATTAATCATGTGCTGGTGGAGCGTTCCAGTCGATGAGTTGGACGATGATGCCGTTGGGGTCGCGTACCTGGAAGGCGCGCTCGCCCCATTCTTCGCCGGTCAGCGGCATGGTGATGGGGACGCCTTCGGCTTGCAGCCGGGCCAGTTCGCCTTCCAGGTCGTCGACCACGAAGGCGAGGATCAGGCCCTTGGCGTGGTCGTCGCGCTGGTCGGCGGGCAGCGTCGGCAGGCCCCGCCGCAGGTAGATGACGTTCATGCCGACGTCCTCGCGGGCCAGCGAGGCGAAGCCGTCGGCCGACCTCTCCTCGTGGAAGCCGAAGTGCTCGATGAGGAAGGCGCTGGACGCGGCGACGTCCTCGACGTTCAACGACACGGCGGATGAGGTGATCTTCACGGGCGCTCCTCGGGGCAGCGGGACACGTCGGCCAGCGGCCTGACGTCGTACGGAGTACACTATACACAGTACAGCGTTGGCTGCGAGAGGATGTTCCCGTGCCCGACGAACGCAGTAGCGCAGGCGAGCCCTCCCGCACTCTCGAACTGCTGTGGCGGCAACCCGGCTACGGCGCCTCGGGGCGTGGCCCGAAGCAAGGCCGCACCATCGACGAGGTCGTCGCAGCAGCCATTGAGCTGGCGGACACCGCGGGGCTGGAGGCGGTGACGATGCGCCGGGTCGCCGCGGCCCTCGACGTCGCACCGATGTCGCTCTACACCTACGTCCCGGGCAAAGCCGAACTGCTCGACCTCATGCTCGACACCGTCTACCAGCAGATGCCGCGCATCGACCGCGCCGCCGAACCGTGGCGCACCCGGGTGGAAGCGGTCGCCCGCGAGAACCGGGCTTTGTTCGACCGCCATCCCTGGGTCGCCGCGGTATCAACCGTGCGCCCGCCACTCGGGCCCGGCCTGATGGCCAAGTACGAGCACGAGCTGCGGGCGTTCGAGGGATTAGGGCTCGACGACGTCGAGCTGGACGACGCCCTGACGTACCTGCTCAGCTTCGTCCAAGCCGCCGCTCGGGCAGCGACCGACGCCCGGACCGCGCAACGCGACAGCGCCATGAACGACGAGCAATGGTGGGCCGCCAACCAACCCCTGCTCGCCCGGGTGTTCGACGCGAACAGCTACCCCACGGCCGCCCGCGTGGGTGCCGCCGCCGGTGCCGCACACGGTACTGCCTTCCACCCCGACCACGCCTACGAATTCGGCCTCCAGCGCGTCTTCGACGGCCTCGGCGCCCTCATCGACGCCCGCACCCGGTAGTCGCGAGTCCGGAGAAGCGCCGGATCCCTCCGGCACTCAGTGCCGTGCTTTTGGTGACCCCAAGCGCACCGGCGGGTGGCTGCTCTACCCGCATGGCGACAACAAGCTCGGTGTGCGCCTGGCACAGTTCGAAGCGGCCAAGATGGCACGGGCGATCCTCGGACGGTTCGTAGTGAGCGGGCCCGGCCCACAGACCCCGGCCGGCCGCCGGTTGAACGACGCACGCCCCTCGGCTCCCGGCGGCCGGTCGGCCTCACGTCAGGACGGGCGGTACGCCATGAGATACCACGCCGCCGCTGGCCAATGGGTTCATCGTCAAGGTCATCGAGACTCGCATCCGGTAGCTCAGGTCCGCAGTGGCGCGGTGTCGCCTTTGACCGAGGTCATATCCGGGTAGCGTTCGCCTGCCGGTTGGAGGTCGGACAGCAGGGCCAAGTCCTCGGCATCGGGCACGAGATCCAGCGAGCCGACGTTCTCCTCCAGGTACCGGCGCCGCTTCGTGCCGGGGATCGGGACGATGTCCTCGCCGCGGGCCAGCACCCAGGCCAGTGCCACCTGCGACGGAGCGGCGTCGTGTTTGGTGGCGATCGCGCGGACCTGGTCGACCAGTTTGAGGTTCACCGCCAGATTGGCGTCCGTCCAGGATGTACTTCGGTAGGATGAACCTATGGTCAGCAAGCGGAAGATCACGATCACGATCGACGAGGAGCTCGTGGCCGCCCTGGATCGGGCCGGGAACGTTTCCTCGCAGCTGAACGACGCCGGCTGGGAGTTACTCGAAAGGCGTCAGCGAGGTGAGAGGCTGGACGCGCTGCTTGATGCGCTCGACGAGCAGGACGGGCCGTTACCCGACGATCCCGCCGCGGATGCGCGTTTGGATCGACTTCTCGGTGGCGTCGCGTGATCGTGGCCCTCGACTCGGAGGCGTTCAACGCGTTGGCGGGCCCGGACTCGATCCGCAAGCAGAAGGTCCGACGGATCCTGCGCAGGGCGCGGCTGCTCGGGCGCGACGCGTTCGTCCCATCGCTCGTGCTCGCCGAGCTCTATCGCGGGCACGGGCATAATCAGCTGGTCGATGCTTGCCTGGCGCGCGAGCGCGGTTCTCTCGACAGTCGAGATACCGACCGCCGTCTCGCGCGGATCGTGGGTGGGGTGCTGGCCGCCGCTGGGGCGGGCTCGGCCATGATCGTCGATGCGCACGTGGTTGCGCTGGCGGTGGAGTCGGGCGGTGGCGTCGTTGTCACCGGCGACGAGGACGACCTGGGTATGCTCAGCGCCCCTTACCGCCACATCACGGTCGAGCCGGTGTAGGTCCGTGGAGCGCCGCCGACCGTCAGCGGAACAGGTCGTCGACCGAGTCCGCGGTGGCCGCCCGGCGCACCCACACCTCGAGCTGGCCGAGATCGCGGCACCCACTGATCCGGGCGCGGGCTTCCTCGGTCACCGAGATACCCCGGGCGTCGAGGAACGTGAGCACGGCCTTGGCCTCACCCTTGGCTTCGCCTTGGGCTTCGCCTTGGGCGACGAACTTCTGGGCGTACTCACTGAGGTATTCGTAGGTGTGGGTCGACATCAGTGCCTCCAGATGGCGTCGCGCCGCCGCGGGCAGCGCAGCGAAGACCAACTCAGCGTACAAGACCGCATGCTCGGTCTCGACCAGCGCGAGTGCCCCGACCAGCACGTCGAGCACCCCCCGACGGGCCGGGTCCCCGCCGTGCGCCACCGCCGACAACACCACCAACTCCGGAGCCCAACCCGTCTGGTCGGCCTCCGCGAGCACCGGGAGCAGGTCCGGCCCCAGCACCGCCGGAGGAATCCGCGCCCCGGTGTTGCCCAGCTCGATCGGCCTCGCCGCCCACGC